>CAVKZC010000156.1:0-8007 GCA_963660455.1 Sphaerochaetaceae bacterium | reverse complement strand
TTCTAAAAATTACCTTTGTAGGATTTTTGCATTTTAGCCGAGCAGATTTTTCTTTGAATAAGATAGGCTGCACCTCAGCAATTGAAGCGAGCTTCATTGCATTCGGTTTGCACTATCTTTCTTCTTGAAGGAGTATAGCGGGCTATACGACTGAGAGAGAAAGAAAAAGATGCCGGATAAAATCAAAAAGACACAAAGAGCATCCGTCTAAAGAAGAAGTTTAACAGTGCGTGGAATTTTTAGAACACGCCTATACTACTTATTTCGGCTGCTTGCCGATGTATGCCAAGATACCGCCATCCACGTAGAGGATGTGGCCGTTTACGGCATTGGAAGCATCTGAGGCAAGGAACACTGCGGGACCTTCCAGCTCTTCAGGGTCGAGCCAGCGTCCTGCCGGAGTCTTGGCACAGATGAAGCTGTCGAAAGGATGACGGCTGCCGTCTGCCTGACGCTCACGCAGAGGAGCGGTCTGCGGTGTGGCGATGTAGCCGGGACCAAGACCGTTACACTGGATATTGTACTCGCCATACTCCGAGCAGATGTTGCGGGTGAGCATCTTCAGGCCACCCTTGGCTGCTGCATAAGCAGAGACGGTCTCGCGGCCCAACTCGCTCATCATGGAGCAGACATTGATAATCTTGCCATGACCCTTCTTGATCATGCCGGGGATGACAGCCTTGGAGACGATGAACGGAGCTGTGAGGTCGATGTCGATGACCTGCTTGAATTCGTCTACAGACATCTCGGTCATAGGGATGCGCTTGATGATGCCGGCATTGTTTACCAGGATGTCGACAACGCCGAGTTCCTTCTCGATGTCAGCCACCATGGCCTTCACCTGCTCCTCGTCGGTTACATCGCAGATGTAGCCCTTGGCGTCGATGCCCTTTGCCTTGTAATCGGCAAGTGCCTGGTCCATATGGTGCTGGCTGCGGCAGTTGAATGCAATCTTGGCACCGGCCTTGGCGTAAGCCTCGGCAATAGCGAAGCCGATTCCGTAGGCGGCTCCTGTAACGAGGGCTACCTTGCCCTCAAGTGAGAATAGTTTTGAAAAGTCCATATTGTTGTTGTTTAGTACATTAGTCTTTGCGCTTGCTTACTTCAGGTCGGCTATCTCGTAAAAGTCCTGGTCACCATAGTCGAGGTTCTCGCCGCCCATGCCCCAGATGAAGGTGTAGTTGTGTGTAGCGGCACCACTGTGTATGCTCCATTCGGGGGAGAGCACAGCCTGGTTGCCCTTCATCCAGATGTGGCGCGTCTCGTGGGGCTCACCCATCATGTGACACACGGCTTGCGACTCGGGCACCTCGAAATAGAAGTATGCCTCCATACGGCGGCTATGGACATGGGCAGGCATCGTGTTCCAGACGGAACCCGGTTCGAGTTCGGTCATGCCCATCTGCAACTGGCAGGTGGGGAGCACTTCCTTTACCAGCATCTTGTTGATGGTACGCTCGTTGCTTGTCTCCAGGGCACCCATGTGGGCACGGATGGCGTCTTCCTTCGTCACCTTGCGGCACGGAAAGGAAGTGTGCGCCGTGGTGCTGTTGAAATAGAACTTGGCAGGACGGCCCGGCTCTGCACTGCCGAAAGAGACATCGCGGTCGCCGCTGCCTACATAGAGTGCCTCTTTATAGCCCAGACGGAAGGTCTCGTCGCCCACGGTAACAATGCCTTCACCCTCACCGACATTGAAGATGCCTATCTCGCGACGGGTCGTGAAATGGGGGGCTTTCAGGGGAGGGATGGCTTCCAGCAGCAGTTTCTCCTTGACGGGCATCGCTCCTCCCACCACCATGCGGTCGTACAGGGAGTAGACCATATTGACCTCATCGGCCACAAACAACTTCTCTACCAGAAACTCCTTGCGCAGCCGCGCTGTATCGTATGCCTTTGCATCCGCAGGATGGGACGCGTATCTCAACTCATAGTTGGTCTTCATTGATTCCTCATTTAGTTTGATGGCAAAGTTACAAAATTATTTTCAGAACTCACCATTCCATAAACAAAAAAGTGTGCCATTTTTGATGACACACTTTTTACATCTGTTGTCCCAGGCGGATTCGAACCACCACTGACAGAACCAAAAACTGTAGTGCTACCATTACACCATAGGACAATCAAACTATTTGCAAAGGTAGTGGATTTTTTCTCCACTACCAAATTATTTAGTCACTTTTTGCATTTACGGCAACAATCTCCCGTGCAGGATTGTTATTTTACCGTAATCAGGTAATAATTCTTCTTGCCTTTCTGCATCAGAAGATACTTGCCGTCGATGAGGTCGGCTTCAGAAACTACCTGGTCGAAAGCCGTCAGCTTCTCCTTGTTGAGCGAAACGCCGCCGCCCTTCACGAGCTTGCGCATCTCGTTCTTGCTGGGGAATATCTCCATGCCTTCCTGGCAGAAGAGGTCAACTGCCGTACCGCCGAGCAGACTCTTGTCGAGGTCGTAGTGGGGCACGTTGGCAAACACATCGTTGAGGGTTGCCTCGTCGAGCTGGGCCAGACTCTCCTTGGTGGCTTTGCCGAAGAGGATGTTGCTGGCAGCGATGGCCATGTCGAGGTCTTCCTTGGAGTGAACCATGGTGGTCACTTCCTCTGCCAAGCGCTTCTGCAGCACACGGCGACCGGGATCCTGCTTGTGCTCCTCCACGAGGGCATCGATGGTCTCCTTGTCAAGGTCGGTGAATATCTTGATGTATTTCTCTGCATCCTCGTCACTCACGTTGAGCCAGAACTGATAGAAGGCGTAAGGCGTGGTGCGGTTGCGGTCCAGCCAGATGTTGCCGCTCTCGGTCTTGCCAAACTTCTTTCCGTCGGCCTTGGTTATCAGCGGACAAGTAAGGCAGAAGCACTCGGCATCATTGCCGAGGGTGCGATGGATGAGTTCCGTACCCGTAGTCATATTGCCCCACTGGTCGTTACCACCGAGCTGGAGGCGTACGCCATACTTCTGGTACTGGTAGAGGAAGTCGTAGCCCTGCAGCAACTGGTAGGTGAACTCAGTGAATGACAGGCCGTCGCGTGCCTCACCGTTCAGGCGTTTCTGCACACTGTCCTTCGCCATCATGTAGTTGACGGTGATGTGCTTGCCCACCTCGCGTGCGAAATCGAGGAAGGTGAAATCCTTCATCCAGTCGTAGTTGTTTACCATCTCGGCCTTGTTGGGTTCTGCACCGTCGAAGTCGAGGAACTTGGACACCTGCTTCTTGATGGCTTCCTGGTTATGGTAAAGCGTATCCGAATCGAGCAGGTTGCGCTCCTGGCTCTTGCCCGAGGGGTCTCCGATCATACCTGTGGCACCGCCCACAAGCAGATAAGGCTTGTGGCCGCAACGCTGCAGATGACGCAGCATCATAATACCGCAGAGGTGACCGATGTGCAGCGAGTCTGCCGTAGGGTCTGTTCCAAGATAGGCTGACACCATGTGGGTGTTGAGGTATTCCTCAGTACCTGGCATTATCTGCGCCAGCATACCGCGCCATTTCAATTCTTCAACAAAGTTTTTTGTCATCGAATGAGAGTGTTTATATTATAAGAAATATATGTACGGGGCCCGAATCTTCTCCGGAAACTTACGGCACGGGGTCGTATCCCGAGCCACCCCATGGGTTGCATCTCAATATTCTCCACACGGCAAGCAGCAATCCCTTGAAAGGGCCGTGCTTCACGATGGCCTGCCGTGCATATTCGGAGCATGTGGGCGTAAAGCGGCACGACGGTGGCGTATAGGGCGTGATGAAACGCTGGTAGAACACGATGGGCAGCAACAACAGCCAGCCCAAGACTTTCGTAAACAACCGCCAGCACTGTCCCAGCGTATGGGCCATCATACTTTTCATACTGTAGTAGTATCGCAATGCGGTGGCACGTCTGCCGCATCCGCTTTCTGCTGCGGATGACGCACGTCCGGACAAGACGTTACTTTTTCCGCTATCCGCTGCAAGAGACTGGCGACCTTGCGTTCTACCTTTTCCGAGTCGTGCAACTTGTCGTCTTGCCAGATAAAAGCGACCAGCAAGCGCTTGTCCGGCATCTGGGACACCGCGTCCACGAGCAAGCCCTTGTGCTTGCGGTAGGCTTCGCGTATCTGCCGCTTCACACGGTTGCGCTTCACGGCACGCTTGAAGTAACGCTTGGACACACTCACCAGCACTTGCACGCATGGTGCATCTGCCACCTCTGTGGAATCGACCGTATGGAACACGGCCCTTACCGGCCAAGCAGACAAAGAGGACAACTTGCCGGCAAAAAGGCGCGCGATAAGTGTCTTGCTGCACAGTTTCTCTGCTTTACCAAAGGTTATCGGTTCCATTTCTTCAAGGATAGTGTCCTTACTTGTTGTTCTTTTCGAGATAATTCTTCAGTGCACCGGTCATGGACGGGAACTCCTTGGTGGGTGCCTCCAGGTCGAGACGAAGTCCCTCTTCTTCCACCGTCTTGGCTGTTGCCGGCCCGAAAGCTCCGAGGGCAATGTCGCCCTGCTTGAAGTCGGGGAAGTTCTTCTTCAGGGCCTTCACACCTGTAGGACTGAAGAACACCATCATGTCGTAGTCGAAGCTCTTGATCTCCTCTTCGCTGAAGTCGTTGCTTACCGTACGGTACATCACACACTCCGTATGCTTGAGCTTCTTCTCGTCGAGCAAGTTCTTGATGTCGTCATTGTGCACACAGCTCAACGGAACAAGATACTTCTCTGTCTTGTGGCGTGTCATCTGGGGCATCAAGCCGTCTATCTTGCCTGTGTCGCCAAAGAACACCTTGCGCTTGCGGTACTGCACGTATTTCTGGATGTAGAGCGCAACAGTCTCTATCACGCAGAAGTATTTCATGTCCTCGGGTATCGTTATGCGCATCTCCTTGGCCAACTTGAAGTAATTGTCTACAGCATGGCGGGAGGTGAAAACGACTGCAGTATAGTCCAGAAGGTTTATCTTCTGCTGGCGAAATTCCTTGGCCGAAAGGCCCTCAACCTTGAAGAAAGGGCGGAAAACACATTCTACTCCATATTCCTTTTCGATATCGTAATAAGGAGACTTATCACTTGCGGGCTTGGGTTGGGAAACCAAGATCTTCTTAATCATTTTGCGCTAAAAGTTTATTTTCAAATAATGACTCATCATAACCAACCCACCCAGCAAGGCGGAGAATGGTACCATTTCGAGGGCACAAAAGTACAAAAAAATTTGCAGAAATGAGCCTTTTCTCCTGAAAAAGATGAGATAACCCTTGTAAAACGACAGTATTTTAACCAATCCGGCCACCGAAATAGCATAAATGACAACAGTATCTATCGTCAATCCGAAATATGCCATCAACATAATGATCGGGAAAAAGAGTACTCCCTCGGCTGAAAAGAGGAACAGATAGGACTTGAGCCAGCGCTTGTTGCTCTTCTTGTCGAAGAACACCCAGTTGACAAATGCGCAAAGTGCTGCCTTCAGCAGGAAGTAGACCGCTACTGTGCCGGCATAGATGGCTATTATCAGATTCTGGTCTATCGTAAAGGTGTCACTGACCGATATTCTGGAATAGAGGAAATAGCCAATGCCCACTATCAGACAAGTCTGCAACACGAGAAAGAGCTGGAACCTCAGTTCGCTGGACGTCTCAGACACCTCTGTCGTACCGGAACGGGGCACATAGAAGAACCTGCGTATCTGGTTGGAGATAAACTGGTGCGACTGCGAATAGGCAATACATGCAAACACAAAACAGAGCAACAGCAACAAGGTGATGAAATCATCGCCTGCCACCGTGTATGGCACAGGGTCGCCTGCTACCCCCTGCCTTCCACCACGCAGTTCGGGATGGAACAGGGAGTCCTTGGAAAAGAAAGACTCACGGTAATACTGCGGCAGACTGACGTCACGGAAACTCTTGCCGCGTGTATGCCCCGGAAGATGGAGCGTATCCGGACAAGAACTCCAGGTAATGTCAGAAGGCTTGATGTGCGCCCTGACCATAGAGTCTTGCTGAGCCGGGGTAGCGTCCTTGCGGAGCCACCCCAGCACCATACGGGGAGTCAACTGTTCCTTGCGTACTGCTGACGTTTCCTGCTGAAGGATTTCCCCGGCATTCTCTAACTGTACAGAATCTGCCTGTTGTACCATTCTGCTATTATCACAGACCGAATTCCTTTCTCACGAGCTCCACCTTGTCAAGCTTCTCCCAGGTGAACAACTCTACCTGCATGGTCTTGGACTCATGGTAACGGCTGGTAAAGGTTTTCTCCACCACCTCATTCTTACGACCCATATGACCATAAGCCGCCGTCTCCAAGAACATGGGCTGACGCAGCTTGAGCTGGCGCTCTATCGCCTTGGGACGAAGGTCGAACATACCGGCTATCTTGCGGGCTATCTCACCGTCGGTCATGGAGACGTGGCTGCGCCCGTAGGTGTTGACATAGATACTTACAGGCTCAGCTACGCCAATGGCATAACTTACCTGCACCAGCATCTCGTCAGAGACACCGGCTGCCACCATGTTCTTGGCTATGTAACGTGCGGCATAAGCAGCCGAACGGTCTACCTTGCTGCTGTCCTTGCCCGAGAAGGCACCGCCACCATGAGCACCCTTGCCGCCATAGGTATCAACAATAATCTTGCGACCGGTAAGACCGGTGTCTCCATGAGGACCGCCAATGACAAACTTGCCTGTAGGATTGACATAGTACTTGATGTCATCGCCGAAAAGGGCAAGCACCTTACCGCTCAACTGTGACTTTACACGCGGAATAAGGATGTTGATGACATCTTCGCGTATCTGCGCAAGCATTGCTTCATCGTCATCCTCGCCATTCGCCTTCTTGATGAAGTCGTCATGCTGGGTGGAAACAACAATCGTGTCAATGCGCTGCGGAATATTGTCGTCTGAATATTCTATCGTCACCTGACTCTTGGAATCGGGACGGAGATAAGTCATCTGCTTGCCTTCTTTACGGATGGCAGCCAACTCTTTCATGATGATCTGGGCCAAGTCGAGCGAAACAGGCATGTAGTTGTCCGTCTCGTTGGTAGCATAACCGAACATCATACCCTGGTCGCCTGCACCCTGCTCGTCGTCCTCCTCACGGCTCACACCGCGGTCAATGTCGTCGCTCTGCTCATGGATGGCTGTAAGCACACCACAGGAGTCGCCGTCAAACTGGTATTCAGACTTGGTGTAACCAATTTTCTTGATGGTTTTACGGGCTATAGTCTGCAAGTCCACATATTCAGACGACCTGACCTCACCCATGATGACAACCTGTCCGGTAGTACAGAATGTCTCTATGGCACAATGAGCCTTGGAATCGTAAGCAAGGAACTGGTCGAGCAATGCATCCGAAATTTGATCTGAGACCTTGTCGGGATGGCCCTCGGAAACAGACTCAGAAGAAAACAAATATGACATATTTCTCTTATTTTATTATGTAAGTTATTGTCTTGTTTTATTGTGTAAGTTTATTGTGGAGTGCAAAGTTAAACATTATTTTCCACATACAACCGACTTTTGGTAAAAAACTTGTCATACAACCACAACAAGGAAGAAGGCACACACCTACTAAAGGTAAAAAAGTAAAAAGGTAAAAGGGTAAAAAAATAAAAAGCCCCAGGACTCGTGTGAATCCTGGGGCTTCGTTCTGAAAGGAGGCGGCCACCTACTCTCCCGCATTGCATTGCAGTACCATCGGCGCAAGCGGGCTTAACTTCTCTGTTCGGAATGGGAAGAGGTGGAACCCCGCCGCAATAACCACCTGATAATGGGTTATGACGTATTTTCCACAAGCAAGACTTTGTCAGCAACCAACCGGCGTCCCTTGCAGGACAGCCGTCAGACTGCATACAGTTGAAACTATGAACTGACGAAGGAAGTGTTCGGGCAATTAGTAAGGCTCGGCTTTGACGTCACCGTCTTTACACCTGCCTCCTATCAACGTCATCGTCTGTGACGACCCTCATGTGGAGTTCTCATCTTGCGGCTGGCTTCGCACTTAGATGCTTTCAGCGCTTATCCA
>CAVKZC010000155.1:0-8025 GCA_963660455.1 Sphaerochaetaceae bacterium | reverse complement strand
ACAAGAGCTTAGACTCGTCGGGCGTTCGACGGTAGTCAGCAGACCTGCTGACGGTAGTCGGCAGGTCTGCCGACCGTAGTCAACCAATCTGCTGACGGCAGTGGGATACCCTTCAAACAAACATTCGCTATTTTATAACAAGAAGTTCGTGTAATTATAATAATGAAGCATACAAGATATATGTATAACCTCCGTTTACCATATCATCTACTGCCATCAAGTTGATAGCAGAGATTTCAGCCCAGATGGAACGCTATGCCATTCGGTTGGAACAAAGCGACGGCTTGCGACTGCGTAAGGCAAATCGCATCAAGACCATCTAAAATGCCGATTATTTTGCTTTTGTCTTTTATAAAAGATAAAAGTAAGCCTTTTCTGAGAGAGTTTCGTGGTTGCTGATAAAAAAGCAGTTTGTATGTCATCTTTTGACGTACCTTTTATTCTGCCAATTTCCAGTCCAATAGTCCTTTACCTTCTTCGTCCAGTTCTATTCCCAGCCCGATGACCTGTCTCTTGTCAGCCTTGAAAGGTTCCATGTACTGACGGTTAAGGATTTGCTGAGTAGCAGCCTCTTTACCGCCATTGTTTCTCAGTTTTAGTTCTAAGACATAGATATAACGAGAAGTCTGTACAATCATGTCGATTCTACCAGTGGAAATCATCTTTTCCACTTCCACCTTCAGACCAATGGCGTTGAAGATGGTGCTGATGATGAGGCGATAGCGTTCCTCCATATCCATCGACGCAAGCTTCTTGTTGCTGTAAGGTACGTCGGCAATAAGTGCTTTCAGTGCTTTCATGGACTCCTCGATGTTGCCTATTTGGAGCATTTTGAGCAAAAGACTTTGGGTGGATATTGCTTTTGCTCTAGTGCGTAAAGTCAGTGCAGGTACAACTAATTTGTTCAGCGCTTGTTTCACCTCCTCATTAGGGAATCCTAAAGTATATACCCCATCCTCATATTCCTTGACGGTAAGATAGCCAGATTGGTATAGGAATAATTCGGCACCACCGTCGCTGACGTCACATGTTTCCAAAGTTGTACTATCGATATAGCAGTGGTCGAAATGCTCCAAGGAAATGTCCAGGTCATCCACGAATTTTGGAAGCAATGATGTTGCTCCTGAAGCAGCCCAAAAATTACCAAGTTCTTGAGTATCGAGGGCATTGATGAGGCTGTATGGGTTATAAACATCAACCATGTTGCGACGGCTAAAGTGATAACCGTCGTAATAATCCTTGAGTCTGTCGTGAGTTTGTTGTAAGGTCCATTCATTCACCTCTGCCATTCTTTCCAACTCAGGCTTGAAGTTCTCTTGGATTTCTGGTTCTGTGATACCACAGATGGCAGCATATTCTGGCAAGAAACTGATGTTTGTCAGGTTGTTGAGTACGGAGAAAAGGGATATTTGTGTGAATTTGGTAATGCCAGTGATGAAGACGAGTCGCTCGAACTCGTCATCGGCTTTCAAAATGGCAAATACCTCACGATATACTTCCGTGCATTTCTCATGCTCGGGAGTCTTCCATGAGTGTTGGAGAGGAGCGTCGTATTCGTCGATGAGAATGGCGACTTTCAGACCTGTTTGGCAGTATGCTGTAGTGATGATTGCATCAAAACGGTCGGCAAGTTGGGCGGTTGCTTTAGGCGTGATTCCATATTCCTTTTCGTATTTTTCAAAGCGTATATCGAGATACGAACGCAGTGTCTCCGCGTTCGCTCCACCACGACTGAGGTCGAGGCGAATGACGGGATAATGTTTCCAGTCTTTCTCCAGTTGCATAATCCTCAGTCCCTCGAAAAGGTCTTTCCTTCCCTCAAGGTACATCTGTAGTGTATCGACAAGGATGGACTTGCCGAAGCGCCGGGGGCGGCTTAGGTAATTGAACTTTTTGCCGCGGTTCGCCAAATACCATACGATGTCGCTTTTATCGACATAGAGATACCCTTCTTCCCTGATGGTTTTGAACGACTGGATGCCTGCCGGTAATTTCCTATTATTGATATCTGCCATATCCGTTTTTCCTGTTGTTGGCAAAGTTAAGCAAATCCCGTCAAATTTCCAAATGTTTGGGGGCGTATTTTTGTACAGATAGAAGATACCTATATTATTAAGAGAGCCTAAGTATCATACTTATATTGTATAACTATGATACTTAGGCTCTCTCATGATGATATTTGTTGTTACCAAGTTACCTGTTTATTCAAATATCTTGAATTCGTATCCCTGTGCCATGAGCCATTCTATGGCTTGGGGCAAGGCCGTCTTGAGCTTGTCTATGCTCTTCAGCGAGTCGTGGAAGGTGATGATACTGCCGTTGCGCGAGTATCGCTTCACGTTCTCCACCACGTCGTCGGCAGTGAGGCGGTTGGAGTAGTCGCGCGTCACCACGTCCCACATGATTACCTTGTAGGCACGGTGCAGCCACCAGTACTCGCTTGGGCGCATCCAGCCATGGGGCGGGCGGAAGAGATGGGCGTGTATGATGTCGTTGGCCTTGTTGGTGTTGAGGGCATAGGCTATGACGCGGTGCTTGAAGGCACCTATATGGCTGAAGGTATGGTTGCCTATCTGGTGTCCCTCCTCCACGATTCTGTTGTACAGGTCGTGGTGTCTCAGCACGTTCTCGCCCACCATGAAGAAGGTGGCTTTCACCCCGTAGCGCTTCAGTGTGTCGAGGATAAAGGGCGTCGACTCGGGGATGGGCCCGTCGTCGAACGTCAGGTACACTGCGTGTTCGTTCGGGTCCATCCTCCATATCGCCTTGGGGTAAAGCCATCTCAGCCACTTGGCCGGTTGTTCGATAAACATCTCTTGTCGTCGTTGTTAGCCTGTTCTCAATATCCCTCCGGCATTCTTCCGCCACGTCCGCGGTAGAGCGTGTAGAGGGCGTTGAGCTGCTTGGCATACTGCTGTTCGAGCTGTGGGCTGCTCATGCCTGCCACGTCGCATGCGCTCTGCATGATCATGATCTGGCGTATGCAGTCGCTCTGTGCGTTGGTGAAGCGGTCGCCGTTGAGCGAGAGGTAGTACTCGAGGTACTGCTTGGCGCCCTTCCATACCTTGCTGAGGTACTCGTTGCCCTTGGCCTTCTGTCCGGTGAGGAACCATCCGCGTGCCAGGTCCAGACCGCCGCTCATATAGTCGACGGTGACGTTGTAGCCCGGTATCTCCGTGTCGGCCTTCTTCAGGATGTCGAGTGCCTTCTGCTTCTTGTCCTCGGCTATGAGCTGCAGTGCCGTCTGTGCCAGCAGTCGGCGGTGGGTGTAGCACATGCGCATGGTGGTCTCGTCTATGTAGAGGCCCTTCTGCTTGAGGTTGCCGAACTTGAAGCGGGTCATGATGTTGTGGTAAGCCTTCTCTGCATCGAAGTTCTTGGCACCCGGCTTGTTGGTGGTGAACGGTGTGATGCGGTTGGCGAGGCCCTCCTGTACGAAGTTGTCACCCAGGTTCATGTAGTTCTCCTGCCCCACGGTGAGTGCCACGTAGATGGGACGTGTCCAGTTGCTCTGTGCCAGCATCTCAAGCATCATGAGGTCGTTCTTGTAGAGTGCGTTCTTGCCCTTGAGCGAGATCACCATCTTGTCGGGGATGGTGTCCGATGCCATCATCATGCCACTCTTCTTCACAGCCTCCTTGTCGATGGTGATGTAGAGGGTGTCGGTGGGTATGAAGTGGAAGTCGGCGTTCTTGCTGCGCACCCAGTTCTTCAGCACGTTCTTCAGTTCGAACGGCTCGTCACCAAACTGCTGCTTGGCGGCGGCAGGGTCCTGCTTGTAGAAGTCGAGTATCTGCTTCTTGGCCTCCGGTTCTATCTGTATGTACTCGTTGGTACCCGAGCAGAAGTCGAGTCGGGGCCATGTGATGGGCACTGAGGGCGAGTTGTAGGCCGGGCGCTTCATCTGGTCGATGTACCAGTCGGTGGCCAGGTAGCTCAGGTTGCACACGCGTGCGTCTGTGCCTACTCCCTCCACCTCCTGGTTGTACCACAGAGGGAAGGTGTCGTTGTCACCGTTGGTAAAGATGATGGGGTTGCCCTTCTCCTGCAGTGACATGAGGTAGTTCTGTCCGAAGTCGCGGCAGGTGTAGCGGTTGCTGCGGTCGTGGTCGTCCCAGGTCTGCGATGCCATCTGTATAGGCACGAGCAAGGTGATGACTGCCACGATGGCTGAGATGGTGACTCCGCTCAACTTCGCCTTCTTCTTCAGGAGGTCGAGGATGGCGAGCACGCCCAGTCCGCACCAGATGGCGTAGGCGTAGAACGAACCGGCGTAGGCGTAGTCACGTTCGCGCGGCTGCATAGGTGTCTGGTTCAGGTAGATGACGATGGCGAGACCTGTCATGAAGAACAGGAAGAACACCACCCAGAACTGCTGGATACCGATGGGGAGAATCTCCTCCACTTCCTTGCCGTTCTTCACTACCTTGCGCTTGCGTGTGTACCATGCCTGCCAGAAGAGTCCGATGAGACCCAGTACGAGCGGCATGCAGTAGAACACGTTGTGTCCCTTGTTCTGCTTCAGGTCGTCGGGCAACTTGCTCTGGTCGCCCAGCATGGCGTCGTCGATGAACGAGAATCCCGTTATCCAGTTGCCGTGCTCAGGTTCGCCGTTGCCCTGTATGTCGTTCTGGCGTCCGGCAAAGTTCCACATGAAGTAGCGCCAGTACATGAAGTTGCACTGGTAGGAGAAGAAGAAGCGCATGTTCTCTATCTGCGTCGGCATCTTCACCATGATGTTCTCGCCGCAGCGGTCGAAGGGCACTTCACTGCCTTCCACACCACCCATCCAGTCTTCGTACGACTGTGCGTGGGCTGCATCGTACATACGCGGGAAGAGCATGTTCTGCGCATACTTGTACTTGTTCTTGTGGCTTACCACGAAGTAAGAGTCTTTCTCGTCGGCAGAAGCCTTCTCCTTGCGCTGGTATACGGGGGCTCCCTCGCTCATCACGGGCTTGCAGTAGCCGCCGTCCTGTTGCAGTGCTACCTGCGATGTGTATGCCTGTCCGTAGAACAGCGGGCGGTCGCCATACTGGTCGCGGCTCAGGTAGTTGCCGAGGGTAAAGATGTCCTCAGGCGAGTTCTGGTCCATCGGCGGGTTGGCGGAAGAGCGTATCACGATGAGTGCATAGCTGGAGTAGCCGATCATCAACATCAGCATGCAGAGCAGTGCAGTGTTCTTGACACGGGCAGAGATGAGGGGTACGGTCTGCATCTTCTTCTTGCTGATGCCGGTAACATCGTCTGTACCGCTTACCACCTCCTTCTTGCGCTTGTAGCTGAGTGCAAACCAGAGGATGGCGAGCACCACAATGCCGCAGAGCACGGCGCTCCAGCCGTAGCCGTAGAAGGGGATGCCGAGCATGCCGAATCCGAGGAGGAAGGCAATGTTCTGGCGCTTGCGGTTCTTGTCAGAGGCGTTGTATGTCTCGTAGATGCCCCAGATGACGCTTGCCACGAGGCAGATGATGTATACGATCTCGCCCGTGTTGAAGGGGCATCCGAGGGTGTTGACGAAGAACAGTTCAAACCATCCGCCCACGGTGATGATGCCCGGCACTACGCCGTAGAGCACAGCCACCACTACGAGGAAGGACACGATGAGTGCCAGGAGCGAACCCTTCAGGTTGGCCTGGGGCACCTTCTTGTAGTAGTACACCAGCACGATGGCGGGAATGCAGAGCAGGTTGAGCAGGTGTACGCCGATGCTCAAGCCGGTCATGTAGGCTATGAGCACGAGCCAGCGGTCGCTGTGAGGCTCGTCGGCATGGTCTTCCCACTTCAGTATCAGCCAGAACACCACAGCGGTGAAGGCAGAGGAGAAGGCGTAAACCTCACCCTCTACGGCCGAGAACCAGAAGGTGTCGCTGAAGGTGTAGATGAGTGCACCCACCATACCTGACGCCTCGATGGCTATCAGCTTGGAGGTGGTCATCTCCTTCCAGTCACCGATGATGAGCTTGCGTGCCAGGTGGGTGATGGTCCAAAAAAGGAACATGATGCAGACGGCACTCAGCAGTGCGCTCATCGTGTTCACCATCTTCGCCACCTGTGTGGTGTCGCTTGCAAAGTGGGTAAAGAAATTGCCCAGGAGCATGAAGAACGGTGCCCCCGGTGGGTGACCTATCTCCTGCTTGTAGGCAGTGGTGATAAACTCGGGACAGTCCCAGAAACTGGCTGTCGGTTCGATAGTGGAGCAATAGACGAATGCCGCTATGAGGAATGCGACCCATCCGAGAATGTTGTCCACCAGTTTGTACTGTTTCATTATTGTTTAAACTTTAATGTATTGTGTTTCTTGTTATCTCTCTTTCCTGGAATGCCCTTGCTTATCGGGCACAATCCGCGTGCAAAGTTAATAAAAAGAAAAGAGATAATGGGAAATGCCCGCGTTTTTTAGGTTATATTATATATTGAATACTGATAAACAATTACTTGCTTTCCTGCTTCCTTCTCAGTTGTGATAGGGCATAGAGTGGCAGGATAGTGACATGCCTGACGGCATCATGGTCTTCTTTGTCAACGTAGTCCAAACTGCCAAAGTTTTCCAGCGAACAGCGGAAGGCTTTCTCCAGTTTTTTCTCTCGCAAGAACAGCCCCGAGGAATAAATGGGGCTCGGCGTGTGCCTATCCTATCCAGTTGAGGAAGGTGGTTATGATGCCCGTGTTGATGAGGTCGACAAACATGGCACCGATGATGGGTACGATGAGGAAGGGCTTGACGGAGTAGTGGTATTTGTAACATACGGCACTCATGTTGGCCATGGCGTTGGGCGTGGCACCGAGTCCGAAACCGCAGATGCCTGCCACGAGTACGGCGGCATCATAGTCCTTGCCTAACAAGGGGAAGGCGACGAAGTAGGTGACGAGCACCATCATCACTATCTGGCAGGCCAGGATGGTGATGAGGGGAAGGGCCAGCGACTGCAGTTCCCACAGCTTTAGGGAAATCATCGCCATGCCCAGGAACACGGATAGCGCGATGTTGCCCAAGCTCACTATCTTCTCCAGCTCCAGTTTCTTGGCCCATGGGGTGAGTTCTATCAGGTTGCGTATGACGGCAGCCGAGATGAGTGCGCCGAAATAGGTGGGGAAGGTGATGCCTGTGCCCTGCATCAGTTTGCTCATCAGTGTGCCTGCTGCCATCACCACCAGCAGGATGTATGCTGCATTGGCATAACGCTGAAACTCTATCTCGTCGCTGCTGAGGTGTTTCTCGCGGCCTGCCGGCGATGCCTCGTCGCTCTCTATGCCTGCCATGGCAGGGTCTACATCGAAGTCTTTCTCTGTCTCGTGCTCGTAGGTGAGCTTGGTGCGTATCAGTTTCTCGGCTATGGGGCCTCCTATCACTGATCCCGCTATCAGTCCGAAGGTGGCGGCCGCCATGGTGACCGTGCCTGCCCCGTGCAGTCCCATGCTCTCCAGCAGTGAGGAGAAGCCTCCTGCCGTGCCGTGTCCTCCTGCCATGGGGATGCTTCCTGCCGCCATGCCTACGAGTGGACTGACGTGGAGCAGTTTGGTGATGGCCAGGGGCATGGCGTTCTGCAGGATGATGATGCCAACCAGAAGGACGAGCATCATGACGAGTGCCTTGCCGCCCTGCTTCAGCACTTTCAGGTTCGACTGGAAGCCTACGGAGGTGAAGAAGGTGAGCATGAAGACATCCTTCAGTGTGCCGTCAAAGCTCAGTTCTATATGGAACACCTTATATAATATAAGGGTGGCGATGCTGAATACGAGTCCTCCGGATACGGGTGAGGGGATGCAGAACTTCTGCAGCCATTTGATGTTGCGCGTCATCAGCATTCCTAATATCAGTGCCAGCGCACCGATGCCCGCCGACTGTAGCATATCCAAAGAAATTGTCGTCTCGTTCATGTCTGTATCTTTTTTGTATGGCTCGCCGCCTTATCCTTATGGCGTATGCCTTCTTTTACCTTTTTACCTTTTTACCTTTTTACCTTTATGTGATGATAAAAAAATAACTTGGTACAGTTTGCGCCCCCTTTTACTCAGAGCGCC
>CAVKZC010000154.1:0-8115 GCA_963660455.1 Sphaerochaetaceae bacterium | reverse complement strand
ATAACCCAGGGTGATACCCTGGGCTAGGCGCTTCTGCCCTTTCAGGGCGTGCAGGGGAAATGTACCAACTTATTTTTTACGATTACTTACTTTTTACCTTTAATCAGTCTCATCACTCATTAAGGTCTCTCTTCTTTCCCGCCATACTTCTGTCCGCTATCTGCTGCTGGTCCTTGGCGAGATAGTCTTTCGTACTGTCTATGGCAATGAACACACCGTCGCTCACTGCGCGGTGGGCCTTCTGCGGGGCGAAGGTGATAACCTTGTTGTCAAACTCGCCTATATACAGCAGACTGCCGTCGGCGGCATCCATCCACCACACATTCTTCTTGTCGCCCGACACCTTGCGCAGGTCGAGCTTCATGGGCACGCAGTTGTAGTTGTACACCATGATATAGTCATTGCCCCTTGTGGCAAGCAGGCGATTGTAACGCTCGCCGTTCTTCCCTGCGATGACCGTCTGGTCGGGCACGCGGTCGAAATAGGGCATGGTAAGCATCAGGTCCTTGAGATACTTCATCTGGTTGAAACCCGGGTCGTTGAGCGCCTGGTACCACGACTTCTCTGCCCCGTCACTGCCGTAGCTGGTGGGGTAGCCCGGTTTGAGCATCTGCATGATGGCGTTGTGCCCGTATACGTGTCCGCACGAACCGGCAAAGACACTCCAGTAGGCATAGCGCCTCACGTCGAAGTCCTGCCAGCGCTGCTCGTTGGGGTCGTGCAGTCCCTTGGGTATGTCCTCGTAGCTGGGTTCTGCATCGAAGACAGGCTTCACAGGCTTGTATGCCCATGTAGAATCCACATACATCCAGTTGTCTTCCTCCGTATTGTCGGGTATGGGATAGTCCTTGTTGCCCATGCGCTGTCCATACTTGCGGTGACCGCTCTGGAAGGTATGGAAGTCGAGCCACTTGGCCTTGCTCCACCATTTGGCAGAGGTATAACGCCCGCGCGGATGGTAGGTCATGAGGTGGTTGTGGTCAATGCCCTTGATGGTAGTGGCGAGCGCCTCCCACACCTCGGGATGCACGTCGCCGGGGATGTCTCCGCCCATAAACCAGATGATGTTGGGCGAGTTCTTATACCTCTCGGCAAGGAACCTGCCGTATGCCTTGGCCTGTGCGGCGTTGATCTTTTCTGCCTTCACCTGCGAGCCCCAGACGGCGACCATACCGATGTAGATACCGTTCTGTTCTGCCAGTTTGACGATGTGGTCGAGATGGTCCCAGTAACTGTACACACCCTGCGGGTCGGCCTTTGTCATGTCCCATCCGGCAGGCAACGAGGGCTGTCCGTAGATATTGTATGCCGGCGTGTCGTCCACCACCTGTACCAGCACCGTGTTGAAGCCTGCCGCACGGCATTTCTGCAGATAGTACTGCGCCTCAGCCCTGTCGAGGCGTTCGGGCAGGAGCCATCCCGTATCACCCAGCACGAAGAAGGGCGATCCGTTCTCAAACTGCAGGAAACGCTGGTTGGCAGAAACCTTCAGTTTGCCGTTGTCCCAGGGTTTGCCGCTATTGGCTGCAGTAGCTGCGGTAAAGAGTCCGCAGACCAATGCCAAGGTCGTAAGTATCTTTTTCATGTCTTTGATGTGTTTGTTCTCAACTATATCACTTTTACCGTCTGCCCCTTACGGGTGGCGACATCATAGGTAAAGGATTGGGGTATCATGGGCGTGTCGATCTTCACCTCCGAGTGGTTCTCAGTCTTGGCTGCAGCCCAAACGCCGAAGAGCGGATTGGCGTTCTTGCCCTTGGCTTTCTTCAGTCCCTTCACCGCCACGGGCAGCCTCAGCCGCAGGTTACCGCCGAGGGTAGAGGTTATCTTGAGTGACGTTATCTTGCCGTCCTTCCATGCCATCTCGTCGATGACGAATCCGCCACGTGTACGCAGTCCGCACACTTTTCCTTCCGCCTTCCATGCATCGGGCAGGGCGGGCAGGAGCGCCACGCATCCGTCGTGGCTCTGCATGAGCATCTCGGCAATGCCTGCCGTGCATCCGAAGTTGCCGTCTATCTGAAACGGGGGGTGTGCATCGAAGAGGTTGCGGTATGTTCCGCCCTTCTTCTTGTTGGTGCCGTATGCCACAAAGTGGTCGTCGGTGAGTGTCAACTGGTCATGTATGAGTTTGTAGGCATGGTTGCCGTCGAGGAGGCGTGCCCACAGACACACCTTCCATCCCATAGACCATCCCGTACTGGGGTCCCCCCGGTGGACGAGCGATGTGCGTGCTGCCGAGAAGAGTTCGGGTGTCTTTGAGGGTGTAATCTGGTTGCCGGGGAAGAGCCCGTAGAGATGACTCACGTGGCGGTGGGTGTCCTCAGGGTCGTCCCAGTCCTTTATCCATTCCTGCAGTTGTCCCCACTTACCTATCTGCACGGGGGCCATCTTGGCGAGTGTCGCCTTCAGGGTGTCGGCAAAGGCATGGTCCTCTCCGAGCGTCTCCGTGGCACATATCACCGTATGGAAGAGTTCATAGAGCAGTTCGTTGTCCATCGTCGTACCGTAGCTCATGGCTATCTTGCCGTCCTTGGAGGGATGTATATTCTCAGGACTTACCGCCGGTGATATGACAAGCCATCCGTGCTCCGGTTCGGGAACGAGCATCTGCTGCAAGAAGGTGGCAGCACCCTTGATGACAGGGTATACCTTACGCAAGAAAACCTTGTCGCCCGTGTACAGGTAGTGTTGCCACAAGTGGGAGCATGCCCATGCACCGCCCGTCATCCACATGCCCGATGCAGCCTTGTCTATGCCGCCCGTCACACGCCAGATGTCCGTATTGTGGTGCAACACCCATCCCTCCTTTCCGTACATGGTGGCAGCACTCTGCGCCCCAGTCTGGCTCACCTCTTCTATGAGGCGGAAGAGCGGTTCGCTGAGTTCTGCAAGGTTGGTCACCTCCGACGGCCAGTAGTTCATCTCCATATTGATGTTGGTGGTGTACTTGCTGTCCCACGAGGGGAACATCTTGTCGTTCCAGATGCCCTGCAGGTTGGCGGGTTGGGTACCGGGCTGCGAACTGCATACCAGCAGGTATCTGCCAAAGGTATAGTAGGTGGCCACGAGGTAGTTGTCGTCGTGGGCAGCAAAGTTCACGATGCGCTCGTCGGTGGGCAGACTGGCATATTTGTCCTCGCCGAGCCACAGCGTGTTGCGGTGCATCACGCGTTGGAACTTGGCCACGTGTTCTGCCTTCTCCCGGGCATAGTCCTGCTGCATGGCGGCATGGAGGAATCCCTTGGCCCGTTCCACCTCGTTGGCAGAAATGTCCTTGTAGTTGACAAAGTTGGTGGCTATGGATATGTAGAGTACTGCCTCGTCGGCGTTCTTCACGCTCACAATGCCGTCACGGCATGACTGCGAGGCTCCGTTGCCCTTTACCTTTGCAGCCATACGCCCCATGAAGCGGATTTTTCCCTTCAGTCCCTCGTGCTTCGATGCTACACCCTCGAGGGTAGCCTCATCGCCGTCGGTGCGTATGATGACATCGTCGTGCGGCGATGTAAAGTGGGCATTGAAGGTGATGGCGTGTGGCTTGCTGGCCGTAAAGCGCACGATGACGGCATTGTCGGCAAAGGACGTGATGACCTCCCGCCGATACGTCACACCATCTGCCGTCCAGCGTGTGACGGCACATGCCGAGTCGAGACTCAGTTCGCGCCGGTAGTCCGTATAACTGTCCATACCCTGACTGGAGATATAGACATCGCCGAAGGGCTGGTAGGGCATGCCGTGGTTGGTGGCAGACATAATATGCGAGGTACACATGTCCTGTGCCTTGCGGTATTCTCCCTGCCATATCAGGTTCTGCACAATGGGCAGAGCCGCCTTGGCGTTGGGGTTGGCATTGTTGTTGGGCTGGCCTGCCCATATCGTTTCCTCGTTGAGCTGCAAGCGCTCTGTGGCGGGTGTGCCGTACACCATCGCCCCCAAGCGGCCGTTGCCGAGGGGCAGTGCGTCGGTCCAGACGAGTGCCGGTTTGTCATACCACAGTTTGTATTCCTGTGCCATGGCGGCAAGGTTGGCACAAAGTACAAGCAACAAGGTCAGTGTCCTGGATGTTTTCATATTGTCGTTTCGGTAGATTACATTATATAATATATGACGCACACCAGGGCTTTCTGTCGTCATTCGAAGGGCGTTAAAATGCCGTTATAAGGCATGGACATGGGTCATAGTAACAACAAAGCCCCGCCATCAGTAATGACGGAGCCTTGCCATTAGTAATGACGGAGCCTTGCCATTAGTAACGACAAAGCCCCGCCATTACTAATGACGGGCCTTGCTTGAGGGTACAGCGGGGGCGCTGTACCTCCTATAGGGTTATGATGGAAGGGTGATTGTCGCCCTGTAAGGGCAAAAGCACTACCACAAGCAAGATGTTTATAGCGCTTTTGCCCTTACAGGGCGCACGTTAACCCATTGTTTACCCAGGGCGTTGCCCCGGGCTAGGCGCTTCTGCCCTTTCAGGGCGTGCAGGGGAAAAGAGCAACTTTTTTACTGTTACTAAAATGCCGTTATTAGGAGCGGAAACATGCCCCTATCAAGGATAAAGGAGAATATTACTTGGTGAAATGCGGCACGACGCTCTGCAGCACCTCGGGCTTCTCTACCGTAACCTTGCTCTCGTCACACTTGGTGAGGTCAAGGCCGAACACCTTGGCAAAGAACTCATAGTTGGCGCGGCGCTTGTTCTCGCCATAGTCGTGGCGTTCCTTGGGCAGGTGTACATTCTGCACCTTGTCCTGTGCACCATAGAATCCGTACACCCTCTGCAGGAACGGATATTCCAGTGTGGGCACCGATGCCGTCCAGTCGCCTCCGTCGCTCACCACCAACAGGGGCTTGGGTGCGAAGAACGCAGCCAGTTCGGCATTGCACGTACCGCCCCCGGCTCGCTGTATGGGCTTGCCGCTCTCACAGGGGCAACCACCATCGAAGTGGGAAGCGAGGTTTACCGTAGGGGCTGCCGCCGTGATGCGGTCGTCGAGCACCGTGAGCAGGACGGTATGCGTACCGCCTCCACTGCCGCCATTCACACCGATGCGCGTGCGGTCCACGTCCTTGCGGTTGTTCCACATATAGTCGAGCAGCACCTCAGCATTGAGTGCCTGTATCACATGGGCACGGTCGGTCTGGTGCGACCCTTTGCCATACTCGTCTTCACTCTGTCCCCAACCGTAGAGGTCAAAGTCTACACAGATGGCCCCCATGCGTGCCAGGGTGGCGAGGCGCTGCTGCTCGTCGGCACGGTAGCGCCCGCCGCCGAAGTGTCCGTCTGGGCAGATGATGAGCGGATGCTTGCCCTTTGCCGCCGGGGTGTAGATGGACCCGAAGAGATGCTCTCCGGGCAGTGTCTCTATACAGATGTTCTGCACCGTATAGCCGTCGTAGCGGCGCACCTTGCCGAGAATGGGTTTGGCGTGGACAAGCGAGTCCTTGTAGCGGTCTATGCCCAAAAGGTCACGTACCTCGCGGCGCACGCTGTCGCGGCGTGCCTCAAACTGCGCCTTGTCGGTGTAGAGCGAGGAGAGGTAACGCAACATCTTTTCGCCTTCGTCGGTATGGCGACGCGGATACTCATAGGGTTTTATCTTGTAGAGGTTGCCGTTCTGTTTCCACCAGTTGAAGTCGAAGTAACGGCAGATGGCCGTCAGCGTCTCCTCCAGCGAGTAGGGACGGATGCGGAAATCGGCATAGGGCAACTGTCTGCCCACAGTGTCTACATTATACTTGAACCTCACGCCCCAGCGCCGTGCCACATCCTCCATCACGTCATGGAGCGGACGCGTGAAGTGTCCGCTGTATGTATTGGCAGGTGCAGCCGGGACTTTGCCCTCAGTCTGCGCACGTGCCGACAAAGACATGGCTGCCGCGATGGCTGCCATACATATTACCTTTTTCATCTTTCATCATCATTTGATATTCTACATCGGCGGCGGTGGTCACCGTCACCTCTATCTTGTCTCCAGTGGTGCGCTTCCACGCCACCTCTACGCTCTCGCCGCCAGGCAGGGTAGCACGTCCCTTGGCCCACGTCAGGTCGCCCACGGGCATGGGAGCCACGGAGAGTTTTCCGCCCTCGATACGTATGCCCACGATGTCGGGGACGAGGTGGTTGTTGATGTGTGCCATCATAAAGTGGTTCATCGAGGCTCCCATCTCGGGGTTCCACTGCTCGGTAAGGGTTGTCATGCCCTTGCTTATCTGGAATCCGTAGCCCGGCACCCCGTCATGGTTGAGCATGCGGTACCAGAGGGCCGCCTGCCCGTTGTCTATGAGCGCACGGAAGAGGTAGCGGTTGCCCACATCGCCTGTGGTGAGGCGGTCGCCGTGTGCATGGATGTCTGCCACGAGATGCTGCAGCACGAGGTCGTGGTAGGCAGCAGGCACCAGCCCCATGCAGAGGGGTATGGCATCGGAAGCCTGACTGCCCGAACCGAAGTACACGCCGGTCACCTGTCCGCTGCCGTCTCTCTCCACGTGCATGAACTCCTTGCGGAAAGCCTGCAGTATGTCCATGGCCAGGAGTGCATAGCGGTTGGCATCGGCTGTATGCCCACTGATGGCAGCGGCACGCTGCACCAGTCGTACCCACTCGTAGTAATGGGCCGTGGCGACGAGGGGCATGGGGGTATTCTGCGAGAAGCCGGAGCGTCCCTTGCCATAGTCGTACCAGTCGCCCAGTCCCTGTTTCAGAATCAGACAACTGTCCTTTGTGTGCAGGTAATCCACATAACGGCTCATCTGCGGATAGTACATCCTCACCAAACTGTCAGAGCCGTAATGGTCGAGGTAGAGGAAGGGGAGGGCCACCAACGCCCCACCCCACTCGGGCGACTCGGCGAAGGGGTCGAGCCACTTGCCCTTAAAGTAGATATACTCCGGAGCCGTGGTGGGCACAGCCCCATTGTCGTGCTGGGCGTCGGCTATATTCTGCATGGTCTGCTCTATCATGGTGCGGCAGTCGTAGTTGTATACCAGTCCCTCGCCGTTGAGCCAGTCCTGTTCCAGCCAACCCAGTTTTTCGCGGTGGGGACAGTCGGTCCACACGCCCTGCCAGTTGCTGCGCACGGCACGGTCTATGAGACGGTAGGTATCGTTGAAGAGGGTGTTTGAGCAGGAGAAGTCGCCCGTCTTCGCCGCCGAGTTGTAGACGAAGCACGACTGTATGTCTTCCACGACGGGTTTCCCCTCTGGGTTGTCATCACCCTGCATCACGGCTCCTTCCACCTGTATGTAGCGATAACCGTAATAGGTAAAGTGGGGATGCCACGTCTCCACCCTCTTGCCCTGTGTGTTGCGCTCTCCCTTGCCGCTGAGGGTGTAGGTGAGGTAGTAGGGGCTGCCCGTCTGTTTCTGGTTACAGGTGCCCTGGGGGGTGAGGGTCTCCGAGAGATAGAGCCTTACCTGCTGTCCGGCCTTTCCCGACACTTTTATCTGTGGATAGCCGGAGAGGTTCTGCCCCATGTCGAGGACAAAGGTGCCTGCCGGTATGGTATGCTTGGCAGTGGATGCCTTCGCTATCCTGTCGGCAGAGAGTCTGTCGCAGCTCTTCACACCGTATGTCTCCATCTGCCTGATGGGTTCTGCCATCTGCCTGCGCAGCATGCCGCGCGGTCCCTGCTGCACCACAGCCTTCTGCCACGATGCGGAAGAAAGCGTGATGCGCGCATCCTCGTCTTCGCCACCATAGATGCTGTTGAAGGTGATACTGCTGGGGGCATACTGCCACGTGCCGTCGCTCGCCACGCGCAGCGTCTTGCCGTCGGCAGTCTGCACCTGGAGCACACAGCGCAGCGTGGGCGGACCGTAAGACACCCTCATCTTGCTGTACCTGCCACCCTGCTCGTTGTAGAAGCCGTTGCCGAGGAGCACAAGGAGGGTATTCTTTCCTTTCTTCAGGAGGGTTGTCACGTCGTAGGTATTGAAGAACACGGTCTTGTCATAGTCACTCCACAGAGGGGCGAGTACGGCGTCTGTCACCTTCGCACCGTTCACGCTCAGTTCGTAGAAGCCGAGTCCGGCTATCTGCATGGTGGCACGCACAGGGGCTGCGGGCAACTTCACCTCACGGCGCAACCATATACTGCGCTGTGACAGGGGAGC
>CAVKZC010000153.1:0-8157 GCA_963660455.1 Sphaerochaetaceae bacterium | reverse complement strand
CCCGCGACCCCGACCTTGGCAAGGTCGTGCTCTACCAACTGAGCTATTTCCGCAAGCATTTCCTATTTACTAGGAGCATTTCTCTAAATGCGGTTGCAAAGGTACTGCTTTTTTCCGAACCACCAAAACTTTTCCATGTTTTTTTTCAAAAAAGTGCGATTTTTCTTGTTTTCCCACGCTTTTCGGCTCTTTTTCGGGGCTTTTTTGCGCCCAAGGAAGGCTTTTCGGTTTCCGTTTAGTCCATCCTGGCCCGATAGTCTTCGTAGGTAAAATCGCGCAGAATTTCCAGTTCGCCGTCAAGATGAACAATGCCGATGGAGGGATGCGTAATGCCATTGAAGGTGTTTGTCTTGACGGTCGTATAGTGGAGCATGTCCTCGAAAATGACATTCTCCCCCACTTCGAGTTCGTGGTCGAAGCGCCAAAAGCCCATAAAGTCACCGCTCAGACAACTGTTGCCGCCCAACCGGTAGACATGGTCTCCGGCAGGTGCCTCCATGGGGTTCTCCACTTCCAGCGTCTCGGCGCCCCGCACGGCTGGCATATAGGGCATCTCCAGACAGTCGGGCATGTGGCAGGTAAAGCTGACATTGAGTATCGCCGTGCGGATGCCTCCGTTCTCCACGACATCCACCACCTGCGACACCAACGCTCCGGTCTGCCAGCCAAAGGCGCTGCCCGGCTCCATGACGACCTGCAAATGGGGATAACGACTGCGGAAGTCCTTTATTATATTAATAAGGTGTAACACGTCATAGTCTTTGCGGGTCATAAGATGCCCACCGCCAAAATTGATCCACTTCAACTGCGGGAACCATGCGGAGAATTTGTCCTCTATGTGGCGGAGGGTGCGCTCGAACACATCTGCCCCGCTCTCGCAATGGCAGTGGCAGTGGAACCCTTCGATGTCGGAAGGCAGCGTATCGGGCAATTTGTCTGCCGTCACTCCGAAACGCGTACCTGGCGCACACGGATTGTATAGCAGCGTACCCACCTCGGAATACTCCGGGTTGACACGCAGACCGCAACTTAGCGTAAGATTGGCCTCGCAGGCGCGCACGTGATACCTATTATATTGCGTAAGAGAATTGAAAGACAGATGACTGGAACAGCGGGCTATCTCGTCTATCTCATAATCGGTATATGCCGGGGAGAACGTGTGCGCCCTGCTGCCAAACTCCTCGAAGGCAAGGCGTGCCTCGCTCAACGAACTGGCCGTCGTGGCCGAAATATATTCACGGAAAATCGGGAAGGTCTTCCACAAGGCGTAGGCTTTGAAAGCTAGGATAATCTCCATGCCGGCCTTTTCTGATACATCGCGTATCAACTCCAAGTTGCGGCGAAGAAGGCGTTCCTCCAAAACATATACAGGGCGGTTTATCTCCTTAAAATCACTCAAATTTACTGTCATATCTTGTCAAATAGTATTTTTCATGTGCAAAGTTAGCTTTTTATCTCTGATAAAATTGCATGTTACCGTTTTTTTTAATACTTTTGCAATCACAAAAGACAAAGACGATGAAATTAGCAATAATGACAAAGTCCACGTTCTTCGTGGAAGAAGACAAAATATTAGCTTCATTGTTCGATGAAGGCCTGGACAACCTACACTTGTTCAAGCCAAATACTCCCCCCATGTATTCTGAAAGGCTCCTCAGCCTGCTGCCCGAAGACTGCCACCGCCACATCACGGTGCACGACCACTATTACCTCAAGCAGGAATACGACCTGGCTGCCATACACATTGACACCCCCGAAGCCCCCGTGCCTGAAGGCTACAAGGGCAAGTACAGCCGTTCGTGCAGCGACCTGTCTCTTCTGAAGGACATGAAAAAGAAATCCAATTACGTTTTCCTGAAAAACATCTTCGACTGCATCGAGTTCAAAGAGGAGAAAAGCACTTTCTCCATGAGCGAACTGGAGCAAGCCGCCGACAAGGGACTGATAGACAAGAAGGTGTACGCTCTGGGAGGCATCAGCATGGAAAACCTGCAAAGGGTGAAGGACCTGGGATTTGGCGGTGTCGTCGTCTGCGGCGACCTGTGGAACAGGTTTGACATACACAACGAAAAGGATTTCAAGGAACTGATAGCTTACTTCGTGAAGATAAGGAAAGCTGTCGGGTAAAAGCACCCTATACGAGACTCTGAACAACATTACACACATAAACACAACAGAAAAAATGAGTGACAAGAACTCTTTTTTGGTATTCTCAGGTACAAAAACCAGATACCTCGCAGAAAAAATCTGTGCAAGTCTTGGTTGTCCACTTGGCAACTTGGTTGTAACCAAGTTCTCTGACGGCGAGTTTGCTGTATCCTACGAAGAGTCCATCCGCGGACGCGACGTGTTCCTGGTACAGAGCACCTTCCCCAACTCTGACAACCTCATGGAACTGCTCCTGATGATTGATGCTGCCAAACGCGCTTCGGCCAAGCACATCATCGCCGTGATGCCCTATTTCGGATGGGCACGACAGGACCGCAAGGACAAACCACGTGTAAGTATAGGCGCTAAACTGGTAGCCGACTTGCTGAGCGTGGCTGGCATTGACCGTGTCATCACCATGGACCTTCATGCCGACCAGATACAGGGTTTCTTCGACGTACCTGTTGACCACCTGTATGCTTCAGGCGTTATCCTGCCCTATCTGCAGAGTCTCAGACTCGAAGATATGGTCATCGCGTCGCCTGACGTTGGCGGTTCAAAACGCGCCAACACGTACGCCAAGTACTTCGGATGCCCTCTCGTGCTTTGCAACAAGACCCGCGCACGCGCCAATGTCGTGGCAAGCATGCAGATTATCGGTGACGTGAAGGACAAGAACGTGGTTATCATCGACGACATGGTGGACACTGCCGGTACCATCACCAAGGCTGCAGACATCATGAAGCAGGCCGGTGCAAAAACAGTCCGTGCCTGTGCCTCTCACTGCGTCATGAGCGGTCCGGCTTCTGAGCGTGTACAGGAGTCTGCCCTCGAGGAGATTGTCTTCACAGACTCCATCCCCTACACCAACCGCTGCGCCAAGGTCAAGCAACTTTCCATCGCCGATATGTTTGCCGAAACCATACGCCGCGTGGAAGACAACAAGAGTATCTCCTCACAATACTTAGTATAAAATAATAGGAATACGGAATTCTATAAACGGACTTGGCATGTTCTTCTTCCGAAGAATGTGCCAAGTTTTTTTTGTTTGCACGATCGAGGGCGAGGAATAAAAAAAGGGAATTTCCTCTTCGGAAATTCCCTTTATATATATACGAACTGTCGTATTAGTCAAGCCACTTCACGTAGCAGAAGTCCTGACGGTGAGGCAGGTTCTCGTTCTTGGGGAACATACGGACAGCCGTCTTGAACGAACCGGCATTTACCGGCTCTATCTCGGCCTCGAACGTATAGTTGTTGCCCTCGTGGCCTACCACCTTGAAGGGGAATACATCGTAAACCTGACGACCGTCGACAGGCTGATCCTTCAAGACTACAAGCTCCAGACCGACAGCATCGTTCAAGCCCTGCTCGTCGATGACATACTGCTTCTTGTACTTCTTGCCAGTCTCCACGCCGTTCAGCGTATCGTCGGCCTTAGACACTACATGGATGCCATCCCAACGCTCTGCCACTGACTCCTTCCAGAGTGCAATATCCTTGGCCAGTGCATTGTTGTTGGCGCTCAACTTCTTGAAGCGGTCTGCCTGCTTGCAGTAGAACTTGTCGTAGTAGTCGTCCAACTGGCGCTTCATCGTGTAGTGAGGAGCGATGGTTGCGATAGAGTTCTTCACCACCTGGATCCACTCCTTGCTGAAACCTTCCTTGTTCTTGTTGTAGTACATCGGAACGATTTCGTTCTCCAGCATGTTGTAGATGGTAGCTGCATCGAGCTGGTCCTGATAACCCTGGTTCTGGTAGGTACGCTTCTCGGGAAGAGCCCAACCGGCACCCTCACGATAGCCCTCAACCCACCATCCGTCGAGCACAGAGAGGTTGACAACACCGTTCATCTCGGCCTTCTCGCCAGATGTACCGGAAGCCTCCAATGGACGTGTAGGAGTATTCATCCAGATATCCACACCTGAAACCAAGCGGCGTGCCAATGTCATGTCGTAATCCTCAAGGAAGATGATCTTGCCGAGGAACTCAGGACGCTGGCTGATCTCGAAAATCTTCTTGATCAAGCCCTGGCCAGCACCGTCAGCAGGGTGAGCCTTACCTGAGAAGAAGAACAGCACGGGATGCTCAGGATCGTTCACGATCTTGGACAAGCGGTCCAGGTCGGTAAAGAGTAAGTGAGCACGCTTGTATGTAGCGAAGCGACGGCAGAAACCGATCATCAAGGCATTGGGGTTGATGCGCTCCAGGAGGGATACCACACGAGCGGGGTCACCCTGGTTCTTCAACCATGTCTCAGTAAACTTCTCACGGATATAGGCCACAAGCTTCTTCTTCAGTGTCATGCGGGTATTCCAGATCTCCTCGTCAGACACCTTGTAGATAGCATGCCAGATGTCCTCGTTGCTCTGGTCGTTCATGAAGTTCTTGTCGAAGTATGTGTCGTACACCTTACGCCACTCTGTAGCAGTCCATGTGGGGAAGTGCACACCGTTGGTAACATAGCCTACGTGGTTCTCCTCGGGGAAGTAACCCTTCCAGATGTTGTTGAACATCTGCTGGCTCACCCATCCGTGCAGCTTACTTACACCATTCACCTCCTGACAAGTGTTGCATGCAAAGGTAGAGAGGCAGAAACGCTCGCCGTGGTCGTCGGCGTTCTCACGGCCCATACCGATAAACTCGTCCCAAGAGATGCCCAAGCGCTGGGGATAACCGCCCATGTACTTGCCGAAGAGAGCCTCGTCGAAGTAGTCGTGGCCAGCGGGCACAGGAGTGTGGACTGTATAGAGAGAAGAGGCGCGAACCAGCTCCATAGCCTGGTTGAAGTTAAGGCCGTCCTCCTCGATATAGTCGCAGAGGCGCTGCAGGTTGCAGAGAGCAGCGTGGCCCTCATTGCAGTGATAGATATCCTTCTTGATACCGAGCTTCTTCAGAGTAAGGATACCGCCGATACCGAGCAGAATCTCCTGCTTCAGACGGTTCTCCCAGTCACCGCCGTAGAGCGAGTGAGTGATGGGCTTGTCAAACTCTGAGTTCATCTCGTTGTCCGTATCAAGAAGATACAACTTGATGCGGCCCACATTCACCTGCCATACGAAAGCATGCACCTGATAGTTCATGTAAGGCACGTCAACGACAACAGGATTGCCGTTTTCGTCGAGCACACGCTCTATAGGAAGCGAATTGAAGTTCTGTGCATCATAGTTGGCTATCTGCTGACCGTCCATGCTCAACGACTGCTTGAAATAGCCATATCTGTAAAGGAATCCGACAGCACAAAGGTCTACATTACTGTCGGATGCCTCCTTCAGATAGTCACCGGCCAACATACCGAGACCACCGGAATAGATCTTCACCACCTGATTCAAGCCATACTCCATGCAGAAGTAAGCCACAGAGGGGCGCTTGGCGTTGGGCTTCACATTCATGTAGTCGCGGAACATCTTGTACACCTTCTTCACCTTGTCCATGGTAGCCTTGTCTTTCACAATGGCTTCCTTGCGGTCATAGCTGAGACGTTCCAGAAGCAATACCGGATTGGCATTCACCTCCTCGTACAACTGCGGATCGAGGCTCTTGAACAGGTCGCGGCCTTCATAGTTCCATGCCCACCACAAGTTATGGGCAAGTTCGTCCAAGCACTTCAACTCTTTGGGAAGGCTCGACTTCACGTTAGTCTCCTTCCACTGAGGAGCATTCACATAATCAGCTTTAATCTTCATTGTGTTTGTTTTATATGAAAGTTTTAGATTTTATAAGTTCTCACTTTCGGGTTCTCTTTACTTCGTTTACTTGCCTTTTCTCTCTTCTGCCTTGCGGAGCGCAAAGTCGTAGGCATCATAGTAATACTCTATGAACTGGCTCCACAGGGCTTTCTTGGAAAGTTTGTCGGCATTGTTCCGGCTCTTCTTTACCTCTGCATCTGTAAAGGCCGAATACTCTGCCACCGTGTCCTTGATGGCATCGGCCACCTCTGAATAATTGTAGTCTGTACGATGTATCACTTTCACACCGTCGCTGATCTCGCAATAGCCACCCTTCACCGAATTGGCCCATAGTCCGAATCCGGCCAGGTCGGTGGTGATACACGGCACCTTGAAGGCGATGGCCTCCAGCGGAGTGTATCCCCAAGGCTCATAGTAAGAAGGATAGATGCAGAGGTCATTGCCCAGCACCACATCATAATAGGTCTTGTTGACAATACCGTCATCACCCGTCAGATAGCAAGGCAAGAAAACGAGTTTTACCTTGTCCTCCTTGCGGTTCTGCATATTGAGATACTTCAGCATGCTGAGCACGCTGTCATGACTCATGTTGTTGAGCCAATGGGTAATGGCAGGCACTTCGAGCGGAGTATCATATTTCTTACCGCTTTCCAGACGCTCCTGCAGGTCTTTGCGGGGTTCTCCCACCCAGCCCGGCACGTCTATGAAGGCCACTACGTTTTTTTTCAGTTTGTCACTTCTCAGAAGTCGGTTCATTGCCTCGATATACACGTCCACGCCCTTGTTACGGAACTCATAACGTCCACTGGTGGAAACGATAAGAGTGTCATCGTCAAGGTCAGCCCCCGTCAGGGCATTGGCTATATCCAGCAAGCGCTTCCTTGCCTCCTTGCGTTTCTTGGTGAAGGCAGCTGTCTTGGGCACAAAACTGTTGTCAAAGCCGTTGGGCAACACAAAGTCTACCGGCTTGTCGAGCAATTCCTTACACTCGTTGGCTGTTATCTCGCTTACCGTAGTGAAGCAGTCCACATTCAGTGCTGTCTGTTTCTCTATGGAGTGTTTGCTCTGCATGTTGAGCTCGCCAGCCATCTGGTCACCGTTGTATGCAAAGAGATAGTCGTAGAGAGGCTTGTTGTTTCCGGCAATGCTCCTGCCTATACTTGTGGCATGAGTCGTAAAGACAGTAGCGACTTCTGGCAGGTGTTTCTGCACATAAAGCAGTCCCAAACCGGTCATCCATTCGTTGCCGTTGTAAAGCACCTTCTTGCCCTTTTCTACGACATACTTGCAGAAGCTCTCCACGACGAGTGCAGCGGCATAAGAAAACATGGACGCTTCGTCATAATCGCCATAAGCATGCAGACTATCTACGCCATAAGCTTCCCAAGCCTTGCCGTAGATGTCATTTTTCTCTGCAAAATAAGGTGTAAAGTCTACAAGGACTGCCACAGGTTCGCCGGGCACTTTCCATCGGCCCACTTTTACCTTCAGCCCATCCTCTGCTGCCTTTTTCTGCCAGTCGGAATAAAGCGTATTATCACTTGAGAAATAAGGGTTTACCTTGTCTCCCCAACAATCCGGACCGATAAAGACCAAATGGTCGCCTAATCTGTCCACAAGAGTCTTGGCACGTGTGGAAAGGACAGTATAGATACCGCCTACTTTGTTACACACTTCCCAGCTCGACTCAAATATATAGTCTGGAAATAATCTGTCTTTTTCCATAAAATACTAATAAAACACCGCAAAGATAATTAAAAAAATACAAAACCGCAAATAATTGAATAACTTTATTGCACATCTTTACGTTTTCTTGATATAAATAAATAACTTTGTCAGCATTATGTAAAAGCAATGAAATTTTACAGGCAACAAATTCGCAACATTCAAATAAAAGTCAAGAGCATGAAAAAACAAATTTTATCAGCCATCATGATGGCATATGCCACGCTGTGCATGGCGCAAGCAGACAGTACTCTTTTCAAAGGCTATCTTACCAACAAAGAATACAACATCTATCTCAAAATAGATTTTTACAAGCAGGACATTAAGGTGCCCGGACAAGAGATCTTCGGAGAGATGCCGGGCTTCTTGGGCGACAACCTTGACAGCCGTAAATGGTTGATTACCGATGCTACCGTCAAAGGCAACACGGCTACACTATCCGTCATCAACGACTACGGCAGTGAAGACCTCACCGCAGAACTGACCCGCGCTAATGACGGTACCTATGTATTAAAACAAATGAAAGGCAGCAATATGAAAATAGCACGCAACCGCAAATGGGTAAAACTTCCCAAGACCATCAACTTTGTAAAAA
>CAVKZC010000152.1:0-8209 GCA_963660455.1 Sphaerochaetaceae bacterium | reverse complement strand
TTACCGCTACAAAGGTAAAAAGAAAATATGAGAAAGGGAAGAAAAGGAGCAAAAAGATTCTTCACTAAAGGCTACAAAAGCAAAGAGGGTGCACCGGAAACGGCACACCCTCCTTTGCGTTTTTATACTTATACCCCACAAGCAAAGGAAAACAGAGGAACACACCCTTAGCCTGAGGTCTTAAGTTCTGTATACATTCCCGACAATGATGTCAAGAGAGTAACAGCAAAACAATACTCCACACAAAAGAGCAGATTAATTGTTTACTGTACCTCCTACGATATCGAGAAGTTCATTGGTAATAGCCTGTTGACGACTCTTGTTGTACTGCAAGTTGAGCGTACGGAGCAGTTCGTCGGCATTGTCTGTAGCCGTCTGCATAGCCACCATTCGTGCTGCATGCTCACTTGCCTGACTGTCAAGCAATGCGGTATACACCATCAGATGCAACAACTTCGGCACTAAAGCCCTGAGGACTGTTTCAAGGTCGGGCTCGACAATAAAGTCATCGTTGAGCGGAACGGCTTCTTCCACAACCCTCTTCTCCTTAACCTGCTTGTTGCGCAGATACTCCTGAGCCTTGGCGGTAATCACGTTGGAGGTCAGGTCACGGTCGTTGTCCTCGCCGATGGCTTCGGTAGAGAGGTCGATAGGCAAAAAGGTCTTTCGAGTGAGAATCTGCGAACCGGCACTCTTGAAATGGTGATAGATAAGTTCTACCTTGTCCAGTTCACCGGCGATGTACTTCAATGCAAGTTCTCGTGCTATCTCAGTACATTCTGCAGGGTTGGGCTTCTCTGCAAGTTCAGTAAAGTCGCCTGCCGATTTCAGTCCGAGCTTCTGTACCTTCTCTGCCACCTTGCGTCCGACAGGATATACGGTTATGTCGTCAATGCCTTGAGCCTTATACTCTTCCACTGCCTGTATCATCATCTTGATGACATTGGTGTTGAATCCGCCACACAGCGAACTGTTGGAACTGAATACCACAAGAGCCACACGGTTGGTATGCTTGTGCTGTGTCTCAAACTCCTTGAGAACAGAGGGCGTACTGACCAAGAAACTCTTGAGGATATGCTCCAGCATATTCTCGTATGGCAACATGTTCTGTATCGCTACCTGTGCGTGGTGCAATTTACTAGATGCCACCATCTTCATGGCACTCGTTATCTTGCGGGTGCTGTTGACACTTGCAATGCGAGTCTTTATCTCTTTTAACGACGGCATAGGCTATTATGCTTTATATTGTCCTGCTACATTGGCCATGGTCTCTTCTACCACCTTGACGGCGTCATCGGTGAGCTGACCGCTACCCAACGTATTGACCACATCGGCATGCTGGCTACGCATGGCATCCAGGAACTGGTCCTGACACTCGCGTACCTTGTCCATAGGTACGTCATGCATCAGACCATGCACACCGCAGTAAAGGATGGCTACCTGTTCGCCTACCGGCATAGGACGGTATTGAGGCTGTATCAAGAGCTGGTCGTTCTTGCGGCCACGGTCCAGTGTCATGGCTGTAACGGCATCCATATCGCTCGAGAACTTGGAGAAAGACTCCAACTCACGATACTGGGCCATATCGATCTTCAATGTACCGGCCACCTTCTTCATACTCTTGATCTGGGCCGAACCACCCACACGGGATACCGAAATACCCACATTGATGGCTGGACGGAAGCCCTGGTTGAAGAGGTCGGTCTCCAGGAATATCTGACCGTCTGTGATGGAAATCACATTGGTAGGAATGTATGCGGAAACGTCACCTGCCTGTGTCTCGATGATAGGAAGTGCGGTCAACGAACCGCCACCCTTTACATGTCCCTTCATGCACTCCGGCAGGTCGTTCATCTGCTCAGCCACCTCCTGCTGGTCGTTGATACGTGCTGCACGCTCCAACAGACGTGAATGGAGGTAGAACACATCACCGGGATAAGCCTCACGTCCTGAAGGACGACGAAGAATCAAGGATACCTCACGATAGGCCACGGCCTGCTTGCTGAGGTCATCATATACGACAAGAGCCGAGAAACCGCGGTCGCGGAAATACTCGCCGATGGCAGCACCTGCAAAAGGTGCATAATACTGCATGGCAGCAGGGTCGGCTGCACTTGCACTAACGATGATGGTGTAAGGCAAAGCACCATGCTCTTTGAGGTTCTGTACCAACGCTGCTACGGTAGAAGCTTTCTGACCGATAGCGACATAGATACAGTACACGGGCTTGCCAGCCTCATAGAAACTCTTCTGGTTGATGATGGTATCTACGGCAATGGCGGTCTTTCCTGTCTGACGGTCACCGATGATCAACTCACGCTGTCCACGACCGATAGGAATCATGGAGTCGACAGCTTTCAAACCCGTCTGAAGAGGTTCCTTTACCGGCTGACGGTAGATCACACCGGGAGCCTTGCGGTCAAGAGGCATCTCAAAGGAGTCGGACAAGTCGATATCGCCCAATCCGTCAATAGCCTGGCCAAGAGGATTGACAACACGTCCGAGGAAGTTGTCGTTCACACGGATGGAGGCAATGCGGTGCGTACGCTTAACGCTCTGGCCTTCCTTGATGCCAGCCGTAGGTCCGAGCAATACGCAACCTACGTTATCCTCTTCCAAGTTCATGACGATAGCCATCGTGCCGTTCTCGAACTCAAGAAGTTCGTTAGCCTCTGCGTTGCGAAGACCATAGATACGGGCCACACCGTCACTGACGGTAAGCACGGTACCTACCTCGTCGAATTTCTCAGAGCTGTTCACCTCTTGGAGCTGCTGGAGAAGCACTTCTGACACCTCACTTGGTTTAATTTTATCTGACATTGTTATTTACTTTTTAATGATTACTTTTTGAGCTGTGCAAGAATGGTGCTGAGTTTTTTCCTGACACTCGCATCCATCCTGTAAGTGTCATACTCGAGAATGAAACCACCGATGATGTCGGGGTTCACCTCTGTCTTGAACTCTACAGTACCTTGCGTCCTAGCCTCTACCATTCTGCGCATCTTGTCCTCTGTCTCGGGACTGACAGCAGTGGCAGTAGTAAGTTTACCGCGGATGATGTTCTTCTGTTTCCTGTAAAGAGTGATATACGAAGCAGCCATGAATTGCAGGGTGCTTTCCCTACCCTCTCTCAGTACAAGTGATACAAACTTCTTGCTCAACTCAGATGGTTTGTTTCCTAATGCAGTAACGAGCAGAGTCTGTTTCTTGTCTTTGGGGAGCATAGGATTGTCTATCGTAAATCTCAGCTCAGGCACGTCGAGATAGCTTTTGTAAAGCGACTGCATCTCCTGATAAACCTGATCTTCGAGCTTCATGCCTGCAGCACTCTTGATGAGTGCCCTGGCATAGCGCACCGATATTACACCTATATCCATAAGCTTTACTGTTTGTTGTCAGAAGCTACTTCATCCAGCAGTCGATTTATCATGTCCATCTGCGCTTTTTCACCGGAAAGCTTTTCGCGGAGTATCTTCTCTGCCACACTGACAGAGAGCTCGGCCACCTGTGTGCGGATGTCGCGAATGGCGTTCTGCTTTTCCGTCTCTATCTGTGCCTTGGCATCAGAGAGCAGTCGAGCACCCTCTTCGCGGGCCTTGTCCTGGGCTTTCTCTATGATAGCGTCACGCGTCTCGGCTGCCTCTCTGAGGATGGCAGCCTGCTTTTCACGTGCTTCCTGCAAGATGGATTCACCTTCTTTTTGGATATTGGCAAGCTTCTCGTTGGCCTCATGTGCCTTCTTCAAGCTCTCGTCGATGAAAGCCTTGCGCTCCGTTACCATACTGATGATGGAAGGGAAGCCAAACTTCCAAAGGATGAGGAAGACGATGATGAAAACCAGGGTCATCCAGAAAAGCAAACCGCTATCAGGAATCAATAAATCCATATATACTGGTTAAAGTGTTACTTAAATTGTTAAACCGTCTCATTCCCTCTTTGTCACCTGCCCCACACTGGAGCAGGCAACACAGAGTGGTGCATTACATGACGATGGCAAGGATAGCTATGATGACTGCGAAGAAGGCAACACCCTCGACCAATGCAGCTGCAATGATCATAGAAGAGCGAAGGTCACCCATCTTCTCCGGCTGACGAGCCATAGCGTCCATAGCCTGTCCACCGATACGACCAATACCTATACCTGCGCCAATTGCGGCAAGACCTGCGCCTACTGCGGCACCTAACTTTGCAACTTCTGCTGCCAATAAAAGTGATAACATAATCTTAAAGTTTAAGTTGTTAATATTTTCTTGTTAATTGTTTTGCTTAGACAAAGCCTCGTAGATGAAGCGTTATTTCATTACTTGGCCACCTCCGGTTCTGCCTCGTGGACATGGGCCAGAGAGATGAACACTGCACTCAGCATGGTGAACACCAAAGCCTGAATGTAGCTTACCAATACTTCGAGAAGCATCATAAATGCACTCATTGCCACACTGACAACGGTCATTCCCGATCCTGCCAGATAGTTGGCCACAGCATTCTCGCTGATGTTGAACATGATGAAGATGATGGCAGCAAAGCTCAAGGCTATGGCATGCCCCGCCATCATGTTGGCAAAGAGACGGATGATGAGTGCGAGGGGTTTGGTAAAGATTCCGAACAGTTCGATGAAAGGCATCAAAGGTACGGGCACCTTCAGCCATGTAGGCACTTCGGGCCAGAATATCTCTTTCCAGTACTCCTTGGTTCCGGTAAAGTTGGTGATGAGGAATGTAGTGACACCAAAGAAGCAGGTGCAGGCTATATTACCCGTCAGATTACCGCCACCTGGAGGGAACGGAACGATACCCATGATGTTGGCCACAAAGATGAAGAAGAAACAGGTAAGCAACCACGGGGCATACTTAGGTGCTTCCTTTCCTAGGGTAGCCTTGATTACATCATCGTAGACCGACATGATGAACATGTGCATCAGCCCTACAAAACCCTTGGGGGCAGGATCGTCCACCTTGTGTTTCCGACACCAGCGTGCAGGTACCAGGACGCAGATGAGAAGGATGATTGCATCAATGAAGAGCACACACACGGTCTTGGTGACTGAAAGGTCAAGGGGCCTCACTTCCTCATTACCCACCTTCTCAACAATCTTGTTGGGATTGCTCGCGGCATCGCCGTTCTTGATAACGAGGTTATAGGGACCCGGACGGTCACCGTTGGCATCTCTTTCTTCAGAAAACTCACTGCTGGAAAAGACGTGCCATCCGTCTGTCGTCTTGACAATGATAGGCAAATGAATCACGACAGGATGGTTGCCCACCGTGGTGACATGCCATTCATAAGAATCCTTGATATGACCCCACAATATCTCTTTTACGTCGATGTTCTCTTTAGCTGACACCTGCACAGGAGCCAACGTGAAGAGCAGCAACGCCATCAAGAGGAATTGTTTGAGATATTTCATATTCTGAAATTTTATTATTAATACTGAGCCTGTTGCCAAGCATTATGCCAGACGGCTCTTTTTCTCTACCCGGACAAAGTAAATACAGTCAAAGATGAGTGTCACCACGTAGAAAAGCATGAAGATTGCGGTAAAGCCGACAATGTTCGACTTGTCACACACCAACACATATACGAGAAACACCAGAGCTGCTGCCATCATCTTGAGCACCGATGCTGCCAAGTAGAACTTGGCCAGATTGGACGGTGACGACTTGGCTATGGCTTGCCAACATTCTCCATAAGCTGTATTGCAAACCAGTGAGAATAAGGCACTCACGAACAATGGCTTGACCACTTGTACTATGATATCGTCGCATTGTGCAGATATTCTGCATGCCAGAAGAATGGCGAGCACCAGTCCTGCTGTAAGCCAGAGTGATATCTTGCGGTATCTGCGGGCTATCTGTTTAGACTGAGGCGCCAGATGCAGCTGTGAAGTCCGACTGTCCTGTTCGTTTTGCATTGCCATTTCCTCTTCTTTTTCTATATTCCGTGAGAAGACTATACTTCGACATTCCGTGAGAAGACTATACTTCAACACAAAGGTTTACTTCGTTTTTCTTCACTTCCACGAAGCCACCCTTGATGTCCATCCGCTGTTTTCCTTCGCCAGTAGCGTATTCCACCGTCCCCACTTCGAGTGAAGAGATGATGGGCGCATGGTCTTTGAGTATCTCGAACGAACCGAGAGTACCTGGAACCAGAACGCTCTCCACGTTACCTTGGAAGACAACTTTCTCGGGAGAAACTATCTTTAATTTTAACATAAGCCCTTGTTTTGAATGTAGAATGCCAAGTGTTGAATGTTGAATGCCAAGTGTTGAATGTTGAATGATGTGTTCCTTACATTTTGCTCAAACATTGGGATTCTTCACTCTTCACTTTTCACTCTTCACTAAATAGACTATAAATAGACTATCCCTGTGCGGCTGCAAGCAGTTTCTTGGCCTTCTCCTTGGCATCCTCGATGGTACCGACATTGAGGAATGCCTGCTCGGGCAGGTCGTCCACCTCGCCGTCAAGGATGGCATTGAATCCCTTGATGGTATCCTCGATAGGTACCATGACACCCTTCAGACCGGTAAACTGCTCGGCGACGGTAAACGGCTGGCTCAAGAAACGCTGCACACGGCGTGCGCGGTTCACGGTCAACTTGTCCTCGTCTGAAAGCTCGTCCATACCCAGAATGGCAATGATGTCCTGCAACTCGTTGTAGCGCTGCAGCAACTGCTTTACCCTCTGTGCACAGTCATAGTGTGCCTTACCTACAATCAGCGGGTCAAGGATTCGGGAGGTAGAGCCCAACGGGTCTACAGCAGGATAGATACCGAGAGAGGCTATCTTACGGGAAAGTTCGGTTGTGGCATCCAAATGGGTAAAGGTAGTGGCTGGTGCAGGGTCGGTCAAGTCATCGGCCGGCACATAAACTGCCTGTACGGAAGTGATGGAACCGTTCTTGGTTGAAGTGATTCGTTCCTGCATGGCACCCATCTCTGATGCCAATGTTGGCTGATAACCTACGGCAGAAGGCATACGTCCAAGAAGTGCGGACACCTCAGAACCAGCCTGTGTGAAACGGAAGATGTTGTCGATAAAGAACATGATATCGGCTGCCTCACCGTTCTTGCCACCATGGTCGCGGAACTCCTCTGCCACCGTCAAACCGGACAATGCCACTGAGGCACGTGCCCCTGGAGGCTCGTTCATCTGACCATAGACAAGGGTAGCCTGACTCTTGGCCAATTCTTCCTTGTCGACAAGGGAGAGATCCCATTTGCCTTCTTCCATGGCCTTCTTGAATTTCTCGCCATACTTGATTACACCGGACTCGAGCATATCGCGAATCAGGTCGTTACCCTCACGGGTACGCTCACCCACACCGGCGAATACTGAGTAACCATTGTGTCCCTTGGCGATATTGTTGATAAGCTCCATGATAAGAACCGTCTTGCCCACACCGGCACCGCCGAAAAGACCAATCTTACCACCTTTCATATAAGGCTCGAGCAAGTCGATGACCTTGATACCGGTGGCAAGCATCTCCTTGTGGGTAGACAACTCGTCAAACTTGGGTGCCTCGCGGTGGATGGGGTAAGACCCAGCCATATCCAACTCGTTCATACCGTCGATGGGCTGACCGATGACGTTCATCATACGGCCCTTGATCTGCTCTCCTGCAGGCATCGTGATAGGATTGCCTGTAGAGACAACCTCCAGACCACGCTGCAAGCCGTCCGTATTGTCCATAGCCACACAGCGAACTGTATCCTCGCCAATGTGCTGCTGTACCTCCAAGACCAAATCACGTCCGTCCGGACGTTTCACTTTAAGTGCATCGTAAATCTTTGGAAGCACCTTCTCGGGGTTTTCGCCCTTGACATCGAAGTAAACGTCGATAACAGGGCCGATTATCTGAGAAATGCGACCGTTAATTTGTGACATAAGCTATTCGTTTTTATTGTTGTTGTATGGCGACTATTGGTATTGCCGCCCATGTTGTTTCAGTAAATTTCAGCCAAGGCAAACTTTGCGGCTGTGCGATTGCAAAAGTAACAAACATTATCGAAAACTCCAAATCAAAACGGAGTTTTATTCGTTTTTTACCCATTTTTAGCGTGAATTAGACAAACTTGTCTATGCACGTTCTCTACACCCTACCGCAAAGACGACTGGCTTCAAAGACGTGTTGTCGCAGACTTAGATACTCAACTCGTCGAGCACCTTGATGAGCTTGCGGTCGAACGGCTTGTCTGAGCGGATGGCC
>CAVKZC010000151.1:0-8211 GCA_963660455.1 Sphaerochaetaceae bacterium | reverse complement strand
CCTTTACCCCTTACCCTTATTTCATGAGTTTGCGGTAATCACGCTCGAAGTGTTGTGGATGTCTCCCCAGGAAGAGCACGTTGAGTAGGCAGTTCGCCACCATGGTGGTGTCGTCGATGTCGGCGCCGCGTCCTTTCCTCACTTCTTTGCCCAGGCATACGTCCCATGTGGTGTCGAAGCAGGCATCGTCAGCTCCCACTATCATGTCAGTCCTGGAGTTTGGGTCTTCCTTCAGTTCGTAGATGATAGACTTTTTGGAAAGTATGGGTTTTATGCTGCACAGCATGCCGTATGCTTTCTCGAACACGTCGCGGTGAAGGCCAGCGTTGGGGAACATCTCGTTGACAGCGGGAAATACCTCCTCAAAGTCGAACGCCTGGAACAGTTGGTATAGTTTCATGTTTGTTCTTTTCTCTTAAAACTTGGCCATCTTGATGGCATCGATGGCACACTCGTCGCCCTTGTTGCCCAGTTTGCCGCCGCTCCTGTCCTTGGCCTGCTGCAGGTCGTTGGTGGTAAGGAGACCGTAGATAACGGGTATCTCCTGTGTGGCGTTGAGGCGTGCGATACCGTAGGTTACGCCCTGGCAGATATAGTCGAAGTGGGGAGTCTCTCCGCGTATCACGCTGCCCAGAATGATGACGGCGTCATAGCCGCCGTTCAGTACCATCTGGTGGGCACCGTATATCAGTTCGAAACTGCCGGGCACCGTCTTGATGTGTATGTTCTCCTGCAGGGTGCCGTGCTTCTGCAGTGTTTCCACTGCACCGTTGAGCAGAGCACCCGTAATCTCAGGATTCCACTCGGCCACCACAATGCCGAAGCACATGTTGCTGGCATCGGGTACCGTGTTGATGTCGTATTCGGACAAGTTGTGAAGTGCTGTCGCCATAGTGCCGTTAGTTGGATGCCCTTTCGATGTACTTGTCTATCTCACCGCTCTGTACGAGCATGGAGTTGACATACTTCTTCTTGATGTCCTGGTATATGTTCAGGGCATCGTCCTTCTTGTTCTGGCTCTCGAGTATCTCGCCTGCCTTGACGAGGAAAGCGGGAGAGAGGCTGTTGTTAGTGTCGTCCTCAGCCTTGCTGTCTGCCATGTCGGCAGCCTTCTTGAAGGCATCCACGGCCTGGTCCAGTTTGTTCAGATGCGCATAGGCATCGCCGAGTGCAGCCTCTGCAGCAGGACTTATCATCTGGTCGCCCTTGCTGGAGAATGCGTCAAGGCTCTTCTCTGCCTCGGCCCACTTGCCCAGGTTAGCATAGCACAGACCGGCATAGAGGTTGGCGAGGTTTCCGGCCTTGGTGCTGCCGTACTCGTCGGCAATCTTGGCAAAGCCTACGTAGCCTGCACCGTCACCGTTGAGGGCCTGGTCGTACATCTCGTTGTTGAAGTAAGTCTGGCCTTTGCCGAGCATCGTGCTCGCCTTGTCCTCGCGCGGACCGGAGATCTGCGACATGTAGAGGAACACACCTGCAATGACGACGATAACCGCTACCACTGCGATAAGAACGACCTTCTTGTACTTCATCACGAAGGCCTCGTTGCTGTTGAGGCTCCCGCTCGTCAGGGGAGCCTGTTGGGTTTTGTTTGACATTGTTATATTGATATTTATTGTTCTGTCTTTTAGGTTGCAAAAATACGTAATTTTATCCATATATTGAAATTAATAGTCCACTTTTTTCTTTTTTCGCCCTTTTTCCGCTAACTTTGCACGGCATTAGCGGCTTTCGACATATGATTTTAAGGAATATATCTATCGTAAACTATAAGAATATCCGGCTTGCCAATCTGGACTTGTCGCCCAAGGTGAACTGCTTTATCGGGCACAATGGGGTGGGCAAGACCAACTTCCTCGATGCCGTGTATTACCTCTCTTTCTGCCGCAGTGCCTACAACCCCGTCGACTCGCAGATTATCACGCACGACGAGGCTTACTTCATGATGGAGGGCAACTACCTGGACGACAGAGGCGACGAGGAGAATATCTACTGCGGCATGAAGCGGGGCACGAAGAAGCATTTCAAACGTAACAAGAAGGAATACAAACGCCTGTCGCAGCACATAGGACTGATACCGCTCGTGCTGGTGGCTCCCTCTGATACGATACTGATAGAGGGTGGCAGCGAGGAGCGCCGACGGCTGATGGATGTGGTCATCTCGCAGTATGACCATAGCTATATGGAGGCCCTGACTTGCTACAACAAGGCATTGCAGCAGCGCAACGCCCTGCTGAAGATGGAGACGGAGCCAGACACGGCACTGATGGAAATATGGGAACAGGAGATGGCGCGCAACGGCGAACTGCTATACCACAAGCGATGTGCCTTCATTGACGAACTGATACCTGTCTTCCAGCGCATCTACAGCCACATATCGGGCAGACGCGAGGAGGTGGGACTGCGCTATGTGTCGCACTGCCAGCGGGGTAACTTGCTGGAGGTGATACAGCGCGACCGCATGAAGGACCGTGCTGTGGGGTACTCATTGCACGGTGTGCACCGTGATGACCTGGAGATGCTGATAGGCGACTATCAGATGAAGCGTGAGGGAAGTCAGGGACAGAACAAGACCTTTGTCATTGCCCTGAAGCTGGCGCAGTTTGACTTCCTGCGACGTACGTGCTCTACCACTACACCGCTGCTCTTGCTGGACGACGTGTTCGACAAGTTGGATGCACAGCGTGTGGAGGCTATCGTGGAACTGGTGTCCGGCGACAGCTTCGGGCAGATATTCATGACCGATACCAACCGCGACCATCTGGACAAGATTCTCTCCCGGGGAATGAGTGACTACCGTATCTTCAACGTGGAGGACGGGCAGTTCGAGGCCGTCTAAAGGTAAAAAAGTAAAAAGGTAAAAAAGTAAAAAGGCCGATTAAAGGTAAAAAAGAGAAGTTGCATTATGTTCAGAAGAAAAGTTCGCTCCCTGTCGGAGCTGTTGCCCGAGATACTGCGCAACGAGGGGCTTGAGACACCTTTGCAGCAGAAGCGCATCCTGTCGGCATGGACAGAGGTGGCAGGCCAGACGGTGGCGCAGTATACGGGCGAGAAGTTCATCAAGAACCAGACGCTCTACGTGAAGATTCTCAATCCAGCCCTACGTGCCGACCTGTCGCTCAACCGCTCCGTCCTCGTGCAACGGCTCAACCAGATGGCGGGTGCTTTCGTCATTTCCGACATCCGGTTCTATAGTGTGGTGTCCATCGTGATGTCAGTGGCTTCGGTGGGTATGCTGTCCACTTTCTGAAAGTCGAAGCATACACCTATTTTATATAGATGCGGCATCTTGGCCAGCAGACGGTCGTAGTAGCCCTTGCCCCTGCCCAGACGGTGACCGTCACGGTCGAACGCCATGCCGGGGATGATGCCGGTGTCTATCTCCGCGTATCTCTCTTCGGGCAGCAGTGCTCCCGTAGGTTCCATGATGTGGAACGCCCCTTCTTGCAGGTCGCCTCTGCCGGTGTACAGGCGCAGTTCCATGGTGTCGGCTCCGGTAACGCGTGGCAGGTACACATGCTTGCCTTCAGTCACAAGACGGTCCATGAGACTGCGGGTGCACACCTCGTCATCGAGCGAGCAGTACAGCAGAATGCTGTGTGATTGCTTCACCTTAGGGTGGGCGTAGATTCGTTGCAATATGGGAAGCGACAGTTCTTCAAGTTGTGTCTTGGAGAACTGTCGCTTCTCTTGTCTTATAAGGTGTCGTAAATTGTTCTTGTCCATCTTTTTTCTCGCTATGCATCCGCTACCCACGGCAGGTTACCGTGCAGCGAGCGGTATTCGTAGGGAATCCTTGCCTCCGCCACTTTCTGCTTCTTTTTGGGGGCAGCAGGTGTGGCGGCTGGTTTCTGCGGGAATGCCTCGTGTCTGGAGAATACCTCGAGGGTCTTGCGTATGACAGGGTCATCCTGGTTGATGTACTGGTTCCATGCCTCTTCGCTCAGCATGTTGTACACTACGCGGCTGTTGATGTACCTCTCCAGCAACTTGTGCGACTTGCGTATGAGCAGGTTGCGGCGCTGCAGTCCGTGCTTGTCGGCATAGTTGGCAAACTTGTCTACCATGTCCTGCTTCTCCAGGTAATCGGCCAGCTGCATCATCTCCTTGAAGTTGTTCAGCTTGGGGCGGTTGTCATCGGTATAGGTGAAGGCAAACTGCAGTATGAGACCGCTCATGCTGGCCTCCTTGAAGTAGGACGTCATGCCTGTCGTGTCTTCCGGCACGAAGATGTCGGGCGTGATGCCGCCACCGCCGTACACGGTGCGTCCCAAACTTGTATGGTAGGCGGGTCCGGTGTGCTTGATGCTGTCCGACGAGAAGAACTCCCCGTGCTGGTAGCGGGTGAGGAGATCCTGCTCGTAGTCTTTGTCGTTGCCCAGCGTGTAGGGCTTCTGTATGCAGCGTCCCGACGGCGTATAGTAACGCGCAATGGTGAGGCGTATCATGCTGTGGTCGGGGAACTCTATCTGCTGCTGCACCAGTCCCTTGCCAAACGAGCGTCGGCCTATGATGGTGGCGCGGTCGTTGTCCTGCATGGCACCGGCGAAAATCTCGGAAGCCGAGGCAGACCCTTCGTTGATGAGCACCACGAGGGGCAGTTTGGGGTACGACCCCTTGCCGTCGCTGCGGAAGTCCTGCCTTGGCGACTTGCGTCCTTGTGTGTAGACGATGAGTTTCTTGTCGGGCAGGAACTCGTTGGCCATGTTGATGGCGGCTGTAAGGTATCCGCCAGTGTTGTCGCGCAGGTCTATGCAGAGGTTCTTGAACCCTTCCTGTGAGAGTTTGGCCAGGGCGATGAGCATCTCGGGGTAGGTGTTCTCGCCAAAGTTCTTGATGCGGATGTAGCCCGTCTGGTCGTCGAGCATGTAGGCGGCGGTGACGCTCTTGGTAGGTATTTCGCCGCGTGTAACGGTAAACTCCTGTACCTTCTTGCTGCCGTAGCGTACCACGCCAATCTTCACCTTCGTGTCCTTGGGTCCCTTGAGGTTGTGCATGGCCACCTCGTTGGTGACGCTTTTGCCCGTGAAGGGCTTGCCGTCTACGGTTACAATCTTGTCGCCGGCCAGCAGTCCAGCCTTCTCGGCGGGGCCGTTCTGTATGACATTCTGTACGTGTATGGTGTCCTCACGTATTACAAACTCGATGCCCACGCCGCAGAACGAGCCTTTGAGGTCGTCGGTGGTGGCAGCAGCGTCCTTGGCACTGATGTATACGGAGTGCGGGTCCAGTTCTGCCAAAATCTGCGGTATGGCCTTGTCTACCAGCGAGTCGATGTCGATGGAGTCCACATATTGGTCGTCTATGATGTGCAACAGGTTGTTGAGTCTGTTGCTTCCGCTGTTGACGATGTTGAGTCTGTTGCCCGCGAAATGGTTTGAGAAGAACGAGCCTATCAGTATTCCCGCCACCACGCACAGGGCCATGATGACAGGCATGAAACGGTTGCTCTTGTTCCTGTTGTTGTTCATATATGTATGAGTGTTACTTTCTTTGAGCTAAGGAGTAGGGAGGATTCTTTTTACCCTTTTACCTTTTTACCCTTTCTCGTTGGGGTTGAGGTATTCTACCTTGATGCCAGCCCTCTCCATGAGTTGAATGCCGTCGTTGAGGCGGTATTTCTCGGCATAGACCACGCGCCTGATGCCAGCCTGTATGATGAGTTTGGCACACTCTATGCAGGGCGAGGCAGTGACGTAGAGCGTACTGCCGTCGCTGTTGTTGCTGCTGCGTGCCAGTTTGGTGATGGCGTTAGCCTCTGCGTGCAGCACGTAGGGCTTCGTAACACCGTCCTCTTCGCACACGTTCTCGAATCCGCTGGGCGTACCGTTGTATCCGTCGCTGATGATCATCTTGTCCTTCACGACAATGGCACCCACCTGTCGGCGTTTGCAGTAGCTGTTCTCTGCCCATATCTTCGCCATGCGCAGGTAGCGCAGGTCGAGTTTCTCCTGTTTGTCGTCTTCGTAGTTCATAGGCGGATTTTTGCCCTTTTTACCCTTTTTGTTTTTTTACTTTTTTACCCTTTTACCTTTATCTCGTTGCGTTCCAGCAGTGCATCGATGGTAGGCTCCTGTCCGCGGAAGCGCTTGTAGAGTGTCATGGGGTGCTCTGTGCCGCCCTTGGAGAGGATGTTGTCACGGAAGCTCTGCGCCGTGTCTCGGTTGAAGATGCCGTGCTCCTTAAACACGCTGAAGGCATCTGCGTCGAGCACCTCCGCCCATTTGTAGCTGTAGTATCCGGCAGCGTATCCTCCGGCCATGATGTGCGAGAACTGCACCGTCATACATGTGTCGGCGGGCTGCGGACTGATGATGGCATCGGCCCAAGCCTTCTTTTCGAAGGAGATGATGTCTTCGTCGAAGGTATTGCCGAGCGTGTAGTATGCCATGTCGAGCAGTCCGAAGCTCACCTGCCTGAGGCAGCAGCTTGCCGCCATGAAGTTGCGGCTCTTCTGGATGCGCTCTATCAGTTCGTCGGGCATCGGCTCGCCTGTCTGGTAGTGGAAGGCGAAGGTCTGCAGGAAGTCTTTCTCTACGGCGTAGTTTTCCATAAACTGCGATGGCAGTTCCACGAAGTCCCACCACACGTTGGTGCCGGAGAGGCTCTCGAAGCGCGTATTGGCGAACATGCCGTGCAGGCTGTGTCCGAACTCGTGCAGGAAGGTCTCCACCTCGCCCAGGGTGAGAAGGGCCGGTTTCTCGGCTGTAGGTTTGGTGAAGTTCATCACCACGCTTACATGCGGGCGCACGTTCTTGCCTTTGTGGTCTATCCACTGTCCCTGGAACTCCGTCATCCATGCGCCGCCCTGCTTGCCCTTTCGCGGGAAGAAGTCGGCATAGAACACGGCCAGATAGCTTCCGTCCTTGTCATACACCTCGTATGCCTTCACGTCGGGATGGTACACGGGTATCTCTTTGTTCTCGCGGAAGGTGATGCCGTAGAGCTTGCCAGCCAGTCCGAACACACCCTCTATCACCTTGTCGAGCTGGAAGTAGGGGCGCAGCATCTCTGCATCGAGGTTGTATTTCTCCATCTTCAGCTTATGCGAATAGAAGGCCTGGTCCCACGGCTCCATCACGAAGTCGTCTCCCTCTTCCTTCCGGGCCATGGCGGTCACCTCCTCCTTCTCCTTCAGAGCGGTGGGCTTGTAGGCATCTATGAGGTCGTGCAGCAACTTGTACACGTTCCCCACGTTGGTGGCCATGCGGTGCTTGAGCACGTAGTCGGCATAGGTGTCGAAGCCGAGCAGTTGCGCCAGTTCGCGCCTCAGGTTTACGAGTCGCTTGCAGATGGCTATGTTGTTGCTGTCGTTGTCGTGTGTACACTCAGTGTTGCGTGCCATGTACATCTGGCGGCGCAGTTCGCGCTGTGTGGAGTAGGTCATGAAGGGCGAGTAGCTGGGGTAGTCGAGCGTGAACACCCATCCCTCCTTCTGCTGTTCCTGTGCCGTCTGCTTGGCGGCGGCCACGGCTGTCTCGGGCAGACCGTCGAGTTGTGCCTCGTCGGTGATGTGGAGGGTGAACGCCTTGTTCTCTTTCAGCAGGTTCTGCGAGAACTGCAGTGTCAGCATGGCGGCCTCCTCGGTGAGTCGGCGCAGCTGCTCCTTGCCCTGTTCGTCGAGGAGTGCTCCGCTGCGCACGAATCCGTCGTAGCTGGTGTCGAGCAGCATCTTCTCTTCTGGCGTAAGCTCACGGTTGGGGTGGTCGTGCACGTACTTGACACGCTCGAAGAGTTGTCGGTTGAGCGTGACATCGTTGGCATGCTTGGTCAGTATGGGACTCAGCTTCTGTGCCAGCGCCTCCATCTCGTCGCAGGTCTCTGCACTCATCATGCACGAGAACACGTTCGACACGCGGCTCAGCAGGTCGTAGTAGTGTTCGCCCTTCTCGGTGTCCACCCTTGCTATGGTGTTCTCGAAGGTCGGTTCGTCGGGGTCATTCACTATCTTGTCTGTTGCCTCGTCGTCGCGGCGTATGCCTTCCATGAAGGCTTCCTCATAGTCTTCGAGGCGTATGCGACCGAAGGGTACGGTGTCGTGCGGTGTGTTGTAAGGCTCAAAAAAGGGGTTGCTGTGTATGGTCTCTCTGCTGTTGTCTTGTGGCATACTAACTTATTTATTATAATATGTTGCAAAGTTAGCAAAAAAGGCGTTATCCGCGCCTCATGCAGGGGTTATTTAACATACTTTTATTTGTTGGTGTCGTGAAG
>CAVKZC010000150.1:0-8224 GCA_963660455.1 Sphaerochaetaceae bacterium | reverse complement strand
TCACTCCTTGCATGGACTTGAAAGGTTCTCTGTTCAAATTGTTCGCAGAATATCCTAATATAGATTTGCATGCCATGGGCTTCCCTGCAGGTTGGCAGGAAGAAGCATTGTGGCAATAAGAAGAGGTGACTTCTGCCACCATATATTGCTTTTATTTCATCTTAATGTCCCAATGGGTTCCATTGAACCAACCACTATTGGGAGGTAGGATTACTCCTTGGGCAGCCAATTGTCGGGTAACGCTTTCCTTGTTGCGCGTATTACCCATTAGACTTCCAGGAAATGTATTGGGTATCGTGATGTTTATATTGAAAGTATCACCACGATGTACCCAGTTTCCAAGTCCTAACGACATTTCGTGTCGTGCTTTAATTTCGAATTGTGGCATGGTTCTTATTTACTTGACTTTAAACTTTTCAATGCTTTCTCCGGCTCTTTTATAATCCAATCCATCGTCAATAATGCTGCAGGATAAGTCATAGACCTTTCTTGCATGAAACTGACAATAGAATAGTTGTCTATCGTATAATCCGTTATGATTTCTCCTTCTATCCATTGATGGAGATAGTCATTTAGCGGACTATCCAATTCCAGCAAATCCTTTGCGACAAGATTTGCAGATTTCTCATCATATCCCCTTTGTATGAGATTCTTTACTAATGTTTCTTTGTCCATTATACAAATTGCTTTTCGTGAAACTTATCCATGACATCCGCCGCAAAATTCCTTGCATCAATCTCTATGGACTGTTGCTCGTAAAGACGTTGTCCAAGGAGAGAACTTGTATCGCCCCAATATTCCCATTTTCCACCACCCATGGTGTCAGCCCAGCTCTCCACTTCACTATGTCGTGGATGAACTTCATTCACATTGACATTGTAGTCTTGATAGGCGTGTCTTCCTTCATGGATGAGCGTATCAATAACCTCACTGTACATAACATAGTCTTGTCCAGAAGCCTCTATCATCGACTCATTAAGGTCGATATGTTTCGTTTCTGTATTATAACCTCCAAGCACGCCTTCTCCCATAACTTTTGCACTGATGGGACACGACGGGCGCTTCTCTATTTCAGCAATCTTCCTTTCCAAAGAGTCAAGAACTTCTATTTTCTCGGAGGTTTCCAACTTTCCCCATTCTTCGAACTCAAGAGACTTGCAGTCAGACAAAACGTCTGATATGCTTTCGATTTGCTCAATATCGGTTGGAGCTTCCACGTTGTTGTGAGATTCATCAGAACACAGTGGTACATCACACGATGCTTTCTGGGAATAAAACGTTTCTGCACCGGAATTGTCAAAACTTAAAGATATTGGTTCCTCACCGCCAATCTTGCTGGTGCAATCCACAGAACTGGGACGTTTGGAGTCTCCTTCATAATGGAAATTATGCTCCACAAACGATGTCTCTCCATTCTCAGTAGCGGCAGCCAATTTCCTTTCAGTATCAGCCCATTCCGAGCCTTCGCCGTGATTAATGTCACTGCGCATGGGTGTTTGGTTGATTGCTTCGTTGGGTCCACCTAAACATTTGGGCACCGTATGTGAACTTTCATCATTCTCAACACCATCCTTCCCATTTCTAATCATCGCTTGATTGACGGTAGCCCTTTCAAGCTTAACATCAAAATCAGAAGTATAAACCGTACTTTCCTTGACTACCCGTCCTTGGCTGTCGGTTTCGTATATAGAACGACCGTCAATGACATATGCCGTATCAGGCATCAAAACAGGCGTATTGATAAATTCGTCCAAATTGTTGTCACCGTCACGACTTCCCCCTGACTTTGCATATACAATACCCTCAGAGTATACCATTCTGGAATTGGAGTATTCCTCATGCGTACTGTAGGCAACAATATCCCCGTTTTCCATTCTTGCATATTGCATCGTGTTCATAATGCCATCTGGACGATCGTTAAGAAGTCGAGAGTTCATTCTCTGCACCTGCTCGTATAATTCCGGGCATTCTGACTTTAGATCTTCGAGACTAAGCGGAGTCGCATTTTCCAACTTGCCAAGTTGCTCTATTTTCTCATGAAAGACCTGCTGTCTAAACTCACCGAGGATTTCTGGTGCAAATGTCTTTTGGATTGCCTTGTCTTGTTCCAAGACATTATCTGCACCGATTTCTTCCAGTCTATCCCTTATGTCACGAACAGCCTCTGTCTTTTCGTCGTCTGTCATCTCACACCATTCTGTAGGAGAGACTTCCAACTCTCTCAGGTATTCTTGTTGAGATTCCGACAGTTCGAAATTGGCGACAGAGTCTTCCAAGGAAGACTTTGCACCAGTTTCGTCTATATAGTCCAGTCCATTCATCGTCATTTCACTTTATTCACTTGTACCCAATATTTGTCTGTGGTCAAAGATGTGGAAACCAAACATTGTCCCACCAACAACTTGGGTATAATCATGCGTTGTTCCTTACTTATTCCCATACTTTCGGCAATGGCTTTGCTATCATCCTCTGCCACAAGACGGTGCGTAATCTTTGTGTTGGTATTTTTGACCGCATCTGGAATCAACCGTGTTGGAACCTGATCTACCAAGAACATGCCCTCACCATACGCTCTGATTTCTGAAAGCATATTTGAGAACATCATAGCAGACTTGTATTGTGGCATATCCGGATTGTCGCACTTCATCATTACGCGATGAGCTTCCTCTATGACTGTAAGATGTTGGCACTCGTTGTTATTGAAGTCAACAAGTCCCATCTCAGCCAAAGCCTGACGATATTCATAAAGCTGTTGTAAAATGACAGCCATAAAGAATGCCTTATCCGTGTCGTCACCCACATATGACAGGTTAATGACAACGGGACGCTCGTAGAGTTCTTCGCATGGTGTAGACTTGGGGCAATTGAGAGTTTCGCCTCGCCATCCTCGTTTGAGAGAATTAATGCGAGTATTGAGACAAGCCTTCATATTGCTTGCGATACGTTCCTCGTAATGGCAGTGGTCTATCACCTTGTCCACACATACGCTCATGCTGTTGAGCGTCGGCGCTTTTGTTTGTCCAAATGCAGGTGCGTCACTGAGCCAATCGGTTGTCTTTTGCTGATAGATGGTATAAATCAAATCTTCCATCAGTACAGGCAAAATGTCGTACATGGGGAAAGCTGCAGCGAATGTTGATTTCAAACGGTCAATGTGAGAGAGTACATTGGGATCTTGCCCTGCATCGAGCCATACTGGTTCGAAAGGATTAATCCTCAATGGTTTTGGAGTGAACGAACCGCGATACTTCTTGCACCCAGGCATATAAATGTCTATCTGTGCATCCTTATGGCTCTTATTGTACTCTATGGCCCAATCTACGTATTCGGTCTTTGCAGGTTCTATAATCAAGAAAGGTATCTTTCCTTTCAGTCCATTCAAGATAGACTGCACTGTATTTGTCTTGCCTGTTCCGTTTATACCAGACAACAACGTATGCTTTGCAAGTACTTTCAAAGGCAACTCATATTCCATCTCTGTTGTGGAGCCGCCATACAAGAGTTTTCCAAAGGCAATGCTTTCTCCTTTGCTTTCCGTCTGATTCAAGCTGAATTCTGGCGAACTGTCCACTACGCTTATTCCTGGCACTGTGCGCAGAGGGAAGTTTACGAGATAGGACAACTCCTTAGTTGTCAACACGGTCTTCAACTCTTTATAGTTCTTTCCTAATGGATGTTCAAAACGATGCCCAAGTTGATTGGCAATCATCAATACGGGGGAACACAACCTTGCGATGCTGTTTTTGCGTATGTCATCTACAGCAATGGACACATCATGAATACGGATAGGCTCAAAGATGGACTCCTGACCGCTTAATATTGAACGTAACTGCATTGCACCACCTTGGATGTCAGCTTTTTTGTCCGCCATCAGATAAACACCCACTTTCCACAAACCTATCGCCTTGCCACTTTCCAACCTTTTGGAATGATAGAACAAATGCTCAGATACGGCCTCTATGTGTTTGTTTACTATGTTCCGGCTGAGACTTTGCGACTTGCTTTCATTTGTACCTGTTGTGTCAGAATCATTAACTCCATGAGTATTGGTTGTGGAAGTAGTGTCCGATATACCAGTTGTCTTGGTCGGCATGATGTTAGTAATGATATTACCGATAGAAGACAGTCCAATCATATTCAAGGCACTTGGAAGGATAGCACCTGCTGTATCTGCCACACCTTCAACTACTGCTCCTGCTGCAGGAAAGATGCTGGCCACGAGTCCCAATCCTGTTGCTCCCAAAGCAGCCTTCCCCAATCGGGAGAAATCTTTCTTTGACACAGATTCAGAAACTGAATGGCTCACCCCTTCGCTTACAGAAGAAGAAGTACCATGGGTATGCGAAGAAGAAGTACCTTTCGAAAAACCTTCTGTGATATTGATGGATTTTAGCGATTCTGCCTGTCCGTTCATCTCACGGCATTGATAAATCATATTCTCCGCCTCGCAGGTTTCTACAGGGTCTGCCACAACGAGATAAGCATATCTCTTACTGCGGTTCATACCAGCAATGAGATTGTCAAGCGTGGCAGGATACAATGTCTTGTATTGACTCTCCATCGATGGGATTCCAGTCAAGGCATAGACATAATTTAGATTCTCTGCTGCGATGTCCTTTTTCAAACTTGACAACCCATCATCGGATTCATCTACAAGTTCTGTTTGCAAACCAGGCCAAGTCCCCTTTACAAATTCGTTTAGGTTCTTGGCATAGCTTTTAGCCTTGATGGTTTCCGATACAGAACGAAGTCCAACATACATTCTGCTTTCCTTACCGTCTCCTTCCACCAGAAACAACAACTGAATGGTGTTTGGCAGAAAGCACGAATACAGAATTTTCTGAATGGCAGTAAAACAGTCTTCTGCAGAATCATGCAGAGGTTTCCCCACTTGCTTGATACGCAACCAATACGCCTCGTCTTTGAGCGTACTCTCTATTGCTTCCAGATGAAACGGATTACTTGACGTGGACGAACTTATCCCATCGAGATACTTCCTTTCCATGCAGAATGAAAGGGTTTGCGACAAAGCCGTAGCAGCCAAAGCCTTGGCTGCCGGCTCTATAGGGTTGATGGAATAGCTCATGTTGTTAGTCTATTAAAATTCTTGCATCTTCCAAGCTCTTCTTGTATTCACCAAGTACTTGTGAAGCCATGCTCTGTATTTTTGATTTCAGACTATTGCTTCGCAGCGATCTGTCTACAGCGGCATGGATGGATTGAGTAATCTCGTCGCCTTTCTCGCAAATTGAGTTGTAAACGTTTACTCTTTCTTCGTGGCTAAGTGCCTTTTCCATTGCAGCAGCTTGCTTCTCTTCGTCACTACGTTTGTCTCCACCAAGCCATCTACCAAGAGCAAAACCGACACTCGCGCCAATGGCTCCGAAAATCAATCCTGCGCCAGCCAATCCATACTGTAGCCAATTGGTGCTAGAGACATCTATGGTCTTTGAAATCTCATTAATAACACCATTCAGGTTGATGCCTTTTACGTCTATGTTCTGGAAGTTGATTGTAGGAAGAGTAACCTTGGTACCTTTATTTGTGTAGTTGGCAACGATGGTGTCAATTTTCTTGCGTACATCTGCCGTTGCTTCTTCGAAGGCTTCCTTGAAGTAGTCTGCGCTTTTCTTCTTCATCTCCTCTATGCCACCCTCTACAACTCCTTTTATCGTGTCTTTTAGGTTTTCCAAAGAGAAATCTTCTTCTACATAGCCGTCATAGTTTGCTTGTCCTATAAACCAGTTCAGACTTAAATTTACTGAGTCCATAACATCTTCCTTCAAAGCATCTCCATACTTTTCCGCAAAATGGTTATACACAAGGTTTTGCTTGACAATATTATCGATTTCTTCTGCAAGACCTTGGTCCATTCCCACTGTGCGCAAGTCTATACGTGCGACTTCTGCCACTCCTTGTGAAATGGTCAGCGACGGGTCTTGGTCACGATAGATACTTTCCTCAGGCACACCCCAAACCTTAGTTACGAGAGGTTTGATGAAGTCCATGCGAGAAGCACCACCTGTCAGAAAAACGCCATAGATGGGAGCACCATGGATGTGGTTGTCTTTGAAGTCAATCATGGCATCCTCTATCTCCTTAATATACCCTGCATCTGCCAATGTTTGGTTCAATTCTCCTGGAGCAAAAGCCAATTTGAAACGCTCATCCTCGAAGTCTTCATCATCGTCTATGAGTTCTTCGAAGTTGACGAACCTTTTCACTTTTGCAGTAGGATCGAAGTAAGCCTGTTCCTTCACTGTTCTCGCCTCAAACTGCAAACGGTCTTTGAGCTTTGGATATTTCTTCTCGAAAGCCCTTACTATGTCAGAACTTTCTTCCAGATTGTGCAGGATGAGCTTTTCTATGGCAGAGGCTCCACAGTCGTAACCATTGTCTATCAACTCAGAACCTTGCGACTGGTTGAGATATGTGAAGTCAAGTGTACTCGAACCCATATCAAACACGATAGCGCCCTTGCTGATGTTGCGTCCCAAACCAGAGGTTACGTCTGCCTGTGCTCTTACAAAAGCTGCTCTTGACTCTTTCGTCACACCAGCGATAGGCAGACCTGCCTTGGCGGCCATTTGCTCATACATGTTTTGAGTCTGTGCATCCCATCCTGAAGGTGTTGCAATGTAAACTTTATGGTTTCCCTCGTGTAATGTTGAGGAATTATTCTCTACGATGGTGCGGTAAATCTCCTTCATAAACCGCATCATCAACTTTTCTTTTTCGCCGTTGATGTCTTTGGGGGCTTGTTTGAAACAGACATTTACTGATGCCTTTTTCAGTATGTCCGAACGGAAAGCGCGGTCGCCTATATAAGCGTCACCATTTTCCAGTATGGTGATGGCTGAAGGGAGCACTTTCTTGTTGCCACCCATATCCAGATCTTTGGCTGGTGTAAGCTGTTCGATGGGCGTGTCCCATTCTGTAGGGCATAAGGCTGCTGATGTCTCTCCGTGTCCGAGGTCGATACCTATAATATATTCGATGCTTTTATCTTGTTGCATAGCTTTCTGTTTTAATGATTCTACGATTTACAATGTTTGCAAGTCTGTTGGGGTTGTTGTCATTTCTCAGGTACAAAAATTTTGCCTTTCAATACGGTGGCGCTCTCTTTCACAATTGCAGGAACGACCATCTTGGGTTGTTGTGCATTCGGTGACGCAATCTCGTCAAACAAGCTTGCATTGTCGCCGTCATAATCAACAATTTCAAGATTGTAGTTGTCAAGCAATTCCGTCAAGTCTTCTATGCGCTGTTGAAGCTTGGCTACATATTTTTCCTCGGTTGCCTCGTGGGCACGCTTGTATCCGACAAGCGATTGGATACCTTCCAATATCGACTTGAAGTTCGTTTCCAATGTCGGTTTGGGCTGTTGCTCGTATTTGTTGACCACACGGTTGATTTGTGCCCGGAAAGTCTCTATCAGATTGTCAATACTTTCGCAAACTCCAGCAACTATGCGAATGAACTTTTCCACGTCGAGTTTCTGGCTGGGCTGTGGCGTAGGTTGCTGGACTGCCTTTAACTTTGGTTGAGGAGCTTGCTTCTCGTTGTTCGCTACATAGTAGAGAGCAATAGCGGTTCCGGCGATAGAGCCAAACACGGCTCCCCATGTCCCTATGACAACACCTCCGATAACACCACCTACAGCACTTGCCCCAATAGAATAAGGTATTGCTTCTCTGCTTATTCCATTGGATTGGACTGTTGTCTTCGCTCCATTGATTCCCGACTGCTGCGAAGACTCAGGCTTTTGTTCTTTTGCTTTTGATACCTCAGCCAAGATTGCCCGCTGGGCATTCAACAATGACATAGCCGACTGAAGAATGTAGTCTTCAGATTGTGTCAGTTGCATGCGGAATTCCCCATTCTCATCAAACAGGTTGTTCAGGTACTCACTTACGACACGCTCTATCTTTGCTGCATCCTTGGGTAACTCAAGATTCTGCAGTAGATTTCGCAAATCATCTTGTTTGCTCTCAAAAAGGTTCTTCAATGATTCCTTTGCCATCGTATATAATATAATGTGTCAATGGCTCTTTGTTTGACAGACTTTGTTATTCTTTAGGTTAAACACATACTAAAAAGGCGTAGAGCCGGTCCGTCACTCGTCTCACGTCATAAAGGCCTTCGCATTGCCCGGATTGTCGAAACGAGCAACGCCGAAAGCCCCACGCCAGTGTAAGTATATAATGCCTCCTCCCTACCAACG
>CAVKZC010000149.1:0-8242 GCA_963660455.1 Sphaerochaetaceae bacterium | reverse complement strand
GAGGCGGAACCAGAGGAAGCACTGCCGCCAGAAGTGGAAGAACCAGAAGAAGCAGACGAACCAGAAGACGTGGACGAGCCAGAAGAGGCGGATGATGAAGACGCAGACTTCTGACCGAGCACCTCACGCTTGAAATGGGTGATCTCCGTGTTGCAGTAGTCGATGAACGAGGCATAGTCGGCTTCACCGTTGACGAGGGCGAGGGCGTTCACCATCTTCACCAACGCACGATAGGCTTCGTCCGCGGCAGAGCGAGCCGTCTTCAAGGCTCCCACGGTGACGCCCATCTTCTCATTGGTGCGCTGCAGAGTGAGGGAGCGCACACGCTCGTTCGCCTCCTTCATGTTGGTGACGAAGGCGGAGAGACCGAGCTTCGCCACCTGCTCGGCATACTTGCCCTCAAGGTCGGAGATGAAGTTGACAAGCAATCCCGTCTCCTTGTCGAGCTGGGCAGCGGGGTCTATCTTATAGTCCTTGATGTGCTGGGCAAGAACCTTCGCTGCCTGCGCCATGTCGGCAACGGGCATGGCGAGGAAACCATTCACCGCCTTCTTGTAGCCAGAATAGAGGGCGCCACGATTAGCGTCCGCCTTGGCTATGTCGTCAGTAATGAGACTCTTCCGCGAGAGCTTCAATGCCTCGTCCTCCGCCTCCACTGCTTTCTTGAAGGCCTCAAGCAGTTCGGAGACTTTCGATTTGACAGTGGCATCTGCCTCAGCACGTGCCAGAATGTTACTCACGAATGTAAAATGCGCGCCGTTGTTCATACGCGGCAGGCTAATTTCGTTGATTTCTTTGAACATTTAACTAATAATTTAAATATGACAATGCATCACCGGACTTTCCGGTTAGCGACTGCTAAGTTACTAAAAAAAAGCGTTGTCAGAAAATAAAATGAGGAGAAAAAATCAAAAACAACAAGAAATTCGTAATTTCGCAGAACAACTATTCTTACGTTCATTTTAAATCATTATAAATAGTTACAGATAATGACCTTATGGTAACTGTGATGCGCTATGCAAGGTTGGGAAAAAGTGGAAGGGTTACAGACATAGACACTGTAGAAACAGGTTACAAAGGTCTCCCAGAACCCCAAAACATATCAGAAACGCTGCACAAAGGTCTCTCCGGCATCCAAAACATATTAGAAACGCAATACAAAGGTTCCTCCGACATCAAAAACATATCAGAAACGAAGTACAAAGATTCCTTCGACATCCAAAACTTATTAGCAACGCAGTACAAAGGTTCCTCCGACATCAAAAACACATTAGAAACAGGGTACAAGGTATATTTTTGGCAAAAAAAATTAAATCTACGGGTGTTTTCAATGCTTTTGGTCAGTATCTGCATAAAAATGCTTAAATTTGCAACATTATTGCATCATCCAATACGAAACAACTAACTTATGTAACATTTATGGAAAATAAAACATCATCCAAAAGCTTCGCGATTCCGTTGTCGTTCATCGGAGTCATGTTCTTCTCGCTGGGCTTCGCCCTTGGTATCAACTCGCTGCTGGTGCCGGTGCTGCAGTCGTCGTTGGGCATCTCCAACGCCGCCTCCTACCTCATCATCGCGGCAACGTTCATCCCGTTCCTCATCTTCGGCTATCCCGCGGGACTCACCATCAAGGCGATCGGCTACAAGAAGACCATGTCGCTGTCGTTCTTCATCTTCGCCGTGGCATTCTACCTGTTCATTCTCTCCGCCGGGGAGAAGAGTTTCCCGCTGTTCCTGCTCGCCTCGTTCATCAGCGGCGCTGCCAATGCCTACCTGCAGGCTTCGGTGAACCCCTACATCACCATCTTGGGTCCGTTGGAGAGCGCGGCGAAGCGCATCAGCATCATGGGCATCTGCAACAAGTTGGCATGGCCCATTCCCTCGCTCTTCATCGTGTGGCTCCTGGGCAAGGACGTACATCTCATCGGCATCGAGGACCTGGACAAGCCGTTCTGGATCATCATCGTGGCGTTCTTGGTATTGGGCGTACTCGCCTTCTTCGCTCCGCTGCCTGAGGTGAAGGCCGCCGGCGAGGATGACAACGCCGAAGAGGCTGCCGCCTGTCCGTATGCCGCCACGAAGACCTCGGTGTTCCAGTTCCCCCACTTGCTGTTGGGCTGTCTCGCCCTCTTCCTGTATGTGGGTGTGGAGACCGTGTCATTGGGTACATTGGTGGATTACGCCAACTCACTCGGGTTGCCGGGAGCCGCCAACTACGCATGGATTGCCCCCATCGGCATCGTGGTGGGATATATCTGCGGCATCATCTTCATCCCGAAATACGTGAGCCAGGCGGTGGCGATGAAGATTTGCTCTTGGCTCGCCATCGCTGGTTCGCTGCTCGTGGTGCTCACGCCCGCTGATATGTCCATCTATTTCGTGTCGCTGATGGCATTGGGTTGCTCGTTGATGTGGCCGGCATTGTGGCCATTGGCAATGGCAGACCTCGGCAAGTTCACCAAGGCTGGCTCTTCGCTGCTCATCATGGCGATGTTTGGCGGTGCCGTGCTGCCCACGCTCTACGGCAGTCTGAAGGATGCCATCGGTGCGCAGCAGGCTTATTGGCTCTGCCTGCCTTGCTTCCTGTTCATCCTATATTATAGCATGTACGGATATAAGATTCGCAAGTAAATCGCAATAACGCAACAAAAAAACAGCCCACAGGCTTCTCGGGATTGAGAGAACCTGTGGGCTTTGTCGTTTGTTATGGTTGGATCAAACGACTTATCAAATCAATGCATTAGTAACCATCATTCTGTGTCAGCTTGGTGTTGGCGTCGAGGGCACCCTGCGGGATGGGGAGATAGCGGTTGGTTGTCTTGAACGTGCGGTCCTCTATCTTCTTCTCCTCTGCGGAGGCGTTGACGTTGATCGTGGCACGCATTCCGGGATCCACCGAACCATCCATGTTGACTGTACCGATGCGGCGCTCAAGGGTGCCGTTCATGACGGTCTCTGCCACCATCTTGCCACTGGTATCCTTCCAGCGGAGGATGTCGTCGCGACGAAGACCCTCGCCAGCGAACTCCACGGAACGCTCACGGCGAATCAACTCGCGCAGCTTGTCCTTGGTGTTGTACTTAGCCTCGTCCACCTTGGGCATTCCCACACGCTGACGGATGTTGTTCAGATAGGTGTAGATCTGTGCGGAAGGACCGTTCAGCTCGTTGGAAGCCTCGCAGTAGGTGAGCAATACCTCGGCATAGCGGAATACGATGGGCTGGCAGTTGGTGTTCCAGATGTCGGAGTACTGGTTCATCGGAGCCAGGTACTTCGCCCAGGTGAGTCCGGTCTTGGAGGAGTTGTCGGCAGCCGTCATGTAGTTGGCGTTGGTCTTACCATCGATTTCCTTGTCAAGACTGTTGTAGATGGCATCCACGCCACTGCCGTTGACATAGTCGCTTCCGGGGAAGGTGACGGTCATCGCCAAACGTGGGTCGCGGTTGGCGAAAGGATGGGTGGCATCGTAGCCCGAGCCAGCCTCATCGATGGTCATGCCGTTCGCCATCTCGTAGGCATCCACCAGTGCGTAGGTGGGGACGATGGAAGACCATCCGCCGTCGGCGTTGTTGTACATACGTCCGATCACGTCATTGTAGTAGTCGTTCTCCACAGCCTGTACGGCGAGGATGATCTCATTGGAGTTCTGTCCTGCCACCTTGAAGAGGTTGGAGTATTCAAGGTCGAGGGAATACTGTCCGAGGTCGATGATCTTCTGGGCGCGGTCGAGTGCCGTCGAGTAGTCACCATAATAGAGAGCCTCGCGCATACGGAGTGCCAGGGCTGCGCCCTTGGCGATGCGTCCGCTTGCCGATGGTTTCACGTTGATATCGTTCACCAGTGCGTCAAGCTCCGACTCGATGTACTCCTTCACCTCCTGCTCGCTGTTGCGAGCCACCATGGCCTCCTCGGCGGTGGCGTAGTTGTCGATGATGGGCACGCCGCCATAGTTCCAGTTCATGAGGAAGTAGCGGTAAGCACGGATCCAGCGTGCCTGAGCCTTCATGTCGTTCTTCACGGCTTCGTCGGTGATGTTGCAGTTGTCGATGTTGGCGAGGAACTCGTTGCATCGGCGCACGAGGGTGAAGTCATACCAGTCCCTGCCGCTGCTGGCGGTCACGGTACCATTGCCGATGGCAGTGTAGCCCTCCCACGAGAACTGGTCGTAGCCGAAGTCGGAGGCTCCGTCCCAATAGAGCAGGAATCCGTCCCATCCCCATCCACTGTCGTAGTTGTCTTGCCAGTTGTTGTAGCATCCCACGAGGAACTTGTCTGCGTCATCCTGTGATTTCCATGTAGTCGCAGGCGAAAGGGCATCCTTTGGGGCTGTGTCCAAGAAATCGGAGCATGAGGTGGTGAGGAGCGCCGCCATGCCGATGAATATGTATTTTTTAAGATGTCTCATAATCTTGTCTTTTTAAAGTTACTTAGAATGTTACGCTCAAGCCGAAGGAGTGGGTGCGGAGCAGCGGATAGGAGCTGAGTCGCTGGCTGGTTGCCTCGGGGTCGATGTTGATGTCGAGGTTGTCGATGGTGAACAGATTCTCGCAAGAATAGTACACGCGCACCTTGTTGACATGGAGGAACGCCAGGGCCGACTTGGGCAGGGAATATCCGAACTGCAGGTTCTTCAAGCGGCAGTATGACACGTTCTTGAGCCAGAACGTGGACGTTACGTTTCGTGTGGAACTGGGTGAGTTGGTTCCCGTGAAGAGGCGTGGCATCTTGGGGTTGCTCTTGTTGTAAGTCCATGAGTCCTTCCAGATGGTTGCCGGGTGGGAACTGTCGCCCACGAACGCACCTTCCACCTCGTAGGCATCGAAGTAGCGATAAGCCTTGAACTGTCCGTTGAAGAACAGAGAGAGGTCGAAGCCCTTCCAACCTGCGTTGAGGTTCAGACCGAAGGTCCAGCGTGGCACGGAACTGCCGGCATAGATACGGTCGTCGGCATCGATCTTGCCGTCGCCGTTGGTGTCGACATATTTCAGGTCGCCGCCCTTGAAGTCGCCGCCGGAGAAGGGGCATGAGCCCTTGGAGCCGTCTGATGGCCAGTAGTAGTCCATGTAAGCCTTTGCCTCCTCATCGGAGCTGAAGAAGCCATCAGCCTGGTAGATGTAGTAGCTGTTGTACTCCTCGCCCTGCGCGTTGCGCTGGTTGTAACCTGTGGAGACGTAGCCCTTGCCAGGCATACTCTCGATCTTGTTCTTGTTGTAAGCCACGTTGAATCCGGCACCGAAGGTCACCTGTCCGAACTTGTCATTGTAGTTGATGCCAATCTCGACACCCTGGTTGCGCATCTTGCCCACGTTGTCGAGGTAGCTGCCCAGGGCGAACTCGTAAGGTGCGTCCACGGAGATGAGGATGCCATCGGTGAGGCGGTTGTAGTAGTCCACGGTGGCGTTGATCTTGCCATTGAGAAATCCCAAGTCTACGCCCACGCCCCATGTGGTGGCCTTCTCCCATGTGATGGTGTTGATCTTGTAGGAGCTCTGGTAGTAGCCGGAGTTCACCTTGCCATCGAATACATACTTGGCACCGATGCTATAGGTGTTGATGGCGGGATAGTAGTCGCTCAAGGCCTCCTGGTTTCCGAGCTTACCCCAGGATCCACGGATCTTGAAGTTGGAGAGCCATGACTTGGTTCCCTCCATGAACGGCTCCTCGCTGACGCGCCATCCTGCGGAGAACGATGGGAAGTAGCCCCAGCGGTGGCCGTCGGCGAATCGGCTGGAGGCATCGGCACGGAGGTTAGCCTCGAAGAGGTAACGGCCCGCGAAGTCGTAGTTCACGCGTCCGAACCAGGAGAGCATGTTCAACTGGCGGGTGTAGCCGTTGGTCTGCTGGGTGGACACGTCACCGGCGTTGATGTCGGTCACCTCGTTGTTGGGGAAGTTCTTGCGATAGGTGTACCAGTACTTGTACTTGTATCCCTCAGCGTGCCATCCTGCCAAGGCGCCGATGGTGTGCTGACCGAAGGTCTTGTTGTAGTTGAGCAATGCCTCGAAGGTCTTGCGTTCCCACTTCGACACGCTCTCGGTGTGAGAGCTGGGGTCGGTCTTCTTGTTCTCGTTGTATACGAAGTAGTTCTGGAAGTAGTCGTAGTTCTGGTTGTTGTTCACATAGGAGGCACTGACCTTGGCGGTGAGTCCGTCCACGATCTTATAGTCCAGTCCTATGAGACCGGTGAAGTTGGTGTTGCGGCGCGTCACCTTCAGTCCGTTGTCGAGCCATGCGATGGGGCTACCGTCGGAGATGGTTCCCCAGGTGCCGTCGGCGTTGCGTGCCGTAATCCATGGTGCGATGAGGTTGAGCTGACGGATGATCTGGTCGGAGCTTCCTCCTGCGTAGGCTGAGGATGGGTCGCTGTAGTCGTTCTTGATGAAGGAGAGGTTCATGCGTGCGGTGAGGCGGCTGTTGATCTTCATCTCCAGGTTGGTGCGTCCGTTGAACTGCTCACGGCTGGCGTTGGGCAGGATGCCCGACTGCTTCAGATAGCCCACGGAGGCAAGATAGTTGACACCCTCGTTGGCACCGTTCACGCTGACGTTGTGGTGCTGCAAGGAACCTGTCTTGTAGGCGAGGTCGTACCAGTCGGTATTGGGGAGGGCTGCGATTTCCTCCTCAGTGGCGAATTTCTTTGCCTTACCTTCGCTCTCAAGGGCATCGTTGAACATGTGGGCGTAGTCGTAGGAGCTGAGTCGGTCCACCAAGGTCGTTGGGTTCTGCACACTGATGTATCCGTTGTACGACACCTGTGGCTTGCCGTTCTTGCCATGCTTGGTGGTGATCAGGATTACACCGTTGGCAGCCTTCGATCCATAGATGGCGGCGGAGGCGGCGTCCTTCAATACGGAGATGCTCTCGATGTCGTTGGGGTCGAGGCTGCTCATCGTGCCCGACTCCACGCCGTCGATCAATATATAGGGCGAGGAGGTGTTGAGGGTTCCCACACCACGCACGTTGATGCTACCGGCATCCATACCCGGCGCACCATTGGTGCCGCTGATGGTCACACCCGGCATCAAGCCCTGCAGACCGCTCTGGAGGTTCTGGATGGGTCGGCTCTCCAGCACCTTGCTGTCCACGGAAGACACAGAACCGGTGAGGTTCACCTTCTTCTGCGTGCCGTAACCCACCACCACGACCTCGTTCAGCTGACGGTCCTCGGGGGTCATCGTCACCTTCATGCCTGCCGCTGGTGCGAGGGTCTGTGAATTATAACCAATATAGGAAATCGTGATTTTTCCATTGGGTTTGTTCAAACTCAATGTGAAGTTTCCATCCACATCTGTCACTGTACCGTTTGATGTGCCAGCTTCCATCACGGTTACGCCGATGAGCGGCTCGTCGAGGTTGTCGACCACACGTCCGGTAGCTACTTTCTTCTGCTGCTGGATGGCGGGCGGCGTGGAGTTGTCGGCCATTGCCGTGGCATCGTGAGCAAACGCAGGAGACATCGAAATCAGCGCGCAAGCGAGCAACGCCGTTTTCATCTGGGTTTTAGGTTTTAAATCTTTACTCATAATCCATGAAGTTAAGAGTGAATTTTTAGGAGAGGTTTAGGTCTCGTTCTTTATCATTTCAGTTGCAAATCTATGAAAAAAATCCAATAATCGCAAACAAATCGCATCTTTTTTTCCAAATAATGCCAAAAAAGTTTTCGCAAGGCATCATTTTGTTAAATGCATGACGACATTTTTGGGCCTTCACATTATTGTATAAGAGTTTTTAGTGATGATCAGAAACAAGAGGGAATTGCACGGCGTGCAGGATAAAACGCCGGACAATTCCCTCTTCTCTATTGTCGCTTACTTCTCTATCAACGTGAATTCGGAGCCAGAGGCGAAGTCCTGCCCGTCTTGCTCGTTGAGGGCGCGCAGACGTACATAGCGTGCCTTCACGGGCTTGGCGAACATCACCTTCTGCTGCTTGGCGGTCTTGGCGAACTGTCCCTTGGCTATCGGCTCGCCCCACGACTTGTTGTCGTTGCTCACATAGATCTCGTAATCCTTGATGCAACCATTCAGACTGCCGTCCTGGCGCGCCGTATAGGCAACGCCCTTGATGGTTTTCTCCGTACCTGCGTCAAAGTCCACCCAGTGGGGATACTTGGCGAGGGTGATGGAGTACATCGTGTGCCAGAAGGTGGAAGGATCGTCATCCACGAGGTAGGCAGCCTCGCCCTCGTCGGGCTCCTGGCTGGAGGCGAAGGCTATCTGCAAGCCTGTTGCCTGTCGGG
>CAVKZC010000148.1:0-8271 GCA_963660455.1 Sphaerochaetaceae bacterium | reverse complement strand
AGTTCCCATCGTCCTTTGGATGCAGATAATGGGATTTTTGCTTGTGCAAGTAAAAAGTCTTTTGCTTATTTCATCGTCAAAAGGTGTTAGAAGATGTCGAAGAACGTCGAAGATTGGCACCAACCCTCATGAAGCGCTTCTTTAACCCCTCATAAAGCGCTTCTTTAACCCCTAACGAAGCGCTTCTTCAGCATCTAACGAAGCGCTTCTTCAGAGTTCCTTAAATCGCATCCTTTATGTAGTATGCTTTTTGCGCTGGTCTATTCTTCGTTCCATAGCACGGAACGCTTATTCCGTAGTACGGAACGTACATTCCAAGTCACGGAACGTACATTCCGTACTTGCGAATATAGAATAACATAAGCCTGTAATAAAAGAAACCTTACCTACTCTTGTGCTTCATATACCAAGAGTGGACTACAAAGTTGTAGAGCACGAAACTGACGGCTATGAGGGCGAGAAGGGAAGTAAAGATGTACTGGTGCGGTATTACACCGATGCCGAGGAAGAGACCGAGACTGATGCCAGCCTCCCATGCCAGAAAGAAAGAACTGTAACTGGTGCCACGCTGGCAATGGTTGGCCAACTTGACGAAGAAGAGCAGGAAACGGCTGCCCATAATGCCTACGGCAAAACCGACAAGGGCGGGAGAGATGAACTGTATGGCCATCTGCTGCCGGGAGAGTTCGATGAGCTGGGAGGCAAAAAGGAAGAGCAGACCAGTAAGCACTTCACTCTTCAGGTCGGCATCGGCAAAGACAAAACGCTCTGCCACGATGGCACCTGCAAGTCCTGCTCCCACCATGGCATAATAAGTTGCAGTATGGGGTACGGCAAAGAGGATGCCCACCGCCGTGGTAACGAGCAACAGATTGAGGAACAGAGGGGTGCCCTGCGGCAAGAAGAAACGGTCGAGCGTGAAGAGGGGCATGTGGTCGGAAGGAGCCTTGAAAGGAAACTTGACCATAGCCACCAAGCCCCATGCCGCAAGGGCAGATGCCGCAGAGAGCAAAAGGGCAGAAGAATATCCCCATATGGGACAAAGGCAAGAGACAGCAAGCGGTCCCAATGCCACAGCCAGCCTTCCAAACCAAGCCACGACATGATTGGCCGCCGTACGCTGGAACGACTCGCAGATATCTATGACAAGCGTACTGCCCAACACGATTTGGGCAACACCCACGGCGGCACCCAAAACAAGCCTCAGGCAAAGAAGCATCCAGAGCTGCATGTGTCTGCCTTGCCAAAACTCGAGATAATAGAACAGAGCCACGCAAGCCACAACGGCAAGGATGGCCCACCGGCATACGGCATTGCGGCGGTAACGTTGTACCAGATAAGAGCAGAAACCGCCCAAACAAAAGAGTCCGACACCATAAATGCCCATCACCCACCCCACCTGAAGCGGCGCGAAGCCATGGTGGAGCAGATAGGGAGGCATAGCTGCCAGGAGTGCGTATACTGCCGTCATGAGCAGCATATTGGCAAACGACAGCATCCAGAACTCACGGTGCCACAACTTGATATGAACGGGCGTATTCTGTGTATCCATACGTCGGGGATTTAGTTTCTCTTAGTGAAGGCGTGTTCTAAAAATTCCACGCACTTTTAACATTCTTGATTTGACAGATTGCTCTTTGTGTCTTTTTGATTTTATCCGGCAAAAATGCAAAAAGCCATCAAAGGTAATTTTTAGAACCCGCCTGAAGTAAGTAGGCTTAGTACGACTCTTCTACCGATGGATAAGTACCGGCCTTGACAGCCTCGACGAAGGACTCTACACCCTTTGTCATTTCAGCACCTACCTGGGCGAAGTGACGCACAAACTTGGGTTTGAAGTTGGGAGTCATGCCCAAGGCGTCGGCATAGACAAGCACCTGCCCGTCACAGCCCGCACCAGCACCGATACCTATCGTCACGGCATGCACCTGGCGCGACACCTCCTCAGCCAAGCGTGCCGGCACTTTCTCCAGCACAATAGCGAAGCAACCGGCCTTGTCGAGAGCCACGGCATCACGTATCAGTTTCTCTGCCTCTGCCTCGTCCTTGGCACGCACACCATAGCCACCAAACTTATTGATGCTCTGCGGTGTCAGACCGAGATGGCCGTGTACGGGAATACCAATATCCACGAGAGCCTTTACCGTATCGGCTATCTCCTCGCCGCCCTCCAGTTTGAGTGCGTCGACACCAGTCTCCTTCATCATACGGCAGGCATTGCGCAGAGCCTCCTCGCGCGAAACCTGGTAACTGCCGAAAGGCATGTCACACACTACGAGTGCGTGACTAACGGCACGGTTCACACTGCGGGCATGATAAATCATCTGGTCGAGCGTAATGGGCAGTGTGTCGACATTGCCTGCCATGACGTTAGAGGCTGAGTCACCGATAAGGATACTGTCCACTCCGGCAGCATCGATAATGCCGGCAGTCGTGAAATCGTAGGCGGTGAGCATCGTCACCTTCTCGCCGGCTGCCTTCATGGCAGCAAAAGTCTTGGTGGTTATCTTTTTCTTGTCTGTTGATAAATATCCCATGTTGTCTTGTTTTTAACGGGTGGCGTTGGCTGTCATTAACAGGTAGCATTGACTCGTTGTTACGGACGGCAATGCCTTCTGCCCCACCCTTATATCCACAAAAAAGAGCCTCCCTTTAGCGGAAGCCCCCTTTTTCGGATGCAAAGTTACTGCAAAAAGCCAACATGGCAAAACGTTTTCTGCTTTTTCTACATGAATCCCTCCCAATTAGCGGCATTCGACAGATACCAGTTCCACAAGTCGACCGTAGGTAAAGCCGGTAAAGTCCGGGATGACAGTGTCGGCAAGAGGAGCGATGGCATCGGCAGGATTGGTGGTGGAAAGGCCGACGGTATACTCGCCTGCGGCACGCACAGCCTTCAGACCATTGAAGCTGTCCTCAAAGCCCACACACTCGGCAGGGGTGGCACCAAAGGCAGCCGCCCCCTTGAGGTAACAGTCGGGATGGGGCTTGCTCTCGGCAAAGTCTTCGCTGGTAAGGATGCGGTCGAAGTAAGCGGTAAACTCGGGATGCTGTGCATAGACATTGAGCATCTTGGCCTTGTTGCTGCTTGTCACGACGGCACACTTCACGCTGTGAGCCTTGAGGTCGGCAAGAAAAGTCTGTATGCCAGGGATGTAGGCATACTGCATGTTGCGCTCGAAATCGTCAAGACGCGCAGTAATGGTTGCCTGCTCCTCACGCACATGACTGAAATATCCGTCGTAAATCTGTGTAAGGGTCTGTCCCTTGATGCGCTGGGCGAAATCGGGCATTTCGGGATGGTATTCCTTGCCTATCATTCCCCAGAAGACGGAATACTGAGTCTCGGTGTCGAACACGACACCGTCCAGATCGAATAATGCTGCTTTTATATTTTTCATTTTTCCGTATTTTTTGTTTTTGAACCCATCCGCTTGATGACGGCATAGGCATCGAAGAGCCCGAGCTCACCGGCCTTGGAGAGGTCTTGCGTGGCGGCCTGCTTGTCTCCTGCCTTAGCCCGTGCAATACCCCTGTTGTAGTATGCCTCGGCCAGATTGGGGTCATGGCGCAGTGCAATGGTGTAGTCGTCGATGGCCTTGGACAGTTCCTTGCGCGAAGCGTGCAGGTTGCCGCGGTTGTAGTAGACATAGGCGCTGGCGGCATTCTGCCGGATAGCGTCACTGAAGTCAGCCTCGGCAGAATGGAGGTTCACGTTGCCCTTTCCCTCATGGATATTGAACTCGTCGAGTTCGGTCTGGCAGACAGCCCGTTGCCAATAGGCCAGCGAACAACGTCCACCAGCAACGATGTAGTCAGTAAAATCGCTGATGGCTGCCTCGAAATCGCGAAGCACGGCGTGTGCCACTCCCCTCTGCAACAGGAGCGTCTGCTTGTCGGCATCAGACTTCACAACACTGAGGGCTGCCGAGAGACGGTCTATGAGCGAGAAGATGTCCATAGACTTCTGCTCGTCCAACTGCTCCTTGCTGCACACAAGATAGAGAGGATGTTTACCCGTCTTGTCCTGCGCATTGAAGGCATCCAGTTCCTTGTCGTATGCCTGCACACCACTGAGGCGTTTGGCATTGGGGAAGTAAGAGAGCTGGTACATGGGCTGATAGTCTTCCTCCACAATGCGGTTCTGTATCCTGCCGCGGTATTCGCTCTTGTACTCATGCTCGTACTTGGGATCATCGTCGACCACGAGCGAGGCAAACTTGTTGGGGTCTATCTCCGAGCGCTTGCGCATTTCCTTCTTGGTCTTGGCACTCCAGCGCGGCTGTATGCCGAGATGCTTGTTCATCTGCGCCTTGAAGATGCGGAACTCGTCGAGTTCGGCCTTTGCCGTCATGCCCAGTCGGCGATAGCAACCGGCACGGTAAGAGAGACCTGTCCAGAAGTTGGGGAACTGGTTGATGACGGTGGTGTAATCCTTGATGGCTGCACGCAGGTTGCCCGTCTTGTCATGGAGAAGGGCACGGTTGAAGATGGCCATGTAGTTCTGCGGTTCCATCTTGATGACGAAATCGAAGTCGGAGATGGCGCGGTTATCGTCGCCCAACTGCACACGCAGCAGTCCGCGGTTGTAATGAGCAAGAAAACTGTTGGGGTCTACATCCAGTGCATTGTCATAATCGCTCATGGCACCGCGCAGGTTGTTGAGGTTGATGCGAGCCAGCGCCCTGTTGATGTAGGCATTCACGCTGTTGGGCTTGAAATGGAGTGACTTGGACAAAGCCTCGTCAGCTGTCTTCCATTCACGCCTTGCCAGTGCCATGTAGGCACGCGTAGTCCATGCATCGCCGTCGTAGGGGTCGAGCTTCAGACTCTTGTCCAACCACTTCTCGGCACTGACGGTATCCTTCTTCTGCAGGTACACTTCAGCCATGAGCGAGTAAGCCTTGGCATATTTGTCCCAACGGGCCACAATGGTGTCGAGCTGACTGATGGCCTCGTCGTATTTCTTGTCCTCCATCTTGCAGATGGCGCGGTTGAACCAATAGTTGCGGTTGCGCGGTTCGAGCCGGATGGCGGCATCATAGTCGGCGATGGCCTCCTCGTAGCGTCCCTGCCGAATGCGGGTAATGGCGCGCAGGTCATAGATGTCGTTGATGTAGGGATTGAGCTGCAGGGCCTCCGTGGCATCCGCTTCTGCCCCGCCAAAATCGTCGAGGTTAAACTTGGCCACGCTTCTGTAGTACCAAGGCTCGTAGAGATAAGGCTTGGCACCGATGGCAAGATTAAAATACTTGATGGAAAGGACAAAGTCCTCGTAATAAAGCGCACTGCGTCCTGCCGTAATGAGCCTGTCCACGCGATACTGCGCCGACACGCCAGCCGTAGCAAGCAGGCACGCTGCCCCCAGCAACAATCTTTTGATCATAAATCCTAATACCTATTTTAATAATAAAGCACCGGCCAACTATAAAGCACCAGGCTGTCACGTACTACCGGCGCACCTTGGTACGGTAGGAAGCGCGGAACTTGCCCTTGAGGATGTTCTTCAGTTTGCCGGCAATCATCGTCTTGCGGAGCGGCGAAAGACGGTCGATGAACATGGTGCCCTCCAGATGGTCAAACTCATGCTGCATGACACGTGCCAGATAGCCTTCCACCCACTCGTCATGCTCCTGCAGCTCCTCATCAAGATACTTCACATGAATGCGTGTGGGGCGAACCACCTTCTCAGAGATGCCGGGAATGGAGAGGCATCCCTCTTCCGAAGTCAGTTTCTCGCTGTCGTCATCATAGTCAAGGATGTGTGCATTGATAAAAGCCTTGCGGAAGCCCTTGTATTCGGGATAGTCTTCGCTCAGCACATCGAGATCGATGACCACCACGCGGATGGCAAGCCCTATCTGCGGGGCTGCAAGGCCTACGCCGTTGCTGGCATCGAGCGTCTCAAACATATTCGCCACAAGGGCTTTCAGGTCGGGGTAATCGGGTGTAATGTCTTCGGCAACCTTTCTCAATACGGGCTGCCCATAAATATAAATAGGTAAAATCATCTTTTTGACTGCAAAAAATCTTCTAATATAATGGTGGCACTTATCTCGTCCACCAGTCCTTTGTTTTCGCGGCGCACTTTCTTCTTTACGCCCCCGTCTATCATGGCACGGTGGGCGAGGACGGAAGTAAAGCGCTCGTCGTAATACTCTATGGGCACCTCGGGATGAGCCTTGCGCCACCGGTTGTAGAAGTTCTCGACACGTACCAGGTTCTCGCTGGGCTGACCATTGGGCTGTATCGGTTTACCTATGACGATGCGCTCCAAAGGTTCACGTTTGATGTACTCCTCCAGATAGCCATAGAGTTCGGGAGTAGACACAGTGGCCAACCCTCCGGCAATAATCTGCAGAGGGTCGGTCACGGCGAGTCCCGTTCTTTTCTTTCCGTAATCTATTGACAATATACGCATATGCGAACGTACACAGGTGTATGCGCCCACCTTATTTCTTGAAGAGGAGCCAAGCGTCAGGATACTTGCCTGCACGCAAATCGTTGCGGCTCTTCACTGCGCTCGACTTGTCGGCAAAGGTAGAAGCCACTACGCGGTACATATTGCGGTCGCCCTGAACAATCTGGGCATCGTAGCCGGCACTCTTGAGCTGGTTGTAGAGACCTTCGGCATTGGCCTTCACACCAAATGAGCCAACCACCACGCTGTAGTTCTGCAGACCGGAACCTGTAACGAGCGACACGCTCTCCTGGCGCACCGTGGCATTGTCTACATCAGCCGTAGTAGTCACTGTTGTCTCTGTGGCAGGAGCAGTCTCGAGAGGTGTCACCACCGGCTCTGTCGTAACGGGAGCCTGCTGCTGTTCCTGAGCCTGGGCCTTCTCGTATGCCTTACGGTAAGCACTCTCCTTGGATGTTCCACAACTTGCAAGTGCCAAGACAGCGCACATGCCTAAGCCCATTATTGAAATCTTCTTCATAATCCTAAAATAAAATGTTTTATTTGTTCAACTTGTTTTTGTTCTGCGAAAATACGAAATATCTTGCAATAAAAAGGAGAAAGTGCGCATAAAGTTTGTTAATTCAAGGTAAAACAACATTTTTAACGAAAAATTAAGACTAAATTCCTTGTTTTGTCAGCAAAGTTTTGTATTTTTGCAAAACATTCAAGGCAGTCTTGCCGCAGAATGAAAAGACAAGTTTAACGCTAAAAACAAAGAAGACTATGAAAGCATTAGGTTACATTGGAGCATTCCTCGGCGGCGCGCTCGCCGGCAGTGCACTGGGTTTGATATTCGCTCCCGAGAAAGGCGCTGATACACGCAACAAGATTTCAGGTGCCATCGACGATTTCTGCAAAAAGCACGACATCAAGTTGAGCCGAAAGGACATGGACGACTTGGTTGACGACATCAAGGACGCAGCCAGCGAGGACTAAACCTACGGGACACGACAACGAACAAACAAAGGAAAAGAAAATGTTGTTTTCCAGCGACAAGAATGTAGAGACCATCGGGCAACTGGTGGAAACACTGAAACACTACATCGGGCTTCAGACTGAATACGTGAAGCTCGATGTGGTGGACAAGGTGGTACGCCTGCTTACGGCTATGGCTATCGCCCTGGCACTGATGTTCCTGCTGGCCATGGCGCTCATCTACCTGTCTTTCGCAGCGGCTTATGCGCTGCAACCGCTCGCAGGACTGGTGGGCGGATTCTGCATCGTGGCTTTGTTCTACATCTTCATTCTTGCTCTTTTCATCGCCTTCCGCCACCAGTGGATAGAGAAACCGCTGGTAAAGATACTGGCAGGCATTCTCATGCAGAAATAAATCAGAAAGGAAATGATGGTTACTGAAGACTCCCTTACCCAGCCCCAATACAATTCGCTCAGCGACCTGCGACAGCGCAAGGAACTGTTGCGCAAGGATCTCGAGGCGGACAGCAAGAAGCTCAACAGCCTCTGGAACTCGCTGTTCACCAAGCCCGACATCCTCTCCAAGTCGGCAAGTACGAGCAAACGTATCAGTAGTCTTGTTTCCATGAGTGCCGGTGCCATTGACGGGGCTATCCTTGCATGGAAACTCTACAGGAAGTTTAAGAAAAAGTAGAGGAAGTTATTGGAGCTAGAGGAGTCAAGGAGTTAAAGGAGTTAAGGAGTTAAGGAGTTAAGACAATAGCATTTCGGGCAAATAAGCCGACAACTTAAACAACAAGTACAACAAAGACAAATCTTCGACCTGTACGGTTGCAACGCGCCCTGAAAGGTAGGGTGTTCAAAATAGACATCAAAATTTGCGCATTTTTGTT
>CAVKZC010000147.1:0-8354 GCA_963660455.1 Sphaerochaetaceae bacterium | reverse complement strand
ACTATGGCAAGGTACATCAAACAAGAGATGCCCGACCTGCAGGGCACGGGCGAGACGAAGTGTTACTATCGGTTGGAGAAGCGCAGAAATCTCTCCTCCAAGGAGTTTCTGAAGAGGGCCGGGACGCATGGTGTCCTCGATGACAACATCCTGGAGCATGCACTTAGTAAGATAGTGGAGCAACTGGTAGAGGATTTGGCGGAAGGGTATACCGTAACGCTCGAAGGTATCGGCACCTTCCAGGCGACGCTTGGCGTGAAGAAAGGCAAGGAAATGGACACCCTTGACGGCGATGACACCAAGCGCAATGCCAAGAGTATCGAGGTGCAGAACGTGCGGTATGTGTCGGACAAGGACCTGGTGAAGGATGTCAACCGGCGGTGTTCGCTCTCAAGGGCGGGCGTAAGGCGCGTGAACAATTCGCCCTATACTAAGGAAGAGCGCCTCCGGATGGCACAAGAATACCTCGCCGATGCTGCCCACCCCTTCATGCGTGTCGCTGCCTATGCCGAGCTGACGGGCTTACCTCATTCTACCGCTACGAAGGAACTTCGGACATTTGCCAAAGACCCTTCTACCGGCATAGATACGGAGGGGAGAAGAACAGCAAGGGTTTATGTGAGAATAGCACCCCGAAAGCAATAGATATAAACGAGCGAGGGGCGGATGTGGAATCCGCCCCTCGCTCGTTATGAGTATGTATGTGGTTGCTTATCTCTTTCCTGCCAACAGACCGTTGATGACGGCAGCGGTAAAACCGCCTTGCTCCATGGTGTTGAGGCCCTTGATGGTGCAACCGCCGGGGGTCGTCACTTTGTCGATGGCAGCCTCGGGGTGCTCACCAGTGGCCTGCAGCAGTTCCACGGCTCCCTTCACGGTCTGGAGAACGATCTTCTGGGCATCCTTTGCCTTGAAGCCCATCTCCACGCCGCCTTCCACGTTAGCCCGCACATAGCGCATGGCATAGGCGATGGCGCACGACATGGCGGTGGCGGCAGGGAAGAGGCGCTCCTCCATGATGAGGCTCTCGCCCAGTTCGTCGAAGATGTCCGTCACTTGCTGGGTCTCCTCTGGGGATGCGTCTACAGGCGTTATGAATGTCATCGACTCTTTGTAGGCGATGGCGATGTTGGGCATCACGAGGAAGAAGGTGGGGGTAGTGCCATCCTTGTCGAGCCACTCCTTGATGCTTGAGGATGGTACGCCGGCAGCCACAACGATGAGCTTTTGGCTCTTGTAGTCGAGTACGTCTTTGATGCCCTTCAGTGTCTTCTCCACGCACCATGGTTTTACTACTACGCACACGATGTCTGCTCCGTGGCAGGCTGCCTCGTTGTCGAGTGTCACGCTGGTGCCGCTTTCCGCGAAGTGGTCGAGCGTAGACTGGTTATGGTCTGATACGGTGATGTCCTGTGGTGAGATGCGTTCGCTCTGTAGCAGTCCTTCCGCCATGGCACCACCCATGGCTCCTGCTCCGATGATTGCTATTTTCATGATGTCCTTTATTGGTTTATGTCTGTTTCTGTGTCGGGTTGTGGTACGCTTGCGCCCTGCAAAGGCAAAAGTCTGTTGTGCTTTTGCCCCTGCAGGGCGTGTCTGCTTTTATCGCTTCGGTGCTTCTGCACCGTTCTGTTCATTGTGCGCCGTCTTTATTTCACGACGAACTTCTTTCCGTTCTGGATGTAGATGCCGGCAGAAGGACTGCTTGCCCTGCGGCCTGAGAGGTCGTATACGGGGGCGTCGTCTGTTGTCTTTGCTGCCACGGGACGGGCGGAGATACCGGATGTTGTATCCCAGGTGAAGGTCAGGTAGCCGGAATGTATTACGCTGTTAGATGTGTCATAGTCGTAGCAGGGAATTGTCAAGCTACCACCGTCCTTGTCTCCGGTAAACTCTGTGCATTCTTCTGTGGTGTCGAGCCAAACATGGTTGTTGTCTGGATAAATATAGTAGAAGTAAGCTCCGCTGTAACCAGCATATTGGTAACCGTTAGCAATGGTTATTTCGCCATTGACCACCTTGAACAGGATTTCGGAAGGTACTGCATATGTACCGTCGCATTTCAGACTGTAGTCGTAGCTGTCACTGCCAGAGTACTTGGTGAGGGTTGTAGTACCCGTGTAGTAATTTGTATAGTTTGTATCGTCTGTGTAGTTGCTGTAGGCGATGGTTCCTTCTACTGTCCATTCCTCTGCGATGCTTGTCTTGGTAAGTGTGAGGGTGGCTCCTGTGGAGATGTAGTTTGTCGTGTAATACCATCCGCCGAAATCGTGTACACTGATGACACCCTCATCCGTGAAGTCTGCTACGACATTGCCTGTTCCGTCAGATGTACTGGCAGAGGCGAAGGTGGCCCAGGATATTGTGCCTGGAGCAATGGTAATGGTCTTGGCGGTCAAGTCTACTGTGCCCGTGAGAGTCGAACCAAAATTTAGCAGGTTGCTGATAGTGATAGTACCATCATCGTTCTTGCTTATCGTTGCATTATAGCTTTTGGTGGACAAGTCGGTGGGACTGGAATAGTTCGTGACTGATTCGGTGCCTGTGCCGGCTACAGAGTAAACGCCTACCAAGTCATCTACCGAACTGACTGTTGCATGACCCATGAGGCAGCAGAATGCTGCCAGTAATCCTAAAGTAAATCTTTTCATACGCTTAACGTTTAATGTTGTACGATATTTTTATACTCTCTCTCTCTTATGTTGTGTCTGTGCCGTCCTTCGTGCATCCTTGTATGCCCCCGATGGCTTATTGATGGTGCAAAGTTATGCTTTTCTTTTGGTATCTCCAAATAATTAGCAGTAAAAACGATAAAATAATAATAAAATGTTACTGCCCGTACGCTTTGTGCGATAAAATGGTATGTTCTGCATGGCGGTTTGTATTGTGCTGGAGGGAAAAAACAGCAACGATGTTGTGGGGTGTATTCTTGGATAAGTGTGATAAGTGCGCCAAAACATGAAGATTTTGCATGTTTTGGCGCGGTTTCGTGTCTATACCGCGCCAAAATGTGAAGTTTTTGCATGTTTTGGCGCGGTTTCGGCTTGCTCGGTCAATCTTTTTTAGTACCTTTGCACCATCAACTAAACAAGATAACGGCTTATGCAACAAAAAAACAACTTGACACAATGTCGATTGTCGTGCCAAGTTGTTTTTGTTTATAAAGCTATCGGTTATTATATCTCGTTCAGTACCGTCTCCAACCTCTTGATGAAGTCGTCCACATTCTCCTTGGTCAATACCAGTGGAGGGAGAATGCGGAGGATGTTGGTGCCGGCGCAACCGGTGAAGCAGTGCTGCTCGTGGATGAGCTTGCTGCGCACCTCCTTGTGGGGGATGTCGAGCACGGCACCCACCATCAGGCCGCGGCCTCTCACCTCGGTGATGTGACTGTTGCGCTTCTGCAACTCCTTCAACTGCTCGATGAGGTATTCGCCCACCTCATGCACGTTCTCCACAATGTTCTCCTGCTCGAAGACATCGAGCACGGCGAGGGCTGCGGTGCAGGCAAGGTGGTTGCCGCCGAAAGTGGTGCCGAGCTGACCGTATACGGGCTTGAACTCGGGTGAGATCAGTACGCCGCCCATGGGGAATCCGTTGCCGATGCCCTTTGCCACGGTGATGATGTCGGGCTTGATGTCGAGCCACTGGTGTGCGAAGAACTTGCCGCTACGGCCGTAGCCACACTGTATCTCGTCGCAGATGAGGAAGGTGCCGTACTTCTTGCAGGCTGCTTGCAGACCCTGGGCAAACTCGGGTGTCACGAGGTTGCAACCGCCCACGCCCTGGATGGCCTCGATGATGCAGGCGCAAACGTCGCCCTTGGCGAGTTCCTTCTCCCAAGCCTCCAGGTCGTTGATGGGGAGGTAGGTTACATGACCGTTGTCGTTGATGGGGGCGATAATCTTCGGGTTGTTGGTTGCCTCTACGGCGAGGGAGGTTCTGCCATGGAATGATTTTTCCAAGGCAAGGATGCGAGTCCTGCCGTTGGTGAAGGAAGCCAACTTCATGGCGTTCTCGTTCGCCTCGGCACCTGAGTTGATGAGGAAGAACTGGTAGTCCTCATAACCGCTCGCCTTCCCCAATCGCTCTGCGAGCTTCACCTGGAGCTTGTTGATCACGGAGTTGGAATAGAAGCCCAACTCGTTGAGCTGCTTGGTGAGCATCTCCACATAGTGGGGATGGCAGTGGCCGATGCTGATGACGGCATGGCCGCCATAGAGGTCAAGGTATTCCTGGCCGTTCTCGTCCCATACCTTGCATCCCTTACCTTTTACTATATTAATGTCGAAAAGGGGATATACGTCGAATAATTCCATTTCAATATTGTTCTAATGTTGTTAGAATGCGCTTGGCTTGAGTTTCAAGCCAGCTGCCTGTGGCAAGCCAAACATGATGTTCATGTTCTGCACGGCCTGACCTACGGCTCCCTTCAGGAGGTTGTCGATACAGGAGGTGATGAGGAGCTTGTCGCCATACTTGTCCACGTGTACGAGACACTTGTTGGTGTTCACCACTTGCTTCAGGTCGATCGCCTTATCCACATAGTGGGTGAACTGCGCGTCTTGGTAGAACTCCTTATAGCCTGCCACGATCTCCTCGATGGGCTTGTCGGTCTTCACCACCTCGGTGGCAAAGATGCCACGGGCGAAGTCGCCTCGGTAGGGGATGAAGTCGATGGCAGCGTCGAGATAACCCTGGGTCTGCTTCAGGCTCTGGCGAATCTCCGGCACATGCTGGTGGTTGAACGCCTTGTAGATGCTCATGTTGTTGTTGCGCCATGAGAAGTGGGTGGTGGCACCCGGCTTCTGTCCGGCTCCCGTGCTGCCCGTGATGGCGTTCACCGAAACGTCGCTGTTGATGAGTCCCATCTTGGCAGCAGGAAGCAACCCAAGTTGAATGCAGGTTGCAAAACAACCTGGGTTGGCTACATGCTGAGCTTTGGCTATTTTTGATTCATTTATTTCGGGGAGTCCATATACGAAGTCGTGGGCTGCGGGCGTGGGTTGCTGGGTAGCTACCACCTGTTCGGGGGCGAGACGGAAGTCCTGTGCCAGGTCGATGATCTTTACGCTCTCGGGCACATTGTGCTCCTTGAGGAACGCCTCGCTCTTGCCGTGACCGAAGCAGAAGAAGATGACATCCACTTGGTCGAAGGGCATCTCGGCGGTAAACTTCAGGTCGGTCTCGCCATAGAGTCCTTCGTGTACGTCAGCCACGAGGTTGCCGGCATTGCTCTCGCTGTTGGCAAAGACAATCTCTGCCTCGGGGTGGTTGATGAGGAGGCGAATCAACTCGCCTCCCGTATAACCAGCCGCTCCTAATATTCCTACTTTAACCATTTGTATCTATTGGGGATTACTGCCCAACAAACGAGATAGATAAGCACGCCGCTGAAACAGGTGGTCAGTGTCGCCACTGCCCAGATGAGCCTTACCAACGTAGTATCTACGTCGAAGTACTCTGCCAGTCCGGCGCATACGCCGGCTATCTTCTTGTCGGGAGATAATGTTAGTTTCTTGTCCATGACTTATCGCTGCTCGTCGGGGTGCATACCATAGTACACACGGAGTGGGGTAGAGCTTACCTTGATGAAGCCCTTGGCATCCTCGGCTGTCCAACCGTGCTGCATCTCGCCATACTCGCCGAGCTTTGACTTGGTGAGGTCGTCGGGTGAGTCGATGCCGACAGTCTGGAAGCTGTAAGGACGGAGCTTGAGGATGGCGGTACCGTTCACGTGGCGCTGAGAAGAGAGCAGCATGGCCTCGATGTCTGGCATCACGGGCTCCAGGTACTGGCTCTCGTGCAGGAACATTCCGTACCAGTTGCCCACCTGGTCCTTCCAGTACTGCTGCCACTTGCTCAGTGTGCTCTTCTCCAACAGGCGGTGAGCCTCGATGATGAGCTTCGGAGCGGCAGCCTCGAAACCTACACGGCCCTTGATGCCGATGATGGTGTCGCCCACGTTGCAGTCACGGCCGATAGCATAGGAAGCGCCAATCTCCTCGATCTTCTGGATGGCGGCAATCTTGTCGTCGAACTTCTCGCCGTTGACAGCCACGATCTCACCCTTCTCGAAGGTAATCTTCAGGTCGGTCTCTTCCTCCTTGGCAGTGACGTGCTTCAGGTAAGCCTCCTCGGGCAGACCCTGTGTGGGGTCGAGGATCTCGCCGCCGCAGATGCTGGTGCCCCAGATACCTACGTTGTAAGAATACTTCAGTTTGGTGAAGTCGGCATAGAAACCATGCTCGTTGAGGTAGTCTACCTCCTCCTTGCGGGAGAGCGCCTTGTCGCGGGTCAGCGTGATGATCTCCACGCCCGGTGCCATCACGAGGAAGGTCATGTCGAAACGTATCTGGTCGTTGCCGGCACCCGTACTTCCGTGGGCGATGGCATCAGCACCGATCTCCTTGGCGTAGCGTGCGATGGCGATGGCCTGGAAGATACGCTCAGAAGATACGGAGATAGGGTAGCAGTTGTTGCGGAGCACATTGCCGAAGATCATATACTTCAATGACTTCTCATAATACTCGTGGGTCACGTCGAGGGTGACGTAAGCCTTTGCGCCCAACTTATACGCGTTCTCCTCGTTGGTTTTCAACTGCTCTGCAGAGAAGCCGCCCGTGTTGGCGCATGCTGCATAAACATCCCAGCCATCCTGGGTCAACTTCATTACTGTGTATGATGTGTCAAGACCGCCGCTGAAGGCGACTACTACTTTTTTGTTTGCCATGATTGTCGTTTTTTATTTTGAAGTTAAGGGAATTTGGGAGAAGTTATCACTCCCGTAGGTCGTTCGGGAAGTTAAGGGACAAATGCTTTTTCTTGATATGGCAAGCTAAGGTGTTGTCCCTTAACTTCCCTTTCACTTCCTTTAACTTCTATAAATTCCCGTTGTTAATTATATTTCCGAGACCTCTCCGTCTATCTTTCTGATTCTTTCAATCACATCCTGCGGGAGTTTGATGGGCAGGTGCTCCTCGGGGTCGAAGAGCATGGCGGTGCAGATGCAGTACTTGCGGTTGGTACGGTGGAGGACATCCACGTTGACGCAACCCTCGCAACCGCGCCAGAATGACTCGTCATCCGTGAGGTCGGCGAAGGTAACGGGCAGATAGCCCAGTTGGGTGTTCATCTTCATCACAGCCGAACCGGATGTGAGGGAGAATATCTTAGCGTGCGGCCATCGCTGTCGGGCCAGTGTAAACGTGAGGTTCTTGATGCGCTTTGCCAGTCCGATGCCTCGGAAGTCCGGGTGAACGATCAGTCCTGATGTAGTGACATAGTGCTTGTTGCCCCATGTCTCGATGTAGCTGAATCCGGCGAACTTCTCGCCTTGCAGGGCAATCACAGCCTTAGCCTCGCGCATCTTCGTGGCCACATACTCCGTGGAGCGTTTGGCGATGCCCGAGCCGCGCTTGGCGGCAGCCTCTGCGATGGTAGTCAGAATGGTGTCGATGTACTTGATGTGGCTCTCGTCGGCCACCATGACTTTTACTTCTTCCATTTCTTTCCTTTTATAATATAATGTTTTTGTTGTATTCTGTGTTATGCGTGCAGTATCTCGTTGCGGTTACATTACCTCGGGGATGATTTCTGAGAGGATGGCCTTCACCTCGTTGGTGCCCACCCCTTCCTTCTTCACGAGGAAGATGGTGTCGTCGCCGGCTATCGTACCCAGTATCTGCGGTATGTCGCTGTTGTCTATGTTGTAGGCTATGCTGCTGGCGTAGCCCGGGCGTGTCTTGATCACTACCATATTGCCGGAGAAGTTGATGGACAGGAAGCCCGATGTCATCATCATCTCGCGTGCCGAGCGTGGCTTGCCCACACGGCGGTACATGGTCTCGTTGGGGAGTACATAGACATATTTGCCGTTCATGGAGGAGGCTTTCGCCACTTTCAGTTGCTTCAGGTCGCGGCTCAGTGTGGCCTGCGTGAGTTGGTAACCTTCCTTCTGCAGGGCTTGCAACAACTCCTCCTGCGAACCCAACTCCTGACTGGAGATTAGCATCTTTAGGGCTTCCAGTCTACTGCTCTTTATTCTCATGCTTGTATTTTTATACGTTAGACGGCTGCAAAAGTACGACTTTTTTGCATATTGACCAAATGTATTGCATAATAATTTAGCTTTTGCTGCAAAAAATACTCAAAACGTAAAAAGTAATTTGGTACATTTCCCCAGCACGCCCTGAAAGGGCAGAAGCGCCTAGCCCAGGGCAACACCCTGGGTAATGTTGCAAGCGAGAATGTCGCCCTGTAAGGGCAAAAGCGCTACCACGCGCAAGATGTTTTATAACGCTTTTGCCCTTACAGGGCGCATGTTAACCCCTCGTATACCCAGGGCGTTGCCC
>CAVKZC010000146.1:0-8406 GCA_963660455.1 Sphaerochaetaceae bacterium | reverse complement strand
TTCTGCCCTTTCAGGGCGTGCAGTAGAAATGTACCAACTTATTATTTTTCGATTACTAAATTCTTTAACTTCCCACACTTCAGAAAGCTGAGTAACTTGACACAGTCTGTATCTTTTATTTGGCGCCCCATACCATGCACCCTACTATTTTCCGTAGTTTTTCCTTCGGTGTCGGCATTTTCCGTTTTTGCCCTACCTATCTATACATACATTATCTCTAACTTTGAACCTAAAAAAGTTTATATGGCAAAAACAACTTCCCTCTGCGCGCAATTGATAGTCGCGCTCCTTTCAGCGTTTTTCATTATCTCTTGCTCTAACGACGACGGCGAGATCAAGATGAAGACTTCCCGCGAGATTACCGTCTACGCCGACGACAACAGTGCTGCGGAGGCAATCCGCTTTGAGGCATCCAACTCGTGGAAAGCGTCGGTAAGCTATCAGACGGCCGAAGGCGGTACCGACTGGATCACACTCAGCGCATACAGCGGCGGTGTGGGCGAATGCTCCATCAGTCTCACCCTCAAGCCCAACACCACGGGTAAAGACCGCAAGGCAGTCATCACGATCGACACGGGCGAAGAAGTGGTTACCATCACGGTGGAACAGAAAGCCACGTCGAAAGAAGATGACGACCCTATTGTCCCTGACGAGAACGTAAACCCCGCCACTTACAGGATCGTGGAAATCGCACAACACAATTGGTACAAAAGCGGCTCCAAACTGGAGGATGACGGCGACGGGACCTACAAGTTCACCTACGACAGCAGCAACCGTCTTGTGAGAATCGTCTACACCGAAATTGACCAAGTGGATTACAACAGCGGCTACACCGGACCGAAGGAGACGGAAACGGTCGTGACAACCTGCGACATAACCTACACCGCCGGAACAGTGGCGTATGAGATAACAACCACCATAGACGGCGTGGAGCAAAAGGTGAAGCCCTCAGGGAGCATCGTGCTGGAGAACGGCAGGGCCGTGAGCGGCACATGCATTGACTACGACGAGAAGGATGACGGCAGTTTCAAGAAATATGTTACCACCTACACGCTTGCCTACGACAAAGACGGCTATCTCGTGAAGTCGAGTCTCGTAGAGAACGGCGAAAAGGCTAACGACGAAGTGATAACTTGGACTAACGGAAACCCGACACAGGTGGCGTGGGGATACACGGGCAACACCCAACTGACAGACAAGGCCACTTACGGCAGTGTGAAGAACTGCGCCAACCTTGACCTGAACTGGTTCCTTGCACTCGACTCCGAGGGATGGGACTTCGCCACAGGCGATCCATACAAGATATTTGCGGCACTCGGTTACGTGGGTGTACGCTCTACCCATCTCGCCAGCACTCTGACCGACGGCTCCGAGGCAGCATACGGCAGCAGCCGGGTTTACAACTACACCTATGAGATTAACGGCGTCAACGGTCTGCCCCAGAAGATGACAAAGAAGAGCACGGCAGATTACGGATCGGAATGTGAATACTCCTTTGTCTACGGACTATAAAACGCGGTTTCTGAAAAACATACTGATACACAATAAACGGCGACATGATGCGTTGTTTATTGTGTATCAACCTATTTCGACATGAGAAAAACTCTGCTGCTTATTGCCGCCGCCATGACCCTGCTTCTGGTGCAGTCATGCAAGAAGACCACGGCTACCACAGCCTCCGTTTCCCACAGCGAGGCGCTGCTCGACAGTGCCTCCAGTCTTACAGCCCTCTCTCGCGCCGACGAAGCCCTGCCGCTGCTCGACAGCGTGATAAACGATGCGAGCACCGACGACACGCTCCGCGCCATGGCTACGGCGGAAAAGGGCAACACGCTGCTCGTGTTAGGCCGTATGCAGGAGGCACTGCCCGTGTGCCGACAGGCCATAAGCGAGGGCGAACGGCTGTGTAACGATGAGATACTCATCAACCAATACTCCTCCTGCGGCATCATCTACCGCCGTGTCGGTATGCCCGACTCCGCACTGTGGGCATACCGCAAGGGAGTAGACGTGGCTAAACGCGTGGAGGCGAAAGACTATGTGGCTAACCTCTACAACAACATCGCCGTGGTCTATGTAGAGACCGACCGCTACAGCGAAGGCGTAGGCTATGCAGACACCGCTGCCAAATGGGCACGGGAGGCAGGCGACTCCGTGGAACTTTACTCCTCACTCGCCACCAAGTCTGCCGCCCTGCTGCGGCAAAAGAGATACAACGATGCTGCCAGTGTGATAAGACATGAATTCGACCGTATCATGCGGCTCGGCAGCACACCGCTCATACTCAAGACGGCTTCGCCTATGCTCAGCGCCATGGTGAAATCGGGGCAGTATGCTGCTGCTCGCCACTATCTGCGGGCTATCGAACCGGCTCTCGCCCAAGTGCCGCCTGAGAGCAACGGGGCATTAGGCATCTTAGAGACACGCGCCCAACTGCTACATGCGCAAAAACAATGGAAGGACGAGTTACTGATGTGGCAACGCATTGACAGTCTGTCACAAACAAACAGGGGAATCCCACGGACGCGCATTCTCTCTTCAATGGCAGACTGCCAGCTGCACCTGAACAGAACAGGCGAGGCGTATAAACTCTTGAGCATGGCCTACACTGAGGCTGACTCCATGAAGAATAATGACGTGAACCGGCAAATGTCGGAGTTCAGCGTTCGCTACAAGACTCAGGAGAAGGAACTGCAGATAGAACGCCTGCGCTTGGAAAAGAACGAACAGAGGATGAAACTGATGACCCTTGTATGGTCGCTGGTGCTGCTCGTGGTGTTGCTCTCCGCCATCGTTGCCGTCGTACTCTACCGCCGACGTTTGGCACGGCAAAGACAGGAACTGGAACTGAGACGCAGCTACATAGAAGGACTGGAGAGCGAGCGGCTGCGACTGGCAAAGGAGCTACACGACGGAGTGTGCAACGACCTGCTCGGCATACAGATGCTCATGGCTACTGGCAACACAACGTGTGCCGACAGACTTACTGCCGTCACACAGAACGTGCGGCAGATATCGCACGAACTCATGCCTCCGAGTTTCGACAGGTGTGACCTGCTTACCATCATCACCGACTATGTGGAAAACTATCCCCTACCCCTCTGCGAGACCACACTGGAGTGCTCTGCAGAAAACGCCCTGCGCCACCTCGACAGGCGCAGAGCCTTTGAACTCTACCGCATACTGCAGGAACTGCTGGGCAATGTTGCGCGTCACTCGTCAGCACGCCATCTGCAGGTAGCCGTCAGCGAGAAGGACGGAAACATAAAACTTACCGTGGAGAACGACGGGGCGGACATGCAAATAGCGGAAAGCAGCGGCATCGGTGTGCGCACTACGGCGGAGCGTGTGCGCAGCATGAAGGGCGACATCAAGACTGCCGTCACCACCGACGGCGTTTACCGCGTAGAAGTGACATTATAAGCGTGTCCTAAAATTCCACACATTATTAAAACTCTTCCTTAGACGGACATGTTATGGATGAACTGACAAGCATAAACATACTCATCGTAGACGACCATCCCGTCGTGCGTGAGGGCATAAAGGCTTTGTTGGCAGCGGCCTCCCCGACTTACCGCTATTTTGAAGCGGCAGACGGCAACGAAGCAATGCAAATGGTAAAGACCGCACGGATGGGCATCGTTATCTTAGACCTTGAGATACCCGGCATCGATGGCTTCCGACTGATAGAAGCCCTTGCGCAGCGTCCCTTTCCGCCGCGCGTCGTGGTATACACCATGCACGAGGAGCCATGGACTGTAGCCCGGCTGCAAGAAAGCGGGGTCTGTGCCGTAGTACTCAAAGGTGACGACCCACACGAGATAGTCACAGCAGTGGAGTCTGCCCTGGCGAAACTACCCTATTACAGTAGGCGCTACATATCACTCGTGGAAAAGACTACGCCTGTACTCACAGCACGGGAGGCGGAGGTGCTCTCCCTACTCTGCGAAGGCTTTTCTTCACGCCAGGTCGCCGAACGCCTTTTCGTCAGCGAGAACACCATAGAGTATCACAGCAAGCAGATACTCCACCGGCTTGGGGCACGCAACAACGTGCATGCCGCCACCATCGCCATCCAGAGAGGACTCATGCCGGCGTTCCCTGACGGGGAGTAAGGTTTTTACCTGTCCATGGCCTTGAGCCCCTGCAGCAGCCATACGTTCATCTCGTTAGCACCGCGGTGGTTCCATGCATAATAAGGTATAAGCGTGAGCGACAGCGGAGATACCGAAACGGAACCGTCGGCATTCTCGCCGAGCACCTGCGCCTGTGTCTGGAGGGCCTTGACGGCAAAGGCGGGTGCGCCCTGTGTCTCGGTGTTGGCTATGGCATAACGGTCTACTAACGTAAACGACGGACGGGCGTTCATCACGGCACGCAACACAGAAGCACCACCATTGTCTGCTGCCTCGGCACAGTACACCAACGGACCGCGCTCCACTGCCACCCTGCCTTGGTCGTCCGTTACCTTGTCGTTGGCAACGACCGTGCGCACGGGCATGTCGAAGTGTATGCGTACCACATCGCCCTTCTTGATATTCTCTACGGGCAGATAGCCCTTGTTCGCTTCAAGGTCTGCCTCCACCGCCTTGCCGTTTACGGTAACGCTGTAGGCAGGCTTTTCTTTGTCGCTATACTTGTAGAGGTCGCTCGGCACCACCTGGTTGCGTACCCATCCGGGGATGCGCACCAAGAGGTTGGCATTCTTCACGCCACTCTTCTTCACTACAATCTTGATGTCGCCATTCCATGGATACTCGGTCGTTTCTTCCAGCACCACGTCCTTGCCCTGCACCTGGATGGTGGAGGTATTGCCGGCAAAGAGGTTGACGTAGATGTTGTTGTCCTTCACACCATAGAGATAACCAGGGAGAGAAGGGATGAAACGGCTCAGGTTACTGGGGCAGCAGGCACACCCGAACCAGGGCTGTCGCGTGGTGGTGTTGTCGGAGTTGAAGGCATATTTGCCGTCGCTCGAGAGGGGGTTGGGATAGAAGAAGCGTCCGCCGTCCACACTCATGCCGGAGATGACACCATTATATAATGTACGCTCAAGGCAGTCGATGTACTTGCTCTCGCCGTGCAACAGGAACATGCGCTCGTTGAGGTATACCTGGGCGATGGCGGCACAGGTCTCGTTGTAGGCCGTCATGTTGGGCAACTCATAGTCGGCTCCGAAAGCCTCGCCATGGTGTCTTGCGCCCACACCGCCCGTAAGATAATACTTTCTGGAAACGATATTCTCCCAGATGCGGTCGATGGTCTTGATGTAGTCGGAGTCTTGTGTCAAGGCAGCCACATCGGCAATACCTGCATACATATAGCCGGCACGCACGGCATGTCCCCACGCCTCAGTCTGCTTCAGGATAGGCTTGTTGCTCTGCGTATAGATGTCGTGAATGGATGTGGCGCCACGGGTATCGAGGAAGTATTTGGCCTCGTCGAGATACTTCTTCTCGCCCGTCAGTGTATAGAGACGGGCCAAGGCCATCTCGGCTATCTGGTGTCCCGGCACCACCTTATGCTGTCCGGTGTTAGGACCTACTTCCTTGATGACACAGTCGGCATAACGCTTGGCTATGTCGAGAAACTTGGTGCTGCCCGTAGCCTGGTAATGGGCACAAGCGGCATCCACCATGTGTCCGAGGTTGTATAGTTCGTGGCTCAGCACCTCTACCTTGCTCCATCTCGTGTCGCCCGACCAGCGTTGCGGATGCTTGGGGTTAATGGTGCGGGCGGTATAGAGGTATCCGTCAGGCTCCTGCGCCGCACCCACTACGTCGAGCACACTGTCGATGTATGCCTTCATCTTCTTGTCGGGATAGGTCTGGAGGATATAACTGGCGCCTTCTATGGTCTTGTACACATCGGTATCGTCGAAGGGGAAGCCCATAAACTTGCTCACGTCCCACTCCCGGGTGTCAAGTCCCGCATGACCGGGATGCTGCAGGGTATAGGCTGCCATCTCGAAGTTCTTGTACCTGTGCTCGCTCTCACACTTGCTGAAGGCCAAAGGCACGGTCACCTCACGCGCTGCCTTGAGGCGGTCGCCCCAGAAGGTACCGGCCGTTATCTTCACACTGGTAAAAGGCACCTGCGTATAGGGATAGCCATTGGACAAAAGGTTACGGGCAGATACGGACACGGGCTGTACCGCAGTTGCCATGACAAACACTGCTGCTGAAATCATTCTATTCATAGGTTTTGGTGGTTTAGGTTAATGAGTGCAAAGTTAACACTTTTAACCAGAAAGAGGGAAATGTATGCGTTAAGAGAGGTTAATAAGAGGGTTGTCTTGCATAATAGTCGTACCTTTGCAGCAAAACAAGAGATATATGAACAGCAAGAACAACAATACATCCGCACAGGGCAAGCTGCCCTACCGCGTCATTGCCCTCGACCTGGACGGCACACTGACCAACAACGAGAAGGAGATTACGCCCCGCAATCTCGATGCCCTCTTCAAGGCACAGGAGGATGGCGCCATTATCGTCATTGCCTCCGGCCGCCCGAGCTTCGGCATCAAGTCGGTGTCCGACAGTCTGGAGATGAGTACGCGCGGCGGATACATCCTCTCCTACAACGGCGGCAAGATCATCGACACCATCACCCACCAGTCTATCTTCAAGAAGAAACTGCCCGACGAGGTGATACCCGTCATCTACCACTATGCCAAGGAGAAGGGGTATGCCCTCTTGGGCTATAAGGAGGGGACAATCATCACCGAAATGCCCGACGACGAATATGTACAGGAGGAGAGACGTGTCACCAAGATGGAGATATACGGTGTAGACAATCTTCTGGATGCCCTTGTCGCCAACCCCTGCAAACTACTCATGACCGGACACGAAGAAGACATGGCAAAGGCAGAGATCGACCTCAAGGAGATGCTGGGAGACAAGATGGACATTTTCCGTTCGGCTCCCTTCGACCTCGAACTGGTGCCCAAGGGCATAGACAAGGCCAAGACACTCAGCGTACTGCTCGAACAACTCGGACTGACCCCTGCCGACCTCATTGCCTTCGGCGACGGATACAACGACCTGTCGATGATACAACTGGCCGGTATGGGCGTAGCCATGTCCAATGCCGTTCCCGAACTGAAGGAGGCAGCCGACTATATCACCCTCTCCAACGAGGAGGACGGTGTGGCCGCTGCACTGGAACACTTTTCAAAGGTAAAAAGGTAAAAAAGTAATATAACAGACTATGAACGCAATTCACACAGACAACGCACCTGCCGCTATCGGACCGTATAGCCAGGCCATTGAAGTTAACGGTTTCATCTACGCCTCGGGCCAGTTGCCCGTAGACCCTGCCACAGGCTCATTCCCCGAAGGCGGCATCAAGGAGCAGACACGCCAGAGCCTTACCAACGTGCAGAGCATACTGAAGGCTGCCGGCACCGACCTGAGCCATGTCGTCAAGACCACTGTGTTTCTGGCCAGCATGGACGACTTCGCTGCCATGAACGAGGTATATGCCGAGTTCTTCAGCCAGCCCTACCCCGCCCGCTCTGCCGTTGCCGTCAAGCAACTGCCCAAGGGTGCCCTCGTAGAGATAGAAGTTGTGGCACACCAATAAAAAAGACACAACCAGTACGGTTGGACACGCCAGCGTATCCACCGTACAGGTTGTTTTTTATAATCCTGCTATCGTATTATAGCACTACAATGCGGCTGCAACACGCCGGATATACTTTAGTTTTTCAAGCAGAACATTGTCTTTCCTTGCAGTATGCATGTTGTACTTCATCTGCATTTTTAAGAGAGAATCTGCCGGTATATCCAATGCAGCTTCAAATATGAGGGCTGATGTTGTCGTTAAAGGACGCCGACCGTTTAATATCTCATTAAGCACAGAATACCCCATCCCTATGCTTTCTGCGAACTTGCGTTGGGAAATACCACGTTCTTCCAGTTCATCCTTGAGCACTTCACCGGGATGAGTCGGGTAAAGACCAAAACCTAAGCTTGACATAACACTACTTTATTTATAATGGTTTGATAATTCTAAGATATTGCAGATTGTAATATTCTTTTCGCCGTTGATGATTTCTGAACGAAACTCGATTCTATATTGGTCATTGACTTTTACTGATTCACGGTCTTTCTTATCGCCAACAAGTGCTTCGTAGTGCAAGGCTTTATAGCGATAGAAATCTTCTGTACAACTGAGTGATTCCATAAGGTCTATCACCCGGATGTACTTTTTGACTATTTGAGGTTGAAAGCGGTATTTCTTGTTATGCGCTTTTCCTTCGTAATACAATTCTCGGAGATAATCCTCTTCAAACTTTATTTCCATGCAATATTGCTATTATTATTGCAAAGGTAATGCCTCGCTCTAATATGTTCGCTATTTTTGCGAATACTTTAAGATAATTTAAAGATTGACACACAGGTC
>CAVKZC010000145.1:0-8421 GCA_963660455.1 Sphaerochaetaceae bacterium | reverse complement strand
TCGATCTCGGTCGCAATCACACTCTTAGATGGAGTTCTGAAAAAAAGAATCATACGTATTTCTCTTTTATTTAATGTATTTGCTTTTTCGTGTGCAAAGATACGTCAAATCGGAGACAATACAAAATAAAACGTATTTTTTATTTGTCAGGACGTGTGTTTTGAGGTGAAGCGTTACGCTCTATCTTCAGGATACGGTCGCAATAGTCCATCACGGCTGGGCGGTGGGTAATGAAGATGATGGTCTTCCCTGGCGATGAAAGGAGATTCTGCAAGAGCTGGCGTTCGGTCTGTGGGTCGAGAGCACTGGTAGCTTCATCGAAGAGCATGACGGAACGGTCGCGCAGCAAGCTGCGCGCTATGGCGATGCGCTGTGCCTGTCCCTCGCTAAGACCGCCTCCCCGCTCACTGCAGAGCGTATCCAGTCCTTGGGGCAGTTGGAGTACGAAGTCGGCACAGCTCTTGTGCAGTGCCTCTACCATTTCCTCTTCGCTGGCATCGAGCTTGCCCAGGCGCAGGTTGTCGCGCACCGTACCGCTCATGAGGGTGTTGCCCTGCGGCACATAGACAAAGTTGCAGCGGTGGCGGGGCGTAAGCACCTGACTTTCCACCTTATTATATATATAGGCATGGCCAGCCTGCGGACGAAGCAGAGCCAGGAGCAGGCGCACAAGGGTGGTCTTACCGGCTCCCGTCTCCCCAAGGATGGCTGTACAACTGCCCGGTGGAAAGTCGAAGTCGAGATGGTCTATTACCTTCCGCTCGCTGTCCTTGTACGAGAAGTCGACTGCAGAGAGGCGTATGCCACAGGGTGCATCCATCTCGATGGGGTCTCCTTGCTCCTCGAGTGGGTTCTCCTCCAGTTCCATGAGTCGCTCGGCTGCCGTGAAGACACTGACAAAGGCAGGCACCAGTTTGGTAAGGTTGCGTGCGGGTACCTGTATCTTGTTGACCAATTGCAGGAAAGCCGTCATGCCTCCAAAGCTCAGCGTGCCGGCGTTCATGCGCACGGCGGCCCACAGAAAAGCGACAAGGTAGCCCAAGGCAAAACCGAAATTGAGTACAAGGTTGCTGAAGACACTGAACACGGTACGCTTCACCACATGGCCGCGCAACATCTTCTGTGTATCCTCCAGCCGGTCTACCATAGCAGTGTCCTTCTCCAGGGTCTTGATGAGCATACGGTGCTGGATGGTTTCCTGCAACACGCTCTGCACCTTGCTGTCGGAGTCGCGTACCTGCCGCGTCAGCTGCCGCATCTTGCCCACATAGACCTTGCTGAAGACGAGGAATATGGGAATCATGATGACAACTACCACAGACAGCACCTTGTCCATGGAGAAGAGGTAGAAGAAAGCGCCAAAGAACATGGCCAGTACACTGAGAGTACTGGGGATAGTCTCCGTCAGGAAGTTGACCACCGTGTTGACATCCGTCTCCAGGCGGTTGAGTACATCTCCGGAGTGGAGTTTCTCCTTCCCTTGCCACTCAGAGCGCAGAATGCGGTCGAGCATACGCTGCTGCATGCGGTTTTGTGCCTTGATGCCCAAAAGGTTGCGTATCCAGATGGACGAGATGTTGAGGGCAAAGTCGGCCAGTATCAGTATACCCATCACACCCACAGCCCAGTAGAGGTTGCCTTCCACGGCATGGGAGGCCACATCGATGGCATGCTTTACCGCCCATACCTGCAACAGGCTTACCCCCACCGACAGCAACCCTACAGACGCATTGAGGACGGCCTGGAGCCGGTTGCCCCGCCAAGCCTTCCACAGCCAAGCCAACAAGGTCTTGGCACTGTACTTGAATTTCGGTATTTTTACGAAACTGAACATGCTACTGTTTACCTCTCTCGCTGGTCGGCACCCCACATCAGTTTTTCCCTCAGTGTGGAGAAATAACGCTGGTTGCGCTGTTTTACGATTCTGACGGTATGCGGAGCCTTGCGTATGGTGAGTTTGGTTGTCTCGGTCATGCGTTCGCTCCTGCCGTCTATCGCCACCAGGTAGTTGTGGCTGCGGCTTTCCACAGAGAGTGTTATCTCTGCCGTGTCATTGATAACGATGGGACGGATGTTCAAGCTATGAGGGGCAACGGGTGTCATGCAGATACTGCCACTCTGCGGAATGATGATAGGTCCTCCGTTGGAGAGGTTGTATGCCGTAGACCCCGTCGGTGTTGAGACAACGAGACCGTCGGCCTGGTAGGTAACGACAAACTCGTCATTGACGTATGTGCGGACGGAAATCATCGATGCGTCGTCGCGTTTCAGTATGGCGACATCATTGAGGGCAAAAGGACAACCAGCTAAGATGCCTCCTTCTGCCACTACCTGCAATACGGCATGGTCTTCTATCTGTATATCGCCCGAGAAGACACTGTCCAGTGCATTCTCTATCTCGCCCGGCAGGATGTCGGCCAGAAATCCCAGTCGTCCCATATTCACGCCGATGATGGGTGTACCCTTGGCACCCACTCTGCTGGCAGCCTTCAGGAACGTGCCGTCGCCGCCCATGGAGATGACATAGTCGACATCGAAATTGTACGCTTCGAACACGCCTGCCACGTGTACGTCCAACTGCTGTTCCTTGACCAGAAACTCGTAGAATGCCTTTTCCACATAAATTTCTGCACGTTTGGCGTACAGGCAAGAGAGTATCTTGCTGATGGAAGCAGACTTCTTGGCCTGGTATTCGTTTCCGAATATGGCAAATTTCAAAGGTTGTACAGCCATTTGTTTTGTCATTTCAATAATTATTACTACATTTGCACGGCAAAGGGGACAGGACTGCTGCGGCACGACATCGCAGGCATCATGTCTCCATGCAGCTATTATTCTGCAAAAATACTCATTTAATTTGTATAATTCGACTAAAACGCATAAAATTATGGCAAAGGTATACGAATTTCTTGCCAACGGCTTCGAGGAGATAGAAGGCCTGGCACCGGTAGACATCCTCCGCAGAGGTGGCGTGGACATCAAGACTGTAAGCATCACGGGTAGCGAATGGGTGGAGACATCGCACGGCATCACTGTCAAGGCAGACTGCGTGTTTGAGGACATCCCCGATTTCTCCGATGCCGACATGCTGCTCCTTCCGGGCGGTCTGCCAGGCAGTACCAACCTCAACGGCCACGAGGGTGTAAGGAACGCCCTTGTTGCCCAGAACAAGGCTGGCAAGAAAATAGGTGCCATCTGCGCAGCGCCCATGGTACTGGCCAGCACCGGCATCCTCGACGGCAAGAAGGCTACCTGCTCGCCGGGGTTCGAACGCTACTTCGGTGAGAGTACACAGTATACGGGCGAACTGTACCAGGAAGACGGCAATGTCATTACGGGCGAAGGTCCTGCAGCCACGCTGCCCTACGCATACAAGATCCTGAGCTATTTCGTGGGCGATGAACCGGTGGCCAAACTCCAGAAGGGCATGCAGTACGCACACTTGATGGAGAGCAAGTAATAGTATTTCACTCTTCATTCATCACTCATCACTCATCACTCAAAAAATGGACTACGTTATCATCGTTGCAGGAGGCAAAGGACTCCGCATGGGGAACGACATCCCGAAACAGTTTCTGCCCATAGCGGGCAAGCCGATACTGATGCACACCATAGAGCGCTTCCGTGAATATGACGGAAGCCTCAAGATTATCCTCGTCTTGCCGGAGACGCAACAGGCTTACTGGAACGAGTTGTGCAGGAAGTACAACTTTGGCGTCGACCACATTGTTGTAAACGGTGGCGATACCCGTTTCCAGTCGTCCAAGAACGGACTGGCCGTCATTCCCGACGGCGAGGACGGTGTGGTGGGTATACACGACGGCGTGCGCCCCTTCGTTTCGAAGGAGGTCATAGTCGAATGCTACGAGACGGCACGCGAAGAGTATGCTGCCATACCCGTATACGCCGTTACCGACACCTTGCGTTACATAGACAAACGCGGTGGAGGGAAGAACGTGCTGCGCGACGACTACCGCATCGTGCAGACCCCGCAAGCCTTCGATATCTCACTGGCCAAGCAAGCCTTCAACCAAGGATACAAAGAGCACTTTACCGATGATGCCTCCGTGGTGGAAAGCCTGGGCTGCCAGGTGGCCATGGTGGAGGGAAACCGCGAAAACATAAAGATCACCACACCCTTCGACCTCAAGGTGGCCGAAGCTATCTTGTCACATGAGTAGCATCCTGGACCAAGACATCATGTACCTGCCCGGCGTGGGTCCCAAGAGAAAAGAGATACTGAGCAAGGAGCTCGGTATCAATACCTATGGCGACCTGCTGGAATACTACCCGTACAAGTATGTGGACCGCACCAAGGTGTACCATATCAGCGAGTTGACCTCTGAGATGCCCTTCGTGCAGATTAAAGGAAAGATACTCAGTTTCGAGGAGTTTGACACGGGCAAGCGTAACAAGCGCATCGTGGCGCACTTCTCCGACGGATTCGGTGTGGTAGACTTGGTATGGTTTCGTGGAGCACAATATGTGTACAATACCTATAAGGTCAACACGGAATACATTGTCTTCGGCAAGCCCGTCGTCTTTAACGGTAGATACCAGTTTGCCCACCCCGACATGGACGATGCCAGCAAACTGCAACTGTCGGAGATGGGTATGCAGCCTTATTACGGCACGACGGAGAGGATGAAGAAGTTCGGACTGACATCACGCTCCATCGAAAAAATAACAAAGACATTGGTGGAAAAACTGCCTGAGCTGCCTGAGACTCTGCCGCCCTTCATTACCGAGCGCCTGCACCTCATCTCGCGCGACAGTGCGTTCCGCTTCATCCACTATCCCCATTCCCACCAGGAGATGCAGAAGGCGCAGGTGCGCCTCAAGTTTGAGGAACTGTTCTACGTGCAACTGAATATATTAAGGTATGCGAGCGACCAGCGGCGCAAATACCGTGGGTACATCTTCAACCGGGTGGGCGATGTGTTCAACGACTTCTATACACACAACCTGCCTTTCGAACTGACGGGAGCACAGAAAAGGGTGATGCACGAGATACGCGCTGACATGTGCAACGGCAAACAGATGAACCGTTTGTTGCAGGGAGATGTGGGCTCCGGCAAAACCCTCGTGGCTCTTATGACCATGCTCATTGCCCTCGACAACGGGTTCCAGGCATGCATGATGGCACCCACCGAGATTCTGGCTGAACAGCACCTGAAGACTATCTGCGACTTTCTGGAAGGCATGGACATACGTGTAGAACTGCTCACCGGCATGGTGAAGGGCAAGAAACGGAAAGCCATCCTCGACGGTCTCGTAAGCGGAGACATCAAGATACTGGTCGGTACGCATGCCATCCTCGAAGATCCCGTACTCTTCGCACGCCTGGGAGTGGCCGTCATCGACGAGCAGCACCGCTTCGGTGTAGCCCAGCGTGCCCGTCTGTGGAACAAGAGCGAGAACCCGCCGCACATACTGGTAATGACGGCAACACCCATACCGCGCACACTGGCCATGACCATCTACGGCGACCTGGATGTCAGTGTGATAGACGAACTGCCGCCGGGAAGAAAGCCCATCCAGACGCTGCACAAGTTTGACACCCAACTGACATCGCTCTACCAGAGCATACGCAAGCAAATCAACATCGGCAGACAGGTGTACATCGTGTTCCCGCTTATCAAGGAAAGCGAAAAGAGTGACCTCAAGAACCTGGAGGAGGGTTTTGATGTGCTACGGGAAGCCTTCCCGGAATTCAGTCTCAGCAAGGTCCATGGCAAGATGAAACCCGCTGAGAAAGAAAAGGAGATGCAGCGTTTCGTGAAGGGAGAGACACAGATTCTCGTTGCCACTACCGTCATCGAGGTGGGCGTAAATGTGCCCAATGCCTCCGTCATGGTTATCTTGGACGCACAGAGATTCGGACTCTCGCAGCTGCACCAGTTGAGGGGGCGCGTGGGGCGTGGGGCGGAACAGAGCTACTGTATCCTCGTGACAGGCTTCAAACTGTCCGAAGACACCCGCAAGCGCATCGACATCATGTGCGATACCAATGACGGATTCCGCATTGCTGAGGCTGACCTCAAACTGAGAGGTCCCGGTGACTTGGAGGGAACCCAGCAGAGCGGTATGGCCTTCGACCTGAAAATAGCCAATATAGCACGCGACGGACAGCTTGTCCAACTGGCACGCAACGAGGCACAGGCCGTCATAGACGTAGACCCTCAGTGCTGTCTGCCACAGAACAATATGCTGTTGAACCGCCTCAAGGAACTGAAAAAGACCAACATCAACTGGGCAGCCATCAGCTAAAAACAACAAGACATGGACGCTACAAAAGATTCTAAGGAAGGAGAACTGTTCGGTGCTGTCAACATACAAGGCACCGGCACTTCAAATACCACTATGGTTAATGCCGGCTCTTCAAGTACCGACATGCCCAAACGACGGGGCAGAAGACCGAAGGTGAAGGTATGGGAAGAACGCCCAGCACTCACCAAGGAGCAGATGAGAGAATTGCTCGGTAATCTGGGAGAAATAGAGAGTGCTACAGGCATCAGGTATGTTGACCTGCGTATCACGCACAAGATGATCATCGGTATCAGGCAAACGTCCGGCAAAGAATTTACCATCAACACCGACCAGCTATATGATGCCTACTGTCATTGCCTGCAGTTTACCTCGCCCGAAGTGAAGAAGACAATCTTCATGGGACATTCGCCGGCTGTTGCCATCCTAAGGTGGCTGAAAGCAGAACAAAACAAGCGCATGGAGAAAGAGATACGCGCCAAGGAATGTTAAAATGATATTCGCTCTTTTTGTAGCATTATCGGGCGGAATCCCCCATAAATAAATAGGAAACGCATGGTACGGTTACGGGAGGGTACATGTTAAAGACTGAAAAAATATTGTTAACATCATAGGCTTTCTGAATTATTTTTGTTATATTTGCAACGTCTATATAACAAAACGTAACTTTCAAGGCCTTTGCCTTGGCACTTTTCATCATAAAAGCCACCGCTTTTAAGCCAAGGAGAGCAGCAAACTTGGGAGCCAAGAACTAAAAAGATATGAGCTTAAAAAACAAGATAAGTAAGATAGCAGTAACCGCATTTTTGACATTAGCCGCCCTGCCAATGTCTGCGCAGGACCTCTTGGCCCGCCAGGCACCGGTAGACCACAGAATGAAGTCGCTCGACACGCTGGCCGTTTCGCACTACCGCACTATGGAAGAGCGTGAAAATCCGGCAGCTGAACTCTACGAAGACTTCAACAACAAGTACGCGCACAAGGCTACTTCCCTCCCTGAGCATTTCCGCATCGACCTGCGCCATTTCTGTATGCCTACTCCGAGCCGCGTAGTGACAAGTAACTTTGGCTACCGTTCACAGTTCGGACGCAACCACAAAGGTCTTGACATCAAAGTTTACATCGGTGACTCCATACGCTCAGCCTTCTCCGGCAAGGTGCGCATTGTGAGATATGAGGGCGGCGGATACGGTAAATACATTGTCATCAGACACGGCAACGGCCTGGAGACGATTTATGGTCACCTCTCTGCCCAACTCGTAAGCGAGGGACAGGAAGTAAGGGCTGGCGAAGTAATCGGTCTGGGTGGCAACACGGGAAGAAGTACCGGTTCGCACCTTCATTTCGAGACACGCCTTTGCGGTGTAGCGCTCAATCCGGCTCTGCTTTTCGACTTCCGTAACCAGGATGTGGTGGGCGACTTCTACGACTTCAACCGCGACACATACGAGAGCGAGGGTATGGAAGCCAATGCTACACGAGGCAAAGTGGGCAACGGAGGCTATACTCGCGAAGAGGTTAACGGCGGTTCGGTTGGACGTTACGAGGCCAGCAACGGTAGCGAGAAGCTCTACCACAAGGTTAAGTATGGTGAAACCATCAGTTCCATTGCAGAAAAGCGTGGCGTAAGCGTAGAGAAGATATGCAACCTCAATGGTTACAAGAAGGACAAGAAGCTGACTCCCGGTCAGATTATCCGTTACTCTTAAACGCGCTATTCTGCTGTCCTTTACGCAGGGACATATACACAGCAAAAACAACCTTTGCAAATATATTCGGAAGTTAAGAACGAGGGTGTGTGATATTGGTCGCATACCCTCGTTCTTTGCGTATCACTGAAAATTCCTGCCAGTACGTTGCAACGCGCCCTGAAAGGGCAGAAGCGCCTAGCCCAGGGTGATACCCTGGGCTAGGCGCTTCTGCCCTTTCAGGGCGTGCTGGGGAAATGTACCAACAGGGCGTGCTGGGAAATGTACCAACTTGTTTTTACGATTACTTAGTTTTACGAAATTCTTCGACCTGTACGGTTGAAAAAATCTGTGGGTTCTGTGAGGTCTGTGGGAGAATAAAGATTCGCGGGGAGAATAAAGATTCGTGGAATTCGTGGGATTCGTGTTCGAAAAAACGACTTGTATAGTAAATTCCATGAAGGTT
>CAVKZC010000144.1:0-8560 GCA_963660455.1 Sphaerochaetaceae bacterium | reverse complement strand
CCTCGAACAACTGCTCGTAAGAAGGATTGTGAGCGATTACAGTAGCACCTGTAATGCCATACTTTGTTAAATCTAACTTTGCCATTTTGTTTAAATGTATTTAAGTTGAAAATTACTCTTTTCTAAATCGCCGCAAAGTTACGAAAAATATGCTTTACGGCAAAGTTTCGCCCGCGCATTTCGCCCCTTTTAAGTTCTTTTTAGGTTAAAGAAAACTAAATGCCGCTTTTCAGCTTGCCTTTTTGACACGTAGACTTTGCAAATGCCTTTTCCGCAGATTACCATGCCGAAAGGTTGCACTGCGCCTCTATCCTGTTTTCCACCGTGTCGTCGAGCTGGTAGAAGAAGTCAAGTCCTGTAGCTTTTTCCACGTCATCCACGGTGCAGGCATACTCCTGCATCTTGCGGTGTCCCGACTGGTTCTCGTACATGAACCCGATGGCCTTGGGCTGGCGGTTGTCCTTGCCCAGCGTCATCACTACCTTGAAGAAGGCATCGGGCACGGCGACACGGTGCTCGCCCACCGTGCGGTAGGACTTGCTGCGAAACACGGGACCTGCCACGATGTAAATCTTCCCGTACTTGATGGCCCAGTCGCGGCACGCCTCCTCGAGGTATTTCCAGTCGCGCTGGTTCAGGTTGCCGTTCTGCGGACAGATGTTAGTCATGAGGAAGGCATCCTTCTGGGCTTTGTATGCCCACTTGTTGTCGGCAGCGGGGCACATGTGCCCGCGCTGATAGCCGCATTCACTTTCGCGGATGTCGTAGTAGGCAGCCCTTGGCTCGGGCACGTCGGTGTCTTCGATAAACTTGTGTCCGCCTCTGGCATACTCGCCGTCGGTGTGTGCAGCCGTCAGTGCCCACCCCACCCAGTTGGGGCAGCGTGTGTCCTTATTATAAGAGGTGGTATAGGCATAGCGCACCAACCTTTGTTCGGGTGCTTTCATGCTGACGTTGCGCGGTATCTCGTAGGCATCGTCTGCTGTCTGTGCATCCGTAGCATCCTGCCCTGCGGCAGAGCCTTGGTCTTGTGAGTCGGCATCGTTTGCCTCTGGCGTGTTGCTTACTTCCGTCTTGGCGGTTTCCTGGGCGACGGCCGGTGCCGATGCCTTGCGCAGACCAAACCAGCAGCATGCCACGACGAGGACGACCAACGCCCCTGCCAGTTGGCCCGTCACACTTGTATTATTCTTTCTTCTTCCCATATTGTTCTTGTCTCTTGTATGGATGAGTTACTGCATGCAAAAGTACGTCTTTTTGTGTACAAAGCCATGCTTTTCGCCTGTAATTCTACAAAAACGGGCAGAATGTTTTGCATGTTTACCTTTTTTGCATTAACTTTGCATAAAAACTTTACTACTATGAAGATTGTAAACCTAAGCAAACAAAACTCCATCATCAACCGATACCTGGCCGAGATGCGCGACTGTGAATATCAGAAGAACCGCCTTCTCTTCCGCAACAACATCAAGCGCATAGGCGAATACGAAGCCTTCGAGATTTCGAAAACGCTCGACTATGAGGCACAGCAAGTCACCACGCCGTTGGGTGTGGCAAGCGTCAACCTGCCTACCGACCGTGTGGTGATGGGAACCATCTTCCGCGCAGGACTGCCCTTCCATGAGGGATTTCTCAATGTCTTCGACCACTCGGGCAATGCCTTTGTGAGTGCTTACAGGGAGTATACCGACGAGGCGCATACCGAGGTGGGTGTACACATAGAATACCTGGCTACGCCCGAGGTAGAAGGCAAGACGCTCATCATTGCCGACCCCATGCTCGCTACTGGTATCAGTATGGAGATGGGCATGAAGGCCATCCTCACCAAGGGAACCCCGAAGCATATCCACGTGGCGTGTGTGCTGGCTGCACCTGAAGGCATAGAACACATCCAGAACACCTTCCCCGGCGACAAGACCACCATCTGGTGTGCTGCCATAGACGAGGGACTGAATGAGCACAAGTATATCGTGCCGGGCTTCGGCGATGCCGGCGACCTGTGTTACGGCAGCAAGTTGTAGCAGCTTGCGAGTGTTTAGTAATGGAACGAGCTGCCGCCTAAGAATTCCCTCAGCAGTGAGGTGGGCGGCAGATTGTTGTAGGGGATGCCCTTAAAATATCTCAGAAACTTCAGGAGGCGGTAAGCCTCAGCGTATTCTTCGCAGTTCTCGGGCACCTGCTCCAGCAAAGGCTCTGCCTGTGTCTTGATGACAGCCAGTTCGTAGAGCATCGCCGTGTTGAGCATGGCATCGGCATTTTCTTGATAGGGGAATATCCACTTGTTCTCGCCTGCCCTTACAGACGGCCACCGGTGTATCGTCTCCTGGGCACTTACACCCCTGTACTTGTTGTCGCGTATGATGCGCCGCAACATACGGTTGTCGGTAGTGGGAATATAGTTGTGGTTGTCCAGCAAGATGGTGGTGAGTGCCGAAGCATAGACACGGAATATCTGTTCGGCGGGAATCTGCGAAGTCAGTTCGGGGTTCAGGGCATGGATGCCCTCCACTACCAGCACGTTGTTGGGCTGCATCTTCAGTCGTTTGCCGCTTTTACGGCTCTTGCCCGTCTGGAAGTCGTACTTGGGCAGTTCCACCTCCTCTCCGCGGAAGAGAGCGTTGAACTGCTCGTTGATAAGCTGGAGGTCAAGGGCATAGATGCTCTCGTAGTCATATTCTCCGTTCTCGTCCTTAGGTGTCCGTTCACGGTCCACGAAATAGTCGTCGAGCGAAATCTGAAGCGGTTTCAGTCCGTTGACAGCCAGTTGGATGGAGAGCCGTTTGCACGATGTCGTCTTTCCCGATGATGACGGTCCGGCAAGCAATACCAGTTTGATGCCCTGACGCTGTGCTATTTCCTCGGCTATCTGTGCTATCTTCTTCTCCTGCAGTGCCTCGCTCACATTGATGAGGTCGGTAGTGTGACCGGCATCTATCGCCTCGTTGAAGTCGCCGACGGTGCGTACACCGAGAATGCCCTGCCAGCGGTGGTGTTCGCGGAAGATGTCGAACATCTTGTCCTGCCGGGTCAGTACGCCCAGCATGGAAGGGTCCTTGCGCGACGGGATGCGCAGCAGCATGCCCTCATAGTATTTCTCCAGGCCGAAGAGATAGAGCTGCGAAGTATTGGTGAGCAGCGTACCGTAATAGTAGTCCACATATTCACCTATCTTATAATAAGTGGTGTAGATGGATCCGGATGTCTTCAGCAGTTTCACCTTCTCCACATCGCCCTTCTCCTCGAAGAGGGCGATGGCATCCTCCGTGGGCACCATGTAGCGGCGTATCGGCATCTTTGCGGCCACGATGTCTTGCATGCGGCCACGGATGGCATCCACATCCGCTTCGGTCAACTCGCGCCCCAAGCGCACGTCCACATAGAAACCGTTGGACACGGGGATGTCGATGATTACGTCGGTGGCGGGATAGAGATCTTCCACCGCCTTGCAGAGCACGAAGAAGAGTGTGCGTGTGTAGGCCCGTGAGGCTGAGGAGGAAGTCATGTCGAGAAACTCCACGTCCTTGTTGGTGTACACGCGGTAACGCAGTCCTTCCACCTTGTTGTTTACCTTGCACGATATGGGACCGTACTCCATCTGCAATCCCGAAGTGCGGTAGATGTCGTTAAGCGTGCTGCCTGTCTCGACGGTCAGTTTACTGCCGTTGTTCTTACACCTTATCTGTACTGTCTGTTTCATATTCTCTCGGGTTATTAGGTTTGGCTTGGTTTGGCTTGGTTACAGTTTGAGCAGTCGGGCAAACTCCCATACCACGATGCCGGCTGTGACACTGACGTTCAGTGAGTGTTTGGTACCGAACTGCGGTATTTCGAGGCATCCGTCGCTCATGTCCACCACCTCCTGTTTCACGCCCTTCACCTCGTTGCCGAAGATGACAGCGTAGCCTGTGGGGAGGGAGGAAAGCTTGTTGTGGGCATCGGACAGGTCTTGTAGTTTGGTGGAACCTTCTACCTGTTCTATGCTGTACACGAACCGGCCGTTGCGGTGCAGTTCCTCCACGGCCTCCTCTGTCGTCTTGAAGTATTTCCAGTCTACGCTGTCCTCACCGCCAAGGGCCGTCTTGTGGATCTCGGGATGGGGCGGCGTGGCAGTGATACCGCACAGGTATACCGCCTCCACGCGGAAAGCATCGCACGAGCGGAACACACTCCCCACGTTGTACAGAGAGCGCACATCGTCGAGAACCACCGTCAGGGGCAGCTTCTCCGCTTCCTTGAACTCCTCCAGACTGAGGCGGTTCATCTCTATCGTTCTGAGTTTGCGCATTGTCGGTTTCGTATTGGCTCCTTATTTCTCCTCCTTGGTCTTGTAGGCCAGGGCATACATGCGTATCTGCTTGATCATGGCCAGCAGTCCGTTGCTGCGCGTAGGACTGAGGTGGTCCTTCAGTCCTATCTTCTCCACAAAGTACAGGTCTGCATCCATAATCTCGCCGGGCGTGTGTCCGCTCAGCACACGGATAAGGAGGGCGATGATGCCCTTCACGATAAGTGCATCACTGTCGGCTGTGAACACGAGCTTGCCGTCCACATAGTCGCACTGCAGCCACACGCGGCTCTGACATCCGTCTATGAGGTTCTGCTCGTTTTTGTATTTCTCGTCGAGAGGTTCCAGTTCGTTGCCCAGGTCTATGAGCATCTGGTATTTGTCCATCCAGTCGGTGAAGTCCTGAAACTCCTCTATCACTTCATCTTGCAATTCATTGATTGTTGCCATTATTTTATTTCCTTTATTTCGTTTACGGTAATGAGTTTGAAGAGCTTGTCGTTGGGCCTTACCTTGTCAGGCACGGCGACGGACACCCTCCATCCTTGTCTTGCCACGTCTACAGCCTTGCGTTCGTAGCGTATCTCATCGGCATTCAGGTACATCACGCCGGTGGTGTTGCCCGTAATGAGCAGTTTCTCGCCCTGTGCTATCTCGGATGCCTCAACGGCAATTTCCGCCACACCGAGCTTGGAGAAGTATTTTACCACCTTGCCCACGAGCACTTTCTTCTCCGTGGCCACCGACCCATAGTGCTTGTTCCATTCGCCGAGCGTCTGTCCCTGGTAGTAGCCGTCCCAGAAACCACGGTTGAAGACAGCGGCCAGTCTCTCGTCCCAACCGTCCTTCTTCTCCTCGGTGAAGGTGCCGTCGAGCACGGCGGCAATGGCCTCCTTATAACATTTTACTACCGTATAGACGTATTCCGGGCCGCGGGCGCGCCCCTCTATCTTGAATACCCTCACGCCTGCATCCATCATGCGGTCTATGAAGCGGACGGTCTTCAGGTCCTTGGGGCTCATCACGTACTTGTTGTCTATCTCCAGTTGGTTGCCCGTCTCGTTGTCAGTAACAGTGTAGCTGCGGCGGCATATCTGCACGCATTCGCCACGGTTGGCAGAGCGGTTGGCGTTGGCCAGACTCATGTAGCACTTGCCCGATACGGCCATACACAGGGCACCGTGGCAGAACATCTCTATGCGTATCTGCTGACCTCTGGGGCCGCGTATGTCCTGGCGCTCTATCTCCTCATGAATGTGCTTTACCTGGTCCATGTTCAGTTCGCGGGCCAATACCGACACGTCAGCAAAACGTGCATAGAACTTCAGGGCCTCGATGTTGGAGATGTTCAACTGGGTGGAGAGGTGCACCTCCATGCCCACCTCGTTGCAGTAGGCCATCACGGCCACATCGCTGGCTATGACGGCAGAGATGCCCGCCTCCTTGGCTGCATCGATGATTTCGCGCATCGTGGCGATGTCCTCATCGTAGATAATGGTGTTCACCGTGAGGTAGGTCTTGATGCCGTGCCCGTTACAGGTAGCGGCAATCTCGCGCAGGTCCTGTATGGTGAAATGGTTGGCCGAGTGGGAACGCATATTCAGCTTTCCTATACCGAAGTATACGGAGTCGGCTCCGGCCTGGATAGCTGCAGACAGCGACTCGCGCGAACCGACGGGAGCCATCACCTCATATTCTTTGATTGTACTGTTCATGAAAGTCTCTTTCGTATTATGCTGCAAAGGTACTGTAAAAAAATGAGTAAGCGAAGGAAAGGGTTGTTATTTTTTCGTTTCGGGAGATTTACAAAACGCATTCTGCACAAAAACGGACTTTTGTTTTGCTTTGACGTCGAAATGCACTATCTTTGTCGGCAGATTGCAGGACCGGAATGTAAATTAACGAAAATGGATATAAGGATAGGGAACGCGGAACCAGGAATGGCTCCACAGATAGCGTCGCTCATCATGGAAGCGATGAACCACGAATGTTGCCAGAACTTTGCAGGAGAGCAACACACACTTGCCGATTTCCACCGCATGATGACAAGGTTGGTGGAGATGGAAGACAGTCAGTACAGTTACCGGAACACTCTGGTAGCCATAGCGTCGGACGGCTTGCTCGCCGGCATCTGCGTGGCATACGACGGAGGCATGCTGCGCGCACTGCGCCAACGCTTCGTGGAGGCGGCAAGGGAGGCATTCGGCATCGACTACTCGGGCATGGATGACGAGACAGCGGCCGGCGAGTATTACATAGACAGCCTCTGTGTAGACAAGACTTTCCGCGGCATGGGCATAGCCACCCGTTTACTCCAGGCTGCCATTGAGCGCGGCAAGGAGAAGGGGATTCCTGCAGCGGGCTTGCTGGTGGACAAGGGCAATTCCAAGGCCGAAACTCTTTACAGGAGGCTCGGCTTCGAGTATGTAGAGGACACTACGTGGGGAGGTCACGAGATGAAGCACTTGCAGAAAGGATAAAGATTTATAAAAGAGAAAGCAGAACGTCACCATTGTCGGGAGAAAAGTGTAACTTTGCACCGAAATCTTATAATGGAGAAAACTATATGATGGAAAAGGAAAAATGCCAGACAGTGGAGCCCAGGAAGAGCCAACTGCCATCAGAATGTACTACGATTATCGTGGGTGAGGAACAGAGTGCCGATGGCGCCAAGTATCTGTGTCGCTCCAGCGACTTCGATGCCTTGATGGCTATCAACATCGAGGTGCACGAGGACACGAAGCACGGACCTACCGAGTTTGTTGCCAAGGATAGCAAGTTCCGTTGCCCCCTGCCCAGCGAGACGTTGGGCTATACAGGATTGCCCGACTATCAGTTCCCCGGTGAGTGGGGAAGCGCAGGATTCAATACCGCCGGCGTGGGCATGAGCAGCACGGAGACCATCTTCTCTTCTGAGAAAGCCTTGAGCTTCGACCCTTATGTGGAGAACGGTGTGGCGGAGAACTGCACCTACAACATCGTGTTGCCTTACGTTCGCACGGCTCGCGAGGGAGCCGCCCGACTGGGTATGCTCATCGAGAAATATGGTTCTGCCGAGGGCTTTGGCATCGGTTTCGTGGACGATAAGGAGATTTGGTATCTGGAGAATGCCTGCGGCCACCGTTGGTTGGCTTGCCGCATGCCGAAAGACCGATATTTCGTCACCGGCAACCAGAGCCGCTTCCGTGACTACGACCCGGAGGACAAGGACAACTTCATGGCTGCTCCCGACCTGATAGAGTTTGCCGAGAAGAACGGGCTTTACTATCCCGATGCCCCCGATGCCGAGAAAGGAAAGGACGGCAAGGCTAAGTTCGACTTCCACGAGGCTTACGCCCGTGACGAGAAACTCGACACCACCTATAACTATCCGCGTGTATGGGGCTTGCAGCAGATGTTCTCGCCTGCCATCCAGAACGATGTCACGAAGAATACTTTCCCCGTCTTTGCCGAGGCGGCACACAAGATTTCCTTACAAGACCTCCGCAAGGCGTTCCGCTTCCATTACGACAACACCGACCACGACCCCTATCTGCACGAGAACGGCAAGGAACCTTATCGCCCCGTATCCATCTTCCGTACCACGCAGACTCACATCATACAGGTGCGCCCCGACCTGCCAAACGACATCGGTCACATTCGCTATGTGGCGTTCGGAATGGGCGACCTCAGCGTCTTCCTTCCTCTTTACCAGGGCGTATGGTCTTATCCCGAGGCATACACTCGCCAGGGCAGCGGTCATTGCGACGACAACATCGCCTACTGGCGTTTCCGCAAGGTGATGACCTTGGGCATGACCGATTACAACACCTTCGCTCCCATCATCAAGGAGACTTATGCCAAGTTGGAGGCTGAGAACGACCAGCGACAGAAGGAGATGGAGGCAGAATATCTGCGCATCTACAAGGAGAGTCCGATGAAGGCACACGACCTCTTGCAGGAGTTCTCCGACAAACTGCTCAACCATGCCCTGGAAGTGGCTGACGGACTGGTGAACGAGCTATTCACTCGTCTCACCGCCAAGATACAAGAGGAATATCTCTTCCATGGGGCGTAAGCTCAAGCATGATTGGTAAGGGATAATTGATTGATAAGTGATAATTGAAAAAGCTAATACATTTCCCCTGCACGCCCTGAAAGGGCAAAAGCGCATAGCCCAGGGCAACACCCTGGGTGATTGGGATATTAACGTGCGCCCTGTAAGGGCAAAAGCGCTATTATATGCTGATTGCGGTAGCGCTTTTGCCCTTTCAGGGCGACACTCTTGCTTGCAAC
>CAVKZC010000143.1:0-8579 GCA_963660455.1 Sphaerochaetaceae bacterium | reverse complement strand
ATCTGAAATATATATTGAGTGAGGTTGCGAATCGCAAGATTTGCAACCTCATTTTTGTTTGTAGTGTAGGGTGTGAACATGCCTATAGGCTATTTTTTTATACATATAGGCTTGTATCTCAGATTTTTTTCCTAAATTTGCAGACACAATAACAAAAAGATTTTATGGGAATATTCGGTTTATTTGGCAGCAAGAAAAAAGAAACGCTCGACAAAGGTCTGGAAAAGACAAAGGAGAGTGTCTTCAGCAAACTCGCTCGTGCCGTGGCTGGCAAGTCGACGGTAGACGACGATGTCCTTGACGACCTGGAGGAGGTACTCATCACGTCGGATGTAGGCGTGGAGACTACCGTGAAGATAATACGGCGCATAGAGGAGCGTGTGGCGCGCGACAAGTATGTTTCTACATCCGAGTTGAACGGCATCCTGCGCCAGGAGATAGCCTCGCTCCTCGAGGAGAACCACTCCGTGGACAACGAAGACTGGAATCTCCCAGCCGACCACAAGCCCTATGTCATCCTGGTAGTGGGTGTGAACGGTGTGGGCAAGACCACCACCATCGGCAAACTCGCCTATCAGTTTAAGAAAGCCGGAAAGAAGGTGTATCTTGGCGCAGCCGACACATTCCGTGCGGCGGCAGTAGAGCAGATATGCATCTGGGGCGAGCGTGTGGGAGTGCCTGTCATCAAGCAGCAGATGGGGTCCGACCCGGCTTCTGTGGCCTTTGACACATTGCAGAGTGCCAAGGCCAACGGGGCTGATGTTGTCATCATCGACACGGCAGGGCGTCTGCACAACAAGGTGGGACTGATGAACGAGTTGAAGAAGATAAAGGAAGTTATGAAGAAAGTGCTTCCCGAGGCTCCCGATGAAGTACTGCTCGTGCTTGACGGCAGTACCGGACAGAACGCCTTCGAGCAGGCGAAGCAGTTCTCTGCCGTCACCAACATCACTTCGCTGGCCATCACCAAGCTCGACGGTACGGCAAAGGGTGGGGTAGTCATCGGAATATCCGACCAGTTGAAGGTGCCTGTCAAGTACATCGGACTGGGCGAGGGGATGGAAGACCTGCAACTCTTCAACAAGGTGGAGTTCGTTGACTCCCTGTTCAAGTAAGGCATTGACTGTGCCCGCCCTTTCCCTACAAAAAAATACACGAATAGCAAAACTTCTTCTTTAGACGGTGTTACCCGTCATAAATGAAAAGCAGAAAAGTAGTGAAGAAAAACGAAATCGACATCATTACCATGGGGTGTTCCAAGAACCTCGTGGACAGCGAACTGCTGATGAAGCAGTTTGAAGCCAACGGTTACCATTGCGTCCATGACCCCAAACGCCCGCAGGGCGAAATAGCCGTCATCAATACCTGCGGCTTCATCGAGGACGCCAAGCAGGAAAGCATTGACACCATCCTTGAGTTTGTACAGCGCAAGCAGGAAGGCAAACTCAACCGACTCTATGTCATGGGGTGCCTTTCGCAGCGTTATAAGGACGAACTGGAGAACGAGATACCCGAGGTGGACAAGTTCTACGGCAAGTTCAACTACAAGCAGTTGCTGGGCGAATTGGGCAAGGCCGACATCGCTTCGTGCGACGGCAAACGCCATCTTACCACCCCCCACCATTATGCCTACATCAAGATAGCCGAAGGATGCGACCGCCATTGTGCCTACTGTGCCATCCCGGTCATTACCGGCAAGCATGTGAGTCGCCCCATGGACGAAATACTGGACGAGGTGCGGTCGCTTGTGGCCGACGGCGTGAAGGAGTTCCAGATCATAGCACAGGAACTGACGTATTACGGCATAGACATCGACGGCAAGCACCATATCACCGAACTGGTAAGTGCCATGGCCGATATCCCCGGCGTGAAATGGATACGTCTGCACTATGCCTATCCCAACCAGTTCCCGATGGACTTGCTCGACGTGATGCGCGAGAAGCCGAATGTATGCAACTATCTCGACATCGCCCTGCAGCACATCAGCGACAACATGCTCACACGTATGCGCCGCCACGTCAGCAAAGAGGAGACCATGCAGCTCATCACCGCCATCCGTGAACGGGTGCCCGGCATCCATCTGCGCACCACGCTCATGGTGGGCTTCCCCGGCGAGACTGAACAGGACTTCGAGGAACTGATGGAGTTTGTGCGCTGGGCACGGTTTGAGCGGATGGGTGCCTTTGCCTATTCAGAGGAAGAGGGAACCTACAGTGCTGCTCATTATGAGGACGATGTGCCGGCAGAAGTGAAGCAGAAACGTCTCAACCAGTTGATGCTTCTCCAACAGGACATCAGTACCGATGTGGAAGCAGCCAAGGTTGGTCAAACTATGAAAATCATCATAGACCGTAAGGAAGGCGACTATTACGTAGGGCGTAGTGAGTTCTGCTCACCCGAGGTAGACCCCGAGGTGCTGGTCAAGGCCACGAAGCGACTGAGAATAGGCAACTTCTATGACGTGAAGATAACGTCGAGCGACGAGTTCGACTTATATGCTGAAATGATATGAACAACAAGGAATACATCGCAGAACTTGCCCGTAAAACAGGTTACTCGCAAGAGGATACCCAGAAACTGGTAAGAAAGGCCATAGATGCCATGATCGTTCAGTTTGAAGAGGGAGAGCCTGTGGCCCTTCCCGGTTTCGGCACCTTTGAGGTCAAGAAACGCATGGAGCGCGTGGTCGTGAACCCTACCACCAAGAAGCGCCAGTTGGTGCCTCCCAAACTGGTGTTGGGGTTCCGTCCGGTAGGTTCTATCAAGGAAAAACTAAAGAATGGAGGAATGGACGATGAGCAGTAGGTCGAGTATCTCCATATTGGCACAGGCCCTTGCCGAAAAGAGCGGCTTGAAGCAGGCTGAAGCCGAAGCCTTCATCAGACAGATGTTTGATGTGGCGAGCACGTCTCTGGAGTCGGATAAACTTCTGAAGATAAGGTGGCTTGGTACTTTCAAGGTAATGACCGTAAAGGACCGCGAGAGTATCGATGTCAATACCGGCGAACGGATTGTCATCGGCGGCAGGGAGAAAATAAGCTTTACTCCCGACAGCATCCTTAAGGAAATCGTGAACAAGCCTTTCTCCCAGTTTGAGACGGTGGTGGTCAACGATGGAGTCGATTTCTCGGAAATTGACCAAAAGTTCTCTTCCGAGGTTGTAGCTGAAGAAATGGAATCCATCGCTGATGAGGATGCCGTTGTATCCGCTGCCAAGGAAACGCCATCCCGTGTTGGCGGTATCGATTTTACGGTAGACGATGAAGAGCAGAACGTCCTTAATGCGGCAGACATGGTGCCTACACCCGCATCCAAGGATATTGTGGACTACGCAACAGATGAGGTCATCGTCCTTCCCGGCTGTGTCGTTTCAGAGAAGCATACCAGTGAGAAGGAAGAGACCTCCGACGATGGGGGGAAGGAAACTGTTGCCGAACAAAAGGAAGAGTTAACGCTTGTCGCTGAACAACCCATACAGCCGGAGACACCGGAACAGGAGGAGTGTTTGTCGCAGTCGGATGTGCAGCCATGTCCCGTTCCGACTTCAGAGACACCTGACACGGAAGCTCCTGCAGAGACAACAACTGTTGTAGAAGTCTCAGGGCATGATGATGACCGACAGGAAAAAACCGAAAGTTCTTCTTCAGCCGAAGAGACGTATGAAGAAGACAAGGAGAACGTTATGGGCGACACCTCCGACGACACTGCCGACCCTAAACGCTATTTCAGTATGCCGCGCTGGGTTATTCCCCTTTCTGCAGCAGTGCTCGTTGCACTGTTGGTCGGCATTGGCTGGATTTGCTTCAGCTACGGGAAGATGAAGACGGAGCGCAATTTGCTGGCCAACCAGTTGAAGGTGTATGAAACCACACACCGTCGCTCTGTGCCCAAGGCAAAGCCCCGCGATATACAGGCCGACGAGATACGCCGCAAGAGTCAGGAGGACAGTGCGCGCATGGTGCAGGCCAGTGAGGCCGTGGCAAAGGCAGAGAAAGCAGAAATGAAGGAAGCCAGTTCTGAAAAGGACAGCACTGTTGCAGCCAAGACGAAGAGCACTCCCAAGAATACTGTAAGTCAGGAAAAGGAGAAGACTTCAGTTTCACAGGACAAGTACGATGCTGACCCCCGTGTGCGCACAGGTGCCTACCGCATCGTGGGCGTGGCGAAGACCGTAGTGGTGAAGAAAGGCCAGACATTGCAGAGCCTCAGTCGCATATACCTGGGTGAAGGCATGGAATGTTATGTGGAAGCCCTCAATGGCACCCGTACGCTGCAGCCCGGTCAGCAACTGAAGATACCACAACTGCAACTAAAGAAGAAAAGCAACAAAAAAGGTTAATATCTGATGAAGAAGAATATGTGCTTTATATTGTTGGTGGCGAGTCTGCTGTCCGTGACGACAGCAAATGCCGAAGAAAAGACATTGAGTGTGACGGTGTCCAACCCCCTGCGTGAGGCAAGAACCGACGAACCTGTCGTGCTGGACATTTCCGGCATAGCGATCGATGTGAACCGTGTGGTGGTGACAGACGCTGAAGGTAAGGAGGTGGCATCGCAGTTGGATGATACCGACCGCGACTGTCAGGCCGACCAGGTGTGCTTCCTTTCCGATTTGGACAAGAAGCAGACCAAGGTCTATACGGTAAAGTTGTATGATACCGGCAAACAGGCGGAATATCCTGCCCGTACCTTTGCCGAACTCGTACTGCCCAGCCGCAACAAGAAACTCGGCAAGAACCAGCAGGACATCTATCTGCGCAGCATCGCCTTTGACAAGAAGACGCGCGACCCTTACCATTATGTCCATTCGCATGGTGTGTGCTTCGAGAGCGACCTCGTTGCCATGCGTGTGTATTTCGACAACCGTCAGACCATCGACCTTTACGGCAAGGAGAACAAAGGACTTGTGATAAAGGATACCCAGTTTTATCCCTCCGAAGAGCAGAAGGCTGCCGGTTCTGGCGACGATGTGCTGTGGGTGGGCAATACCTACGGACTGGGTGCCCTCCGCGGATGGGACGGTACACGCCCCCTGTTGCTTGACAGCGTGCGTTATCGTGAGCAGCGTGTCATAGCCGAAGGTCCAGTGCGTGCCATTGTGGAGCTGGTGGACAACGGATGGGTGCCTGCTCCTGGTATGCGCCCCGTCAATGCAACTATCAGGTATACAATCTACGGCGGTCACCGCGACTTCGATGTGGATGTGTTTTTCAATAAGGATGCCAGCGCATACCTCTTCGCCACCGGACTTATCAATGTGAAGAACTCCACGGAGTACACCGACGGCAAGGGACTGCGCGCCTGCTTCGGCGCCGACTGGCCTACGGGCAAGGATGACGGCAAACACAAGTTGGAGACCGTCGGACTGGGCATCTATGTACCCCAAACCTACATGTCAAGTGAGGTGAAAGCCGACAAGGACTGCCTTACGCAAGTGGTAAAGCCGCAAGGCAACCGTCTCTCTTACCACCTTGCCTATACCAGTGCCAACGAGAGCTATGGCCCGAAGGGCGAAAAGGGTTGGTATGAATGGATGAAGGGATGGAAAAAGCTGAAGGATTCGCCCGTAAAGGTCGTAGTCAGCGAAAAGTAATACTTCTTAGTGCTGGCATATCCTCGTTCTTATGCCAGCATTTGCCTCATGTAATTCCTAACCGCCTTGCGCGCCCTGCCAAGGTGGTTTTCTGCACTTTTATAGTTTGTCTTCATCTTTAGGGCTATCTCGCTTGTCTTCAGTCCGTCGTAGATGTTCAAGCTGTATATAGTGCGCTGCTTCTTGCTGAGCTGGGCGATGCCCTGTTCCAGCAGTTCTTCTATCTCTACCGCCGAATAGACCGACTCGCCGTCAATGAAGAGTTTGCCGGTAGTGTCCGCTTTCTTGATATAATGTTCGTATTCCTCGGCTTTCTTCCTCCGCCGCCAGTAGTCTTGTATAAGGTTGCGCGCTGTGGTGTATATCAGTGATGGCAGTGTCAGGGGGACTATCATCTCGTCCATTTGCAGCAGGCGCATGAATATGTTCTGTACCAGATCTTCCGTCTCGGCACTGTATAGCACGCGGGTTGCCACGAAGTTTTTCAGTTCTTCGTAGTGGCGGTCGTAATAGTCGGCCACGATGCTGTTGTTTCTTTCCTGTATTTCCATGTTGACTTAGGTGTTTGGGTGCGTTCCAGGAGAAATCGCAGCCCTTTTTAGTTTTATGGTCATTGCAAAGATAGCAATAAAATAAGTTTCAGCCAAACCCATTCTTTTGAAAAATGGCCCATATATGCCCGAATGAAACATATCATATATACACCGAAACATTTTGCACCCTTTTGGCACACTCTTTGCAATAAGCACAATGCCGTAGAGGTTGACTCCTTCGGCAGACAACGGAATAATAACAACAAAAAATAAAGTAACAATTATGGCACAGAAAGGCAATATTGGAGTAACGACAGAGAACATCTTCCCTGTCATCAAGAAATTCTTGTATTCAGACCACGAAATCTTCCTCCGCGAGATGGTTTCCAATGCAGTGGATGCTACCCAGAAGTTGAAGACCCTCGCTGCACAGGGCGACTTCAAGGGCGAGACGGGTGACACGACAGTGCGCATCACCCTCGACGAAAAGGCAGGCACCCTTACCATCAGCGACCACGGTATCGGCATGACAGAGGAGGAGATAGACAAGTACATCAATCAGATAGCCTTCTCGGGTGTTACCGACTTCCTGGACAAGTACAAGGAGAACGCCAACGCCATCATCGGTCACTTCGGTCTGGGCTTCTATTCTTCGTTTATGGTTTCCAGCAAGGTGGAAATCATCACCAAGAGCTACAAGGAGGGAAGCAAGGCCGTGAAGTGGAGCTGCGACGGTTCGCCAGCCTTCGAGATAGAGGATGCCGACAAGGCAGAGCGCGGATCGGACATCATCCTCCACATCGCCGACGACTGCAAGGAGTTCCTGCAGAAGAGCAAGATAGAGGAACTGCTCAACAAGTACTGCAAGTTCATGGCAGTGCCCGTAGCCTTTGGCAAGAAGACCGAGTGGAAGGACGGCAAGAATGTGGAGACAGACGAGGACAATATAATAAATAGTGTGGAACCGCTCTGGACCAAGACTCCAAGCACCCTGAAGGATGAGGACTACAAGAGCTTCTACCGCACGCTCTATCCCATGCAGGACGAGCCTTTGTTCTGGATACACCTCAACGTAGACTTCCCCTTCAACCTGACGGGTATCCTCTACTTCCCGCGCATCAAGAACAACATCGACATGCAGCGCAACAAGATACAGCTCTACTGTAACCAGGTGTTCGTTACCGACCAGGTAGAGGGCATCGTCCCCGAGTTCCTTACCCTGCTGCATGGCGTCATCGACTCTCCTGACATCCCCCTGAACGTGAGCCGTAGCTATCTGCAGAGCGACAGCAACGTGAAGAAGATTTCTACCTACATCACCAAGAAGGTAGCCGACCGGCTCAACTCCATCTTCAAGGAAGACCGCAAGGAGTACGAGGAGAAGTGGGATGACCTCAAGCTCTTCATACACTACGGCATGCTTTCGCAGGAAGACTTCTACGATCGTGCCAAGGACTTCGCCCTCTTCAAGGATGTGGACGGCAAGCACTTCACCTATGAGGAGTACAAGACCCTCATCAAGGACAACCAGACCGACAAGGACGGCAACCTCGTCTACCTCTATGCCAGCAACGTGGAGGAGCAGTACTCCTATATAGAGGCTGCCAAGGGCAAGGGATACTCGGTACTGCTCATGGACGGTCAGCTCGACACACCGATGGTCAACATGCTGGAGCAGAAACTGGAGAAGTGCCGCTTTACACGTGTGGACAGCGACATCGTAGACCGCCTCATTGTAAAGGAGGATGCCAAAAAGTCAGACCTTACGCAGGAGCAGAGTGACAACCTGTCAGAGGTATTCCGCTCGCAGATGCCTAAGATAGACAAGGCTGAGTTCTTTGTCGACGTACAGGCCCTGGGTGAGCAGAACCAGCCTGTGCTCATCACGCAGAACGAGTATATGCGCCGTATGAAGCAGATGAGCCAGTTCCAGGCAGGCATGAACTTCTACGGTCAGATGCCGGACAGCTACAGCATCGTGCTCAACGCCGACCATGCCCTCGTCAAGAAGGTGCTGGCCGAAACGGAAAGTAATACTGCCGAGTCGTTGAAGCCTGTCCTTGCCGAAATCAAGGGTTTGGAGGCACGTCTTGCCGTGCTGCGTCAGGAGCAGGGTAAGAAGAAGCCCGAGGAAGTGACACAGGCAGAGAAAGACGACCTGCAGCAGACGGAGAAGTCGGTAGGAGAAGAGAAGGGCAAGCGCAGTCAGATCATTGCTGATTATGCCAAGGGCAACAGTGTAGTACACCAGCTCATCGACCTTGCCCTCCTTCAGAACGGCATGCTGAAGGGTGCAGCCCTCGACGCTTTCCTGAAGCGTTCCGTAGACTTGATAAAATAAGATTCGTTGATTATACCCCTATGATGGCCTGGTGTGTCGCTTTTGACACATCAGGCTTTTTGTTTGACTAGCATGTGTGTTGTCTAATGGGTGCAAGTCCCTAACGAGCCCT
>CAVKZC010000142.1:0-8658 GCA_963660455.1 Sphaerochaetaceae bacterium | reverse complement strand
GTTTCTTAATGCCGATATATTATTGTTGCATCAGCGTTTCAGTTTGTTTCATCGCCCCGAATGTTTCATGTTTGCCCTGTATACAGGGCATAAAGCCTTATGTTGCCGAGGCTACGGTGTCCTGTTGGGAAACACACAGTGGGCTACTACAAAGTCCTTGGTAACCTACTACAAAGTCCTTGGCAACCTACTACAAAACCCTTAGCAACCTAATGCAAAACCCTTAGCAACCTATTACCAACTACTTCGCCTAACTTATATTTAGCTAAATCTAACTTGTATTTAGCTAAATATAAGTTGTATTTAATTAAATAAAGCTTGTATTTAGTGCTTGGTAGTAGGCTGCTAAGGGTTTTGCATTAGGTTGCTAAGGGTTTTGCATTAGGTTGCTAAGGGGTTGTTGGTTGATAGAAAATGTTTCGACCTGTACGGTTGAAAATGCACGTTCGGATAAAACACGAACGTTGCATACGTAGTGGGTGCGGTGTCTCACCACACAATCATAGACGAAACCTGTTGCGACGTGAGACACGTCGTCCACTACACAGCCCCATTGTATCAACCGTACAGGTGGAAATGTTTTTGTTCTAATACTCGTACAGCTTGACATGGAGAATCTTGTCCTCGCCGCATGATATGCGGGCGTGGCGTCCCTGATGGTCCTGGTCGCCGTTGTCGCGGCGTATGAACTTGAGGTTGCCGTCCTTGTCCACCTCCACCTGGTCTACATAGGTGATGCCGATACGCTTGCCGTGGAAGGTTGCAGACGGTTTCTTCTGTGAGGCATTACCTCCATTGTCGATGAATCCGTCCTCACCGAGTTTCTTCTCCTCAGCCTGTTGTTTCTCCGTAGTGGTCTGGAAGGTGACGACGATGCCGTTTCCTGCCATGAGATATTCGTTCTTCGCCAGTTTTACGATGAGTCCGCCGCCTTCCGGCCATTTGCTGCCGTCGGTGGCACGCGGGTCCCAGGGCAGTGTGAAGTAGTGGCGGCACGTGATTGCCACGTCGCCGTCGGTGATGATGCGCTCCTTGTCCTCTTGACTGAAGAGCATTCCCCAGTTCTTGCCCTTGCCCTGCTGTTGCAGCAGAATCGGCGCAAGCTGGGAGAGGGTGCTGTATGCACCTTTTACGTTTCCGCATACCTTGTCGTCGGCTTGGTCGAGGGCAAACGGACTGAAACTGATGGCATCCGTCTCGCCGAATGTATAGTAAGCCTTTGCGCCACTGTTGCCGTCACACTTTACCTCGGGTGTAAAGAAGGGGTTGTCGGTACGCTTGTATTTCGCTACCCAGTCCTTGTAGCCCGTGTCGTAGATGTCGGGTGCATAGATGTCGATGTGGGGTGCTGCACACTTCCATATATTAATAAGGTGGGCGAGCGGTCCTGCCGAGGGGTATTCGCCCGGCTTCCTGCCGCGGCTGTCCATAGCGGCATTCACATACATCGGCACATTGTAAATGGCCTTGCCTGCCGCGGCCAGTTGCTCAACATACTTGGCGTAATGGTATGCCTGGAACTTCTCGTCGGCATAGCTGTCCGTACCGAACACCTCCGCCCATGTGCCTTTCTTCTTCGGCTTCAGTGCCTTGAGGAGAGCGTCGGGCACCTGCTGTCTATATGCTTTCTCAGCGAGAGGCGAGTGGTCGCGTGCCGACTCCAGCATGCCTATCTCGTTCTCTATCTGTATGGTTATCACGGTGTTCTCCTGTCCGTCTGTGACCTTGATGTGCTTCATCAGTTCGCAGAAAGCGCGCTTGTCGGCCTGTAGCAGGTTGTCGCTGAAGGCTGAGCATATCTCCAAAGGCTTGCCCGTGTCGGTGAGGGCTCGTGGAAAGCGACCCGTATTCTCCTTCACCCACTGCGGTGCGTAGCAACTCATCGAGTTCTTCCATGCCCCGAACCACAGCAGCACTACCTTCAGTTCGTTCTGCCGTGCTTGCGCTATAAGGCTGTCTACCAGCGTAAAGTCGTATTTCCCCTCAGTGGGTTCGGTGAACTCCCAGTAGGCCGGGGCGAACACCGTGTTCACGCCACACTGCTTTACCCGCTTCATGGCCTGTGCGATGTCCTTCGGAGAGGTGGCTGCCGAGTTGCTCAGCTCACATCCCAAGACCAGCATCGGTTTGCCGTTCACGACGAGTTGGGTGGCAGTGCCCTGCTGCTGCAACTTTACTCCCGCCAGCGAAATAGTCGTAAACGAAAGGGCAGTGAGCAGGAATGCCGTCCTGTACATAGATGTAAAAACAACGTTCGAAGCGTGTTTTAACGCTCTTCTAACGGTATCAGAAAACATATACTTATTCATAGCGGATGTCCATTTTAGAGAATGTCTGGAAATACTTGAGGCATACGTCGCGCCACTCCTTGGCGTTCTCCAGTTGCACGTTGAGCAGCGAGTCGGTAAGTTGCCATTCCTGTTCGTGCCCCGTCATGAAGCGTCGGGCCTGCGTGTGCCAGTAGTCGCGGTACACAGCCACCATCGACACGCCCATGTTGTACCTCATGCAAAGCTCCTCCCATAGCGTACTGCCCGATTTCATCGTGTATGTCCAGGGCACATGGTGGAACCACAGCAGGTATTCTTCAGGACAGGTGGCAAGGTTGTCGTACTGGCTGCGGTAAGGTTCAGGATACTGGCCTACGGCATCGGTACCCTTCGACGAGCGGTCGAAACCGACACCTGTGCTGTCAGCCTTGTGGTAGTACACGGGGCACCACTCCAGCGGATACTCCGCCTTAAACCCGTCAGGCTCTGGACCGTAGTGGTGGTCGAACTTGAAGATGTGGTGCAGGCCGAGCGGCATCATGTAGTTGACGCATGCCTCACGCGAGGTCATCATCATTGTCTCTACGGCTTTCAGGAACGGTTCCTCGTATGTGCCGTAGGTCTGCATGAGCCATTCGCGCGCTATTTGCTCCGATGAAATCGCGGGATTCCACGCCAGACGCCCGAAGGCATACCAGTTGGCTTGCGAGAAAGGATGGCCGCACCAGTTGGCGTTGTCGCCTATGTTCGCCACACCGGCAATGCCCTTCAGCCTCGCTGGGTTAACAAAGCCGAAGAACTCCTTCCACATCGGTGCGAGGTAGGTGAGGTGCTTCGACTGTCCGAGATACTCCTGCGTTATCTGCAGTTCGGCTATCTGCGGTGTCTCCTTGATGTTGTCGAAGATGGGGGCGTATGGTTCGCGCGGTTGGAAGTCGAGCGGTCCGTTCTTCGACTGCAGTATCACGTTGTCGCGGAACTTCCCGTCCAGGTCCTTAAACTCGCTCACGGCCTGTTTCACACGGTCTTCGCCCTTGTGGTTGGCACCATACACAAAACTGCGCCAGATGACCGTGCCGCCGTAGGGCTTCAAGGCATCCGCCAGCATATTGGCGCCGTCGGCGTGTGTGCGGTGGTAGTCGCCCGGACCGGGCTGCCCCTCCGAGTTGGCCTTGACAAGGAATCCGCCAAAGTCGGGTATGGCCTGGTATATATCTTTCGCCTTCTTCTGCCACCACAGCCTGACCTTCTTGTCCAGTGGGTCGGCAGTCTTGGTGTAGCCCAGTGCCATGGGCGATGCAAAGTTGATGCTGAGGTAAGTGCGTATGCCATAGGGGCGCAGGATGTCGGCGATGGCCTTCACCTTGCCAATGTATTCGGCAGTCATCATGCGGGGCGAGGCATTCACGTTGTTCAGCACCGTGCCGTTGATGCCGAGCGAGGCATTGGCGCGTGCGTAGGCAGTGATGCGCTGCAGCAGCGAATCGCTGAGTGTAGCTTTGCCGCTGCGCTTGTCCAGCTTTATCTGCTCCCATTTCCATATACTCTTGCCGGCATAGCCGCGCTCTATGCTCCCGTCCAGGTTGTCCCAGTGGTTGAGGATGCGCAATGGCACGGCAGGCTTCTCCGTCTTGGGCAGAGTGCCGAGCTGGCGGGTGTTCTGCAGGCGCAACAGTTCGTAGGCTCCGTAGAGTATGCCTATGTCTGTACTTGCCGTGATGGCACCCTCCGTAAGCTGGTAGCCGTCGCCCAGATTCAGCGACGGGTCTACCGTCAGCGCCACTTCCTTCTGACTGCATCCGTTGGCCAGTTCACGACGCGCGATAGCTATGGTAGCACTGTTCTCCGTGCCGCCCACCACCTTGCACTGGTGCTGTGTGGTAGAGGCAAACCACAGTTGTGACCCGTCGTTTTGTGCTGCCGCCCATAATGGGGCAGAGAGGGCGCAAAGCAATAAGATAAGGTATTTCTTCATGTTGTTTGGGTTAGGTTCTTAGGTTACAGGCCGTGCCTGTCTACATTGTCAGGGGCAAAGGTAGGCAAAAGAAGCCATACGCCCGTTGTAGGCCGTGTATTACTCGTTTCTTTTTGTTTCAGCATATTCGGTAGGTGTCATGCCGAAGTGTTTTTTGAAGACGGTAGAGAAGTGGGTCTGGTTGTTGAAGCCTACGGCGTATGCCACCTGCGTGATGTTCACCTTGCCCTCTTCTATGAGCCTTGCCGCCTGCTGCAGTCGCAGGTTGCGTATAAACTCGCCCGTAGACACCCCGGCTATCTCCTTCATCTTGCGGTGCAGTTGGGCACGGCTGATGCACACCTCCTCCGTCAGCTTCTCCACGTTGAAGTCGGGGTTGTCCAGGTTGGCGTTGATACACTTCATGATACGGTCCATAAGGGCATCGTTGTTGCCTTTTACCTCGATGTTTTCTATCTTTTCAGCCTGTCCTTGTGCATGCGTGTACTTGCCGCGCAGTCGCCGCACATTGTCCACCAGGTTGTCTATGAGTATGTGCAGCTCTTCCATGCTGAAGGGCTTGGCGAGGAAGGCATCGGCACCGCGCCGCAGACCCTCCAGACGGTTCTCCACCTCACCCTTCGAGGTAAGGAGTATGACCGGTATGTCGCTGATGTTGGCGTTGCCCTTGATGTTCTTGAGCATGGTGATGCCGTCCATCTCGGGCATCATCACGTCGCTTACCACGAGGTCGTATTTGCCCGTGAGCAGCATCTTCAGCCCCTCCTTGCCGTTGGGCGCATACCCGAAGCGGTACCACTCGCCCAGTTCGTTGCGTATGTACTGTGCTATCTCTGCGTCGTCGTCCACCACGAGGATGTTGAAGTTGCGGTTGGCACTGGTCTTCTTCTCGATGGAATCGCCCGTTTTGGCGGATTCCTCCGTTACCGTCTCGCTGGGCTTCAGATGGTCTTTACCCAAGGGAATCGCCACTTCGAGGCAAGCTCCGCGCTTGCCGTCCGTGCGGTTGTACGCCTTGATGGTGCCGCCGTGCATCCTTACGATGGCCCGGCTCAGGTTCAGTCCTATGCCTGTGCCCTCTATGTGCAGGTCGCTGCTGTTCTTGCCCTGGTAGAAGCGTTCGAAGAGGCGGTCGGTCTTCTCCTCCTTGAAACCGATGCCCGTGTCTTTCACCTTGATGACGGCGTGCGTGTCGGTCTTGCCGAGCGTGATGTCGATGCTGCCGCCGTCGAAGGTGTACTTCATGGCGTTGGACAGCAGGTTGCTCACCACCTTGTCGAAGTTGATGCGGTCTATCCAAACCTCCAGAGGCGTATTGGCGGGCAGTGTCTCCTCGCAGTGCAGGGACAGGGTGATGCCGCGCTCCTTGGCATTGAAGTCGAAGAGTGCGCAGATGGCACGCACGAAGCCGCAGAGGTCTGTCTTCTGGCAGTGCAGATGCATCTGGTTCTTGTCTATCTTGCGCTCGTCCAGTATCTGGTTTACCAACAGCAGGAGCCGCTGCGCGTTGCGGTCGATGGTCTGCAGGTCCTGCAGACTCTCCTGGTCGGTAAGGCGCGTCTTGAGTTTGTTGAGCGGTCCCATGATGAGGGTGAGCGGCGACCGTATGTCGTGCGTGGCATTGATGAGGAACTTCATCTTCGTCTCGTCCAGTTCCGTCTTGCGGCGGTGCTCGTAGGCCAGGACGATGTAGGTGCCTATGCCCAGTGCCACGAGGATGTAGACAGCATAGGCCCAGTAGGTGCTGTACCACGGGTCGTCCACCGTGATGCTGATGGTGGTGATGCTGTCAGAGAAGGCTCCGTCGCCGGCAGCCCTTACCTCGAGGGTGTATCTGCCTGGCTTCAACTTGTTGAAGGATATGGCGTTGCTTCCCTCGGGGGTGGTGCTCCATGTGCCGCCGTTGATGCGGTACTGATAACTGATGTTCTCCGTGTTCTTGTAGGTGAGCAGCGAGAACTCCAGCGTAAACGAGTTCTGCGAGTAGGGAACGCTGAAGTGGTCTTGCAGGCAGTTGACAGCCTTGCCGTCCACCACAAAGTTGGTAAGGTAAACCTTCCCGAGTGTTATTCTGTTGCCCCTTACCCTGTCGGGCATGAAGGTAGTGATGCCGTCCTCAGTTCCGAAGCCGATGAGTCCGTCGGGCTGTTGCATGAAGGCACCGATGATGTACTCCTTCGACTTCAGTCCGTTGCCGTTGATGTGGCCTATGAACTTCCGGTTCGCCTTGCTGTACTGCCAAATGCCCATGGTGGTGCTTATCCACAGGTCGCCCTTGCGGTCGCGCACGATGCTGCATATCTGCTTGCCGTCCAGTACCTCGGCGTGGGGAAACGGTATCGCCTCGTCGTTCCGCTTGCGGTCGTAGAGGAACAGTCCCTCGTCGGTGCCGATAAACATCTCGCCGTCCTGTCCCTCGCAAAGGGCGTTGGCCTGCTTGTTCTTCAGTATCTGGTTCCATCCCAGGTCGTTGAAGGCCCATGTCCGTGTGTTGAGGCATCCTACACCGTTTGACGTGCCTATCCATAGCCTGCCGTCGCGGCTGAAGGTAAGGGCACGCACCCAGTCGTTGCAGAGGAATCCCTTGCTGCTGCGCTGCGACATGTTGAGCGTCTTCACCTCTCCGCTCTCCACATTATATATATAAAGCCCCTTGCTATACACCGAGATGTAGAGGTTGCCCCGGTTGTCGTCGGTGATGCAGTAGATGCCCGCACTGGCGAAGTTGAGTTTTTGTTGTGCTCTGCCCGTGGTAGGGTCGTAGCTGTAGAGTGCGTTGCCGTTGCCCAACCAGTAGTTGCCCCGGTGGTCTTTGTAGATGAGGCTCGTGCCCATGGGCGACTGCGGGTGTGCCACTATCTTGCCCGAAGGGTCGAAGCCGTAAACGCCGCTGTTCTGCACCGTACACCATGTGATGCCGTTTTCGCCCTGTGCCATGGACGACACACAACTGCCTATGATGTAGTTCTGCTCCGAGAAGCTCCATGTGCTGAACGCCTCCTCGCCCTGGCTGAGTTGGTAAAGTCCCTTCTTGTAGCAGCCTATCCACAGGTTGTGGTCCTTGTCCTCGATGATGTCGTTGACGAAAGCCGTACCGAGGTCCAGTTTGCTGCTTTGATTGTCCGTAGGAACAACCCTTCCGCTGCCGTTGCGTATCAGAAGGGCGCCATGCTCGGAAGTGCTGAGGTAGAGGTTGCCGTCGTGGTCGAAGGTGGCATTGTTGATGGTGGTACAACCGCGGTATATGCCGAAGTCGTAGCCAGCGTCGGCAATGCGGTCTGTGCGGTAGTCGTAATAGATGATGCCGTACATGCAGACGATGAGCAGGATATCCTTGCGCCGCTGGAAGAAGGCGACCGGTGCACCGCAGGGCGAATGGAAGTCCTTGCGGCTTATCCGCCTGCTGTCTTTGCCCGCATGACTGAAGCGTGTGAAGGTGGAGAGGTGGCTGCTCTGCCACAGCTGTTGGCGGTCATCTATATAAATATGTGTAAAGAAGATGTCGGAGTCCTTGACCGCCGACAGACTCGTTCTATCTATCGTGGTGTGCCCCTTGCGCAGTTGGTACAGGCCATAGCCAGCCGTTCCTATCAGTATGTCGCCGTGGCGGTCTTCCGCCAGCGAGTAGATGCGTGGCTGCCTGCCGTCCGTGAAGTCGTAACGTCTGAAGTCGCCCGTCTCGTAACGGTAGCGCATGAGTCCCTTCGACGAACCTACCCACAGGTGTCCGTCCTTGTCTACGAGAAAGCTGGAGATGATGTTGTCGCTTACCGACGTGCTGTCCTTGCTGTCGTGGAAGAAGGTGGTGAAGCGGTAGCCGTCAAACTTGTTCAGACCGTACTCCGTTCCCACCCAGATGTATCCGTGTCGGTCCTGCACCATGCAGTTGATGAGCGAACTGGACAGTTTGCCCGATGTGTATAGCTTGCCTGTGTCGCCTGCCCACAGCAGTAGGGAGAACAACAGGGAGAGGACAAGGAATGCGTAGGTTTTAGTCTGTTTCATTTCGGTAGATAGTTGGTGTCTCATGTACGTATTTGTTGCAAAAGTACTAAAAACGTCCGAAAGAGACAAGCAATGAAACAAATTAAAATCTTATCGTTACCGATTTAGGGGCAGTATAGGCACTTTTTTAGTACATTTGCAACGGAAAACTAAAAACCTTTATGGCAAGACTAAACAATCACACGAATATGAAACAAGGCATTATGCGCCTGTCCGTGGCGCTCCTTATGTTGCAGGCGTTCCTCTTCGCCCATGCCCAGCAGGTATGGAAAGGCACGTGGGCCGCGGCTGCGGAATATACAGGTCAGGGTGATATGCCCAAGGAGAGTCTGAGCAACCGCTCGTGCCGCCAAGTGATACACGTATCCATAGGCGGCAAGGAACTGCGCCTGAAACTGAGCAACGAGT
>CAVKZC010000141.1:0-8698 GCA_963660455.1 Sphaerochaetaceae bacterium | reverse complement strand
CGTCTGAACACTCCATGGAAGGTGGGTGCCAGCCTTGGCCATACCGTAGGCAATTTCCTTGCCTTGGGTGCGACATACGAGTATGCGTGGTACGACCACATGGACAACAGGGTGAAGAACGCCGGATATTACGACTATTATGGCGACTATTACGAGACTAGCAGCAGCGATACCAAGATGAATGACAACACCCGTTATTCTCTCAAGGGAGTGAGCACTCTCAAGTTGGGTGTGGAATACAAGCCCGTTTCCATGTTGGCTATCCGCTTGGGCTATAACTATGTTTCGCCGATGTACAATAGTGAAGGTTATCGCAACCAGATGATAGCTTCGCCGGGTACTGCATATGCCAGTTCAAGTGATTATACAAACTGGAAAGCCATTAACCGTATCACGGCCGGTGTCGGTTTCAGTTACTTGAAATGGAACATAGATGTTGCCTACCAGTATTCTGCCCAAAAGGGAGATTTCTACCCGTTCATGGATTATAAACCTTCGGCAAACAGCACAGACATAAGTGTGAATGCTCCTTCCGTAGAAGTGAAGAACAACCGTCATCAGATTTTGATGACGCTTGGCTACAAGTTCTAAGGTGGTTTCTAAATCATATAAAAAACGCACGTACGTGACTTTTCAAAGACATGTACGTGCGTTGCTCGTTTCACGTACGTGACTCCTCAATGGCACGTACGTGTGTTGCTTTTACTTATTTTACTTTCCTTCTATCCATGCGTCTATGATGCGGCGTGCAATGGAGAGCTTTTCGGGGATGGTGGGCAGGTTGTCCTTGGTAAACCACTTGCCGCGCGACAGCTCTTCCTTTTGCAGGTGTATCTCACCGGCAACATAGTCGGCAGTGAATCCCACCATCAGTCCGCTGGGGTAGGGCCACGGCTGCGATCCGAAGTAGCGCAGGTTGGTAATGGTGAGTCCTGTCTCCTCCATCACCTCGCGGTGTACAGCCTCCTCGAGCGTTTCGCCCGTTTCTACAAATCCGGCCACAAGACCGTAGAAGTTTCCCTTGAAATTACGCGCATGCACCAGCAATACCTCCTCGCCCCTGTGTATCAGTACGATGACGGCGGTGGCAAGTGACGGCCATGCCTGTTTGCCGCAGACGGTACATTTCTTGCTGATGTCGGTAGCCATTTCCATCGGTGCACCGCATACACCGCAGAAGTGGGTGTTCTGGTCCCAGTAGTTGAGCTCCTGGCATTTGCCGGCCTTCAAATAGAGGGCAGGGGAGAGCTTATAGTAGCTGGGGCGCAGTCCGCACATCTCGTACTGGGGATTGTCGCAGACAGGTTCTGGGATAGTGAATGTCTTTACCTCCGTACCGTCGTCCATGGGCGTGATGTTGAGGATGTGAGTCCAGGGCTTCGCCTCTATGGGGCAGCGGTCGCTGCATGGTATGGTATAGGTGCCGTCCTCCTTCTTCTCGAGCAGGAGGTCGGTCTTGCAGAATATAAACCAGTATGTCATCCTTTTTTTTGTTCGGTTGATTATTTCTTCTTGAAGAGCAGTAGCGCGTCGCGTTCAGCTGCAGGCTTGGTCCACTTTTCGGGTACGAATTTCCAGTTGTTGTTGGCCTTGGCCTCTACGGTCCCCATTTTCTCAATCTCCTGCATGAGGTAGTAGCGCTGGTCGCGCTCGCTGCGCCATACGATGCGCTTGTCGAGACTATCCTTCGGTATGCCCGCTCCGTTTGTGAGCAGTTCGCCGCCGCCGTTGCCGCGGTAGCTGTTCACGGCTACGATGTACCACTTGGCAGGGTCGAACGGCTCACCGTTGCTCATGCGCAGTATATGCACCTTCTCGCCGTCGGGACGGGTGACATCTACCTCGTAGTCGATGCCCGCAGCACTGTCAAAGTTGAAGGAGAAGTTCTTGAATCCCAACCGTTGCTGGTCACCGTAGGTACGCTCATCGAGGAGCAACAGATGGTCTTTGGGACTCTTCATCGTGTTCACCCACAGGTCGTAGCTCATCTCCAGATGGCGGCGTATCTCGTCGCCCGTAAGGCGCATGGTGTAGAGCTGGTTCTCATACTTGTAGAGATTGAACATGTCTGCTACCCGTATGGGACCTTCTTTGATGACGGCATCCATCTGCAGGGGAGCGTTGAAGGCGATGTCGGCATGCGTTATCTTCAGCATCAGGTTGAGGATGAAGTCATTGAAGGCACTGCTGCCGAAGAAAGCCTCGCGGCTGTAGATGGTATTGCAGAACGTGCCTATCTGTTTCTCCACGTATGCCTTCACCTTTTCGGTCTGAGGCTTGAAGGCAGCCATGAACTTCTCGTCTATAGCGCATTGCGTCACGTCGGCGAGATGGCCGTTCACCTCTTTGTGTTGCATGATGTGCGCCGTCTTCCCGCCAATGGTGTGCTCGTCTATGGTGACCGTTATCTCGGCATCCGCCACGCTCATGGCGTTGTTGGCGGGGTCGAGTATTACCACCTTCTTGCCTTCGCTGTTGGTGATGGTCTCGCAGCAGCGTGTATGGTCATGGCCGAAGAGCACGAGGTCGAACCCCGGCACTTCCTTGGCCACGCGCAGTGATGCATCCTCTTCGTATTCGGCAGTCTTGATGCCGCCATCCTTTCCGCTGTGGAAGAGCCCGATGATGACATCAGGGTCTTCGTGCTCCTTCAGGTATTTCATCCAGTGGCGCGCACTCTCTACCATGTTATCGAAACGCAGTCCGCTCCACAGGTTGGCTGTTAGCCAGTTGGGGATGGCGGGTGTGAGCATGCCGAGTACGGCTATCTTCACGCCCTCGCGCTCCAGAATGACGTAAGGCTTGGTGTAGGGTTTCCCCGTTGCCGTATTGGTGATGTTGGCACCCAGTACGGGGCAGTTCAGTTCGCTTGTCCATTTGTCGTATACGGCATGCCCGGTCTCCACGTCGTGGTTGCCAAAGGCCTGCGCATCATATTTCATGTAGTTTACCACGTCGGCAGCCACGTTGCGCGATGACGTGTCGATGTAGTTGTAGTAATAGCATGTGGGTTGTCCCTGTAGGATGTCTCCGTTCTCGAGCAGAATGAGGTTCTTGCCGTAGGTGGCCCTCAGCGAGTCTACATAGGACGATACGCGTGCCAGCGAACCCGCCTTGGGGCGCCGGTTGGTGAAGTCGTAGGGAAAGAAACTGCCGTGTACGTCGGTTGTCTCCACGACCCTTAGGCGTACGGTACGTTGTTGTGCCATTGCTTCTGTGTTAAGTGTGAGCGTCACGAGGAGTGCCGCCATGAGTTGTTTCATAATTTCTGCCATTTATAGTTTGTCATGCAAAATTACAAAAAAGATTGCTATTCGGCACACTTTTTGTTGGATAATCGGTAAATAAAAATATATAAGATTATGGCATTCGTAGATTATTACAAGATACTTGGTGTTGACAAGAACATACCTCAGAAGGATGTGCGTGCTGCTTACCGCAAACGCGCCAAGCAGTTTCATCCCGACCTTCATCCCAACGACCCGAAGGCCAAGGCGAAGTTTCAGGCTCTGAACGAGGCATATGATGTCATCTCCGACCCCGACAAGCGTGCGAAGTATGACAAGTATGGCGAACAGTGGAAGAACGCTCAGGCATACGAACAGGCCGGAGGTGGAGGCGGCGGCTTCGCCGGTGGCAACCCGTTCGAGGGCTTCGATTTCAGCAGCTTCGGACGGGGCGGAAGTGGTTTCAGCAGTTTCTTCGAGAATCTCTTCGGTGGCGGCAGACAGCGTTCGGGCGGCAATCCCTTTGGCGGATTCCGTGCCAATGCAGGCGGCAACAACTACAGCTACGGCTTCGGTGCCGGCCCCGATTTCGGTACTTCCGGTTGTGGCGGTTGCGGGCAACCTGCCAATGGTGAGACGAACCTTGAGGTAAGTGTTGACCTCTATACAGCCCTGTTGGGTGGCGATGTAGTGGTGCCCTTGGCTGGTGGTACCAAGATAAAGCTAAAGGTAAAGCCCGAGACGCAGAACGGTACAAAGGTACGCGTGCGCGGGAAGGGACAGAGCCGCAGCGACGGAACCATGGGCGACCTTATCATCACCTATAAGGTGGTGCTTCCCACAGCACTGAACGAAAGGCAGAAGGAACTGCTCAGGCAGATGAAAGAGCAGGGCAACTGTTAGTTTCTTTTCTTGAACAATGGAGTAACTAAAACAAAGAGGGCGTGTCATAATGGCACGCCCTCTTTGTTTGCAACGCGCCCTTACAGGGCGTGCAGGGAAAATAGAGTGTTTCCCGTTTAACTCTTCTGTTTCTTGCTCTTGTGCTTGAAATTGTCGAAGCCGTTGCCGTATACACCGATCACGGCACTCTGGCTCACGAAGGCCTGCGGGTCTACCTCCTCAATGAGGCGGAAGATGGTTTGCGACTGGCGTTGCTTGGCGAGGACGAAGAGCATTTTTACCGACTGACCCGAGTAGAAGCCCGATGCGTCCACCACCGTCACGCCTCGGTCGGCATCCGTGTTGATGCGGCGTCCTATCTCCTCATACTTCTGCGAGATGATGAAGAACTGCACCGACCGGCGACGGTTGTTCACTACCTGGTCTATACAGAAAGCCTGCACGTAGAGCACTACGTATCCGTAAAGCACTTTCTCCCAGTCGTGTACGACAAAATAGCTGGAGGAGATGATGAATACATCGCATATCATGATGACACGTCCCAGGGAGATGTCCCGATACTTGTTTACGATGGCCGCCACGATATCAGTACCTCCCGTACTTCCGCCGGCAGAGAAACCCAGTCCGATGCCACATCCGCAGAATACGGCACCCAGGATGGCAGCCCAGAGCGGTTGGTCGGTCAGCACATGGATGTCGCGCGTGTAGTGTGAGAAGAAAGATGTGAGCAGTGTCACGACGATGACGGCATAGACGGTCTTGATGCAGAATTTCTTGCCGATAATGAGCAGTGCCGCCACCAGCAGCGCTGCGTTGACAACAAAATAAGGTATCTGCACGGGGCATCCCGTGGCCCAGTAGATGATGGACGAGATACCGGGTAAGCCGCTTGCCGTCACATTGGTGGGTAGGAGGAAGATGTTCCAGCCGATGGCATAGGAAATCATGCCGATGGCAATGAGCGCATAGTCTTGTACCTCTTTATATAGAGGCCGTTTGGTTAAATCAGTTGTCATAGTGTTTTTTGAAGATGTACTCAATGTTTGGGGTAGAAGAGTTGCCAGCCATGCAGCAGATAACGCCTCATGGGGAACAACCGGGTCCAGACGGCAGAATAGGCACGCCATTTCTTTCCCGTAGTACTGTCCAGTGTGTTCCTTCCCTTGCGGTAAAAGCCCAGTGCTTTGGCCTTGATGTCTATGGGGCGGCAAGTCTCAGTGCCTATGTTGCCGTCACCGCGTAGCACCGCCTCGGTGGCAGTCAACTTTATCAGGCGGTGAAGCACATAGTGCCCGGGATAGTTCTCGGCCAGGACCACGTCACCCACTTCCAGATCTTCCGGCAGTGCTAATAAAGCCTTGTCGCGTCCGTCTTCCAGGAAAGGGCGCATGGAATATCCCCGCAACGGCAGCGTCACGGTGTGACCCTCGTTCAGCAGTTTTACCACCTCAGGCAGAAACTCGCTGTTCGCAAATATCTTGGATGTATGGGCGGTGATAGTCATCTCTCGTTGGTGTGGCAGTTGTTTCTTTTTCTTCTTCTATGGATGTTATCCTTTGTTTCCGGTGTGAAGGGCTAACGGATCAGTCGCGTCTGATCGCCTTGTTGCACACGATGGCCGACTCCTTGTCGGGGAGGCAGTGCAGCGTGTATACGGGGGTTGTCTCTACCAGTCGCGTCACCGTGTCGCAGATGTCGTTGAAGATAGGTTCGTCCCATCTCATGTTGGAGCATGCCGGCAGGAGCGAGGCGAAAGCATCTACGGGTTTCTGGCGCTCTATGCTGTTGGCCGGGGCACGGTCTATGCGTGTGACGGCACCGAGTGGAGCCTTCACGTTACGGTAGCACGGAGTCTTGCCGCTCCAGGGGCTGCCGTAGATATAGGGTGTGCCGTCCTCTATGCGTACGATGGGGTTGTCGTCGTTCATCAGGTCGCATCCCGGCAGATGTCTCAGCCACATGCTCACCTGGGTGCTCTTTCCCGTTCCGCTCTTGGCGATGAAAGCATATCCGTATCCGTTTTGCCTCACGAGCGAGGCATGTATCAGCACGGTCTGCCTTCTGCTTCCGGCAAATGCGAAGATGAGCATGAGCGCATTGTTCAGTCCGAAGCTTCGCATGTTGTACGACCCGTTGAGTGCACAACGGCATTTGCCGAACTCCTTGTCGCTTATCAGCAGGCAGCAGGGGCGGTGTACCGAGTCCTTGATGATGTATTGGTAGCCGCCGTTGTCCAGTTTGTCCACCACCGTCTCGCCATTGCCCGTGTCGAACACCCTGATGCGTCTGCGTTGCTCTTTGGGGCACGGTGCCAGGCGGTCGTCTATGTGAAGACTGAAAAACAATGAGCCTTCCTCGAGCCTTTCAGACCTGAATGGTTCGAGTGACGGCACAAGGTTGATGTCGTTGGTCAGTGAGGGGGCAAACGAGATGGCGACCCCGAAACCGGCGATTCGGAAATAATGTTCCTGCCCGTTGTTGTTTTGACCCATGTTGATAAAAGCTTGCTTGATATATTTTTATTGTCTCGGAGGCATGTTGCCCATAGACGGCATCTCACCGCTCGGTGGCATTCCGCCGCCAGGAGGCATTCCGCCCGGGCGCTGCTTGCCTTTCATCTCCTTGAGGGCTTTGCGTGCGTCTTTCTTCGACTTGGCAGAAGCCACCTCCATCTGGTCGGGTGCTACGGCCTTGAATACAAAGCTCTCCATACCGACGGTCTTTACCTGGTAGCGGGGAGCCTCGTCTGCCTTCATTCCGTTTCTCTTTTTCTTGGCTTTGGGCTTTGCCGTGTAGCGGTCGTGCAGCTTCTGCCATTTTTTCTTCACGGTCGAAAGACTTGTAGAGTAGCTTACCATGCAGGTCGGGTTCTTGTAGCCCATGGCCTCAAGGTAGTGGAAGAGCTGGTAGGAATAGTTCTCGCGGCTAACGAGGAAATGGGCTTTTCCTGTTATCCATGCCGAGTCTACGGCCTGGATATCCGTAAAGCAGACCGTGGAGTCGTTGAATGAGGATGCCATTCCGAAGATGTACACCCGTTTCATCTCGTCCTTGGCTTGCATACTCGCCGAGGCGAGCAGGGCCGTGGCGACTGCGGCAAAAACGGTTTTCTTTAGTTTCATATTCTTCTTTTTTCTTTTCTTGTATGCTTTTTAGTTTTATGCTGTCCCTCTGCCTTGGGGAGTCCGTTCCGGTGTGGCAATGCAGCGCTCCCGAAGGAGGCGTGCGTGTCAACCCAGATACGACTTGAGGGTCTTGTTCTTGGTGCTGTGGCGGAGGCGGCGTAGTGCTTTCTCCTTTATCTGTCTCACGCGTTCGCGGGTAAGGTCATACTTCTCGCTTATCTCCTCGAGCGTCATCTCCGGTCCTCCTATGCCGTATACGGCCTTCAGTACCTTGCGTTCGCGGTCGTTGAGGATGCCCAGAGCGCGTGTTATTTCCTCGCGCAGTGACTCCTTTACCAGCAGGTCGTCGGTGTCGGGCGCGTCGTCATTGGAGAGCACATCCAGCAGACTACCGTCCTCGTCGTCCGAGAACGGGGCATCCATGCTCACGTGGTGTCCGTTCATCTTCATGGCCGCCGACACCTTCTCCTCGGGCAGGTCAACGCGTTCCACCATCTCCTCTACGCTCGGTCGCCGTTCGAATTCCTGCTCAAACTTGCTCAGTTCGCGTGCGATGCGGTTGACGCTGCCCACCTGGTTGAGCGGCAGCCTTACGATACGGCTCTGCTCGGCGATGGCCTGCAGGATGCTCTGCCTTATCCACCACACGGCATAGGATATGAACTTGAACCCCCTTGTCTCGTCAAATTTCTCCGCGGCCTTGATGAGGCCCAGGTTTCCTTCGTTGATGAGGTCGGGTAGGCTCAGTCCCTTGTTTTGATATTGTTTGGCTACAGACACAACAAACCTCAGGTTGGCTTTTGTGAGCTGTTCGAGCGCTTTCCTGTCGCCTTGTCTGATGCGCCTTGCCAGTTCCACCTCCTCGTCAGGGCTCAGCAGGTTCTGGTGGCTTATCTCTTGGAGGTATTTTTCCAGCGACGCGCTCTCTCTGTTCGTAATCGACTTTGTTATTTTCAGTTGTCTCATGGCGTAGGTTTTATTTTAGCTGCAAATGTACGTTTTTTTGTCCGAATAGACAAAAAAAGTTCCCGATTTCTCACTTCCTTATCGATTTTTTCGACCTGTATGGTTGAAGAATCAACTATCATTTCATGAAAGTTGTCCCCTACACGCCCTGAAATGGGTATAGCCTCGTTGCCCGATGAGGTATAGTCTCGTTGCCCGATGAGGTATAGCCTCGTTGTCTGATGAGGTATAGCCTCGTTGTCTGATGAAGTTAACCTCAACGCTCAATGAAGTTAACCTCAACGCTCAATGAAGTTAACTTCAATGCTCAATGAAGTTAACTTCGTTGTTTGATGACTTCAAAAGACCATAAACAAAAAAAATATTGAAAACTAGCATTTGCTTAGTAATCAATATTCTCAACGCTTTATCCTTTTGAGCGGGATACGGGAATCGAACCCGCCTCCCAGGCTTGGGAAGCCCGTGCACTACCGATGT
>CAVKZC010000140.1:0-8700 GCA_963660455.1 Sphaerochaetaceae bacterium | reverse complement strand
GAAGAAGCCTCCATTGGCGAAAGTTACAGAGTCTGGAGTTTCTACCATAGTAATGCGCTCCTGCATGGTGTAGTCTTGATGGGCTATGGCATTGTGCAACACTTCTCGTATGCTGTACTCATCATACTGTTTCACTACATCTGGGAACAAAGTACCACCTGGAAGAATGCGTTGGTTCAGATTGCGAATACGCGACAGAGCATCATTTACCGTCAAGATGAATGGAGGGGAGAAATGTTCGTAGTCAATCTTCTCATCATGGTCATCAATCAGCACCCAAGTGATTGTTGCTACAGCCGGACTAATCAAAGGCACCGAGAATTCCTTACCTAGCAATAGTATTGCAGCACGGGTCAATTGTCCTTTTATCGCTACGCCAGCTCTGCTAAGCAGTTCCATATCATCCCAAGTGTCTACTTCGTCTGCCAATCGTGGATGTACCATCTTGTACTCACTACGAGCCTTGGCCAATGCCCTAGCGTCAAGGTCGTTCAATGTGGCATTAGGCACAATCTCTGAGGACCAATCGAAGACCGGACTGTTCTCCTCAAGAATGGCATTCAGCCTTTCCCGAGTAAGTTCAACAAGCGAGTCCTCTATACGCTGCCATGCCTTGTTATGTGCATATACAGGGAGCTTTGGTCGATGCTTGGGTATATGAATCACCCAAACCTTCTTGTTCGTATCATCGGTAACGAACTCTTCGATATCAAGTCCTTCTGTAGAAAGGTTTACGCACCGTTCAGTCAACCGAAGTATTGCCTTCTGTCGGTCGTAGTTATAGGTATCTGTACCGATTATCTCCAAAGAAGTGTCATGAACACCAATCACCAGGTGTCCGCCCTCCATATTGGCAATGGCAGACACATACGAGATGACATCATTTTTCTCGTCTCCACAGAAAGAGTTCTTCAAGTTCTTGAACTCCTTCCATTCGCAGCGAGCATTCTCCTGAGGATACTCACCCTGGAGGTATTGTTGTAGTTCGAGTTCGAGCATATTAGTTTACTGATTATCTTCAGAACCATTACTTTAAGTTTTCCACCTTACAAACAAAAGGTATGTATCTGTTACATCCTTTTCTCTGTGTTTTAAGAATATCAAACACCCCCAATGCAGCTGGATTAGCAGGATTGTATTCTATGAGCAAATACTGCTTAGCGTCATTTTCCTGTCTAATAAGGAAGCCGTCCGGAATATCCTGTTTGTTTACGAGGCGTGTTGGTGCAGTCAGTTCAAAAGGCGTAGCCTCACTATTCTTCCAATAATGAAACATGACATAGCGAACACACTCCAAAGTCTTTTTTGCCTCTTTAGTCAATTGCGCCTCCTTGATTCCCAAGGCTATCTTTGCAGCCCGTTCCGTTTTCTTCCTTGCGACAGGCGAGATGGCATACATCAGCATCAGGTCTAAACCTCCTGCAAGCAACTCTTCTCTCTTTGTATTGCGAAGGCGCACTTCCAGACTTCCAGGAATGATGATGTCCTCGGCAACCATCTTTGGTGCATCATTTTCGTTTTCCCAATCTTCATAGCTGCGCTGTGGTTTTATCACAACGTTATTTTCTTCTTGGACAAGAGTCTTTGTTGCAGCGATTTCTTTTGCACGCCAGTCTTTAACCCTTTGAATCGCTAATTTCTCTATGGCACGGATGTATGTCTCCATAAATGGATAGTCTATTTCACCTTCGGAAGTGATGGGAAGAATTATTTTGTCTTTTTCCATAAGTTCCTTTGTCCATTTGTAAGCATATCCGTATTTCTTTCCACTTTTTCTAAGTGAAGTACAGAAGAACAAACCAAGTCGTTCATTCAGCACATGCTTAAAGGTCAATACATTGACATCATCTGAAGCCCAAAAACAATCCGATTGGTAAAAAGCTTCACCAACAGAACCATTGTATGTGACTGTAATTGTATTTCCATTGTGTATATGCGAGGAATTTGAAACTCTTGCGGTTACACCATTATTGACTGACGTTGAACCAATAAAATTAGTCGTTCCTGGAATCATATTGTCTTTAGTTAATCTTTTCCCTTTCTTTATATCAAAAATGGAACTTATGACAATTGGTTTCGACTTGTGATTTTTAGCATCTCGTAGTGCAAACAACTCTTCCTCTGCCAACTCACAATTCTCAAATCCAGCGACTTTTAGATAAGCCTCCATCTCGCGGATGCGAGATTCCTCCATCTCGCGGATGCGAGATTCCATAAAGGAAAAATCCATGTCGCCCTTTTGGGTGATAGGCAACCGTAAAGACAATTCTTTTATTTTTGTCCATGTACCCATATTGTTATATGAAAAGAGTTTCTTCATATACGACATAGCGGATACAAGATATAGCCCTATGTTACGATTTTTGATGGTTTCTCCTGATAAAGAAAACACATGATTATGAGTCGCCATTTTGTATTCAAAATCACGGTAATAGGCATTGCCCCAAAAGTCCATAGTAATTGTATTGCTTTCAAAGACTTTTGCATCCCTATCAGTTCTTCCTTTTATACCTTGTGCTTCAACACCTGAATTTATCAAATATAATCCCTTGCCATTAACATCCTTCTGTTGCAAGTCAACATCTCCTGTCTGTGCAGTAAACAATTGACCCATTTTAAAATCCTTATACGCCCACGCTTTCAATCTTGAAAGTCGTGGGCTTACTGTTTTCCCAGGCCATTCTCTCCTTTAAGCACCTGTCCAACTTTCCAAGACAAATATTCTCTCACTACATTCTGAAAATCTTCCTCTGTAGGAACCATATCTATCTTTCTATGCTGCCCATAAGTCCAGTCATTACCTTCGAGCGTAATATAATCCTCAGAATAACATTCCTTTAGATAATGCAGATTCTTGTTGTTAGCACCTTTTCCATAAAGTGCCAGCTTACAAACCTCCTCATAGCGTTCCTTGGCATGGTCGGTGTCACGAAGGTTCACACTCTGACCTGACTTTTTGCGATTCATGCGAGTATAGCCGTCATTGCTGAAATCGATGAAGCGCACCAAATCATTTTCGGCATTGTGGGGGCGACCCACTTCAAACAAATATATGGCAGTCTGCACACTTGCCTTTCCACAAAATATGTCCGCCATCTTGATTGACGCACGCAGTGTGTTTTTCTTGATGATATTGGCAGTGAATGGCAGACCATTGCCACTGCCGGCGTTTTCCTGTATCAAGACGGCAGCACGACCGCCATGCGTCATTTTTTCAAGAGCCTTCTCCACAAAGACAAAGCCCTTTCCATCAGCAGAATAGGGAGGATTCAGCAGAAAGACATTAGCAGGAAAAGGCTTGTCCTTCATGTCTCCCTGCTTATAATTGCCATCATACTCCAAAGAGTTGCCCTGAATGATATTCGCACTACCATCCTTCATCAGAATCATATTCAGAACTGCAAGCATATAGACATCCGGCAATTTCTCTATGCCAAGAAGCTGCTCCATTTTGATGTGGCTGATTTTCTCTTCCAACTTATGTGGACTCTTGATTTTTCGCTTGGCATCGTTAATCATGTGGTGCATGGCCGAAATAAGGAAGCCTGCAGAACCAGTGGCAAAGTCCCATACATAAGAATCCATGTTAACTTCACACAGTTTTGCCATCAGCTCAGTAACATAGCGAGGTGTCAGCACCACATCGTTTTCACCGCCATCAGGAACGGCCACCCATTCGTTCATTACATTAAACAAGCGACCCGTAAAGTCAATATTGTGCAATTCTCCTGTAACGTATGGCAAAATGTCATGCTTTACATCTGCATAGATAGTATGTAGCTTACTCAATCCTCCTTCGTCGGGGTTCTGCAATCCAGACTGTAGGAATACTACTTTGAGTATGTCCGTAATCATTTCAATTTTTTCTTTGGGCAGCTTCTTATGGGACAGATAAAGTCTTATCTTGCTCATTATGACCTGTCCGTCGTTATCCTCCTTGTCTGTTTTTCCAGCCAAATCCTCAATACGAAGAGGTTGCACGCCCTCTGCGCCAAGACCAGCCATGATAAGACCCGCTACCAATTGTACACGATTGTTCACCACAATCTGCTTTTCATCATGCAGATTTTGATTCAATGCTTTCAACTTTCGTTCAATTTCATCCTCCAGTGCAAGCTTACGTTCCTCTATCTCTTCAGGGGTAAGAGACAAAGAATCCAGCTTCTTGACAAAATCAGAAGTGTTTTCTGTAAGCAAGAACGACAGGTCATCATACAATCCTACATGCTTTGGAACGAACAAGTTATCTTTGGAAACATACCAGACATCCACCTCATAGTTAATCTTGCCAGCCTCCTCGTAGCCATTGACTCCCACGGCTACTACTTTCTTGTATGAATCCGTAAAATCAAGAATGGCATTGGCATAATGAATGGCACCATTTACTGCATATTTCGCTATATTTTGATAATTTGGCTCTCCCTTTTTATTGGCGTTTTCCACTTCGCCATTTGCAGAAGTCTTTATCAAAGCCCCCTTCTTCCCTTTGACCTCTATCATCACGGGGATTCGTAAACCGTCATCTGTAGATAACAAATACTTAATATCAGGATAATTCTTTCCAGAACCACCCTGTTTGCTTGGAGCTTTTTCCAAAGCCATCTCAATCTCCGGGTTGATGCATTCTGTCTTGGTATAATACTTCTGACCTTTGAATTGTTTCTTGCACCAATCCTCAATTTGCTCCTCTATGCTTTTAGTTGTCTTAGCCATGTTGTTTCCATTTTATTCTAAAATGTTTGCCTATCGTGGTTATCTGCTTATAGTGCATCGGCGCGTAACACTCTATGCCTTTGCTCTCGATTGCATTTTTTTGCTTTTGCTGTAAGCATCAGCCGTCGTGGGCTGTTTAGTACAATCTTCCAATGAATTGCTTGTTAGTTAGCGATAAACCGTAATGGTTTTCGCTTGGAATTGTCTAATTCTGTCCATAAAAGTACGCTTTTATCTTGAAACAAAAGAAATTTTATGAAGAAATCTTTGATTTTGGCATAAAAATCACACAAATTGAAGCGGTTTGCAGTAAAAGACTCGACACAAGCAGACGTTTCAAACCAAATATATGGTATATCATCGTGATTGGAATATCCATTGCGCTTATTGCCGCATTGTTGTAACCATGTAGCGACAAAGCAAAGACAAAAACATTCAGCGGTGAAATCTTGAAATTTCATCGCTGAATGTCTATATTAGGGGATGTAAAAGCAAAACGGACAATAGAAATGAGGAACTTGAAAATCAAAAAGCACATTTTGAACAGCGTAACGGTGAAGCAGAGAATGGTGGACAGATACGTCGAGGCGTGGCAGAAGAGACGTGTGCCGGGACATGAAGACCGCTATATACCGTTCACTGACGAAGAGGTGGAGCACATTCGCCTGCTCAACGACCGTTTGGCCACACTTACCATCGCCACTTTGGAACAAGCGAGCCGCATCTGTGACGACTTGATGCAGAAAGTGGAGCATGGCAACAAGGACTACGAGGGTTTCAAGTTGAAGGCATTCATCAAGATGAACGGCCATCAGTTTATGCTGGACGACCCTAACGAGATGCTGTTGCGCATTCAGTATGCCAAGAAGTTTGAGCTGGCAGAGTTGGATATGAACTACTCTCAAGAAGACCGCCACGCCTTGTTAGACCGCCTCACGAATACTCTTGCTGAGAATACCGAGCAGATGATCTGCTGGGAATACTCTCAACTTCACGACATCTGCGGCATCCGCTTCTGCGAAGCCTTCCATTGGTTCACCGATGTCTGTTCCCTCTTCCCCTTGGAAGACATCATGCTCCTGCAACCTGACAACTTCGAAAGCAACATCGAGATAAACATATAGCCCTCTCCGTCCATGAATAAAGATTACCGCCCATTATTCCAGGCTGCACATGCAGCTGCCACCTGCAACCGCGAGCAGATAGAACGTTCCGAGAAATGCGGATGCTTCTTCTGTTGCAGCATTTTTTCCGCTCGTGAGGTGACAAGTTACGTCTCAACGGAAGAGCCCACAGCCGAGTGTCCCTATTGCTTCACCGATTCCGTCATCGGTGAAGCCTCCGGTCTTCCATTGACAGAAGAGTTCCTCGAAGCCATGCGCGAGCGGTGGTTTTGATTTGGCTGTACTTCCCACAATGCCGCGCTCCAAATGGCAGACGGCATATTGAGTTTTCTCTATGTTGTTATGTATTTAGTTTGTTCGTTACTTGGGGATAACAAATGGTTGTAAATGTGTTGTGATGTATTTCTCTATTTTTCTATACAACATAATTACACTTTTCCTGTGATTTTGATGCTGCAAAAATACACTTCTCCTGTGAAATGACCAAAGAAAAAATACACTTTTCCGATAACTCCAGTTCTTATAAAAGTACTTTTGCAACCATGTTGCATTCCTTTCTTCGTACCTTTGCACCCGAAATAGAAGAATGTAACACATAAAAGTATCATGTTATGACTGAAACAAGACATCATCACGGGGGGTGCTGCTGCTCGAAGCATGAGCATCATCATGAGCACAAACACGAGCATCACCACGAACATGGGGAGGGGAGTTTGAAATCGAAGATGGTCAAGATAGCCTTGACGGTAGTGCTGCTCGTAGTGGCAGTACTTGTGGAGAAGAACCTCGACCTTGCCATCTGGCAGTTGCTCATCATTTATCTGATACCTTATTTATTAATAGGGCATGAGACGCTGGGCGAGGCTTGGGAAGGAATTACGCACGGCGACGTGTTCAATGAGAACTTCCTAATGGTCATCGCCACCATCGGTGCCCTTTGCATCGGGTTCTTCCCGGAGACGGAAGCTGAGTTTCCCGAGGCGGTGTTCGTTATGCTCTTCTTCCAGGTGGGCGAGTTGTTTGAGGGATATGCCGAGGGAAAGAGCCGCGATGGCATTGCTCACTTGATGGACATTCGTCCCGACACAGCCAATGTGGAGAGAAACGGCAATGTGGAGGTGGTGTCGCCGGAAGCCGTGGAGATCGGGGAAACCATCGTGGTAAGGCGAGGCGAGAAAATACCGCTCGATGGTGTCGTGACCGAGGGAACTGCCTTGTTGGACACTGCGGCACTGACAGGCGAGAGCGTGCCGCGCAGCATTAATCAGGGAGACGAGGTCTATTCCGGCTGTATCAATCTAAAGGGTGAAATGAAGGTGCGTACCACCAAGATTTTTAGTGAAAGTACCGCTTCCAAAGTCATCGCTTTGGTGGAGAATGCCAATGCCAACAAGTCGAAGAGCGAGTCTTTTATCACCCGCTTTGCCCGTGTATATACACCGGTCGTGGTATTTGCGGCGTTGGCATTGGCTATCGTTCCGCCACTCTTTGTGGGCAACTTCCCCTTGTGGCTCAATAGGGCGTTGATATTCTTGGTAGTTTCCTGTCCTTGTGCCTTGGTCATCAGTGTGCCGTTGACATTCTTCAGTGGCATAGGTGGAGCCTCCCGCAACGGCATCCTTGTGAAGGGTGGCAACTATATGGATGCGCTTGCCAAGGTGGGGATTGTGGTATTTGACAAGACTGGAACGTTGACCCACGGCGAAGTACTGGTGCAGGCAGACGAGGGCAGTCCTGTAGTCGTGAACGACAGCATCAAGGAGGGTAGCCGTGAGGCAATCGTGCAACTCAAGCAACTGGGAGTGGAGAAAACCGTGATGCTGACAGGAGATTATGAGAAGACCGGCAAGCAGGTGGCTGAACAAGTGGGCGTCGATGAGTGTCATGCGGAACTGATGCCTGCCGATAAGTTGACTCATGTGGAGCACTTGCTTGTAGAGAAAACCCAAGGCAAGACCCTTGCCTATGTGGGCGACGGCATCAACGATGCCCCTGTGCTGAAGCGTGCCGATGTGGGCATTGCCATGGGAGGCTTGGGGAGTGATGCCGCCATCGAGGCTGCCGACGTGGTGCTGATGGATGACGACCCAAGGAAGATTCCCCTTGCCATCAAGATAGCCCGCCGTACTATCCATATTGCCCATGAGAACGTGGTGTTTGCGATAGGCATCAAGGTGGCGGTATTGTTGCTTGCCACGGTAGGTCTCGGCACCATGTGGATGGCAGTGTTTGCCGACGTGGGTGTCACGGTTCTTGCTGTCCTCAACGCCATGCGGGCGTTGAGGAAGGAATAAAATATAGACGATCCTGTTAGTTTTGCAAAGATGGTGATTTCGCCTCCTAAAAACAGACGAAATGCGGAAGTTTTAGGAATCAATTCCTAAAACTTTCTAAATATAAACGGTTCTTGTATGCGGATTTCTAAAAAAAATATGTATATTTGCAGCGTGACAAATAAAGCAACAGAACATGAAGAGAATAGAGCGACAATCATACCTGCAAAAGCTCATATCTTTTAAGGATAATCAATGCGTTGGAATGGCTCATGGGCGGAACAACTATCTGAGCATTGTCAACATTGGTGTCTTTATATCAGTATTCTTTTTCCGGCTTTGTTGGGTTCGAAGCTGGCAATGTAATATATTGGCAAATAGGTAATGCCATTCTTCACCTCCACTTGCAGGGCATTGGAAAGGACAAAAGCCTCGTGAATGTTGTATTCCTTGATTTGCAGGAACTTGTCCAATGCACTATGCACTTGATAGTCTTTGCCCGATTTTATTTCCAACGGTAACACGGAAAGATTCTCCATGTCGTCTATGAGATAATCCACTTCACCCGTTTTCTTGTTGTCGTAATAATA
>CAVKZC010000139.1:0-8703 GCA_963660455.1 Sphaerochaetaceae bacterium | reverse complement strand
AAAGGGGCTTCGGGCAGGATTTTTATGCCATTTTGAGTTTTAGCGGACAGCAATAATAAATTATACAAAGTGTGCATTTTATCCACTACACACCGCTTAATGTTCCATCACATAGCGTTTGATAAGTCCGGCATGCGACATGGGCTTCTTCCAGTCATCGATGTCCTCATTGGTGTCATAGTCGAGGAGAACCACCGGGCGCTCGGCTGAAAGTTTCTTGATGGTTTCGATGCTTTTAACGCAATAGTGCTCAAGCATATAATAATACGACGGGATATAGATTTTCTTACGCGCCTCGATATATGCCATCAACTCTCCGTTGTACATGTGTCCCAAGCAACGGCCGTGGGTGCGGCAGGTGCGCTTCATGTTGAGCATGGTCTTGTTGGCAAATCGGGTGCGATCAATGCCTTCGCCTTGAAATACTTTCAGTCCCTGCCAGATACCTTCAACCGAAGCAGAATACACTCCTTCCATTCCCGGAACAGGAATATGTCCGTGGGGATAGAACGGTGACATCTGTTTCATAGCACCCTTCGACGTTACATCGAAAATAATAGCATCGGGATATTCCTTCAGAATATTCTCACGCTTGCATCTCTTGTTCTTGATTACTATCATAGTTTTTGTTTCCTTTCTGTTTAATCGTTTTCATTACCTTTGGCCTGCGGACACTCCATTTCTGAAGTATCCGCAGGCTTTACTTTCTCTTAAATCTGATTCACTTTCTCCAACTTCTTCTTTCTCTCTTCCTCCTTCTTTCTCGCCTCACTTCTCCACTCCTTCAGAAAAGCCTTCATGTCAAACTTCAACTCTTTCAACTCATCCGGAGCAAACACCCTCGCATCGGCCACTATTTCCAGCACTTTCTTCTTCACCATAGCCACTGTAGAATAGTGCGCCATCTCCTCCGGGTCAAGGTTCAGAGAAACCGACTTTCCCATCTTCTTTCCTTCCACGTCATACATCTTCATCACTACTACTTTCACTTTCTTACTCATCTTTATAACCTTTCTTTTGTTTAACGATGCAAAGATAAGGCTGTTTTTCAGAGCCAAAGAAGCTGAGAACGTTGCTTGTATGAAGTGATGCGTATATTGTACGAATTGCAAGGTTCACATGGTTAGTCTCCACTAAAGAAGATGACGGGCATGAAACAAATACAAGATGCACGGATTGTTGTTTAAACCATACAAACTACCTAGACATCCTCACACATTTATCCTTTAGGAAACCGATTGTCTCTTCACGCTTGTTGACCAGTATGAAATGATTCTCATATTTATCGAAATATATACTGGCATCTACACTCATTGCTTTCAATTGACGGCATTGACCAGATATTCTGTTGGAAGAATGGTTCTCACCCTGTCGCCCGAGTCAATCCGCCATCGGGGCATGGCTACCCAAAGGCACACTACCATGCAAGCCCACACCGCCTTGACAGCCCAAGCCTTCAACTGCCCAAGCCTTCAACTGCCCAGGCATCCAACCGGCTTCAGCGACACGGGCTTTCAGTTCCTTTTGCCACAGCCACAAACCGAGAATCACCGCCAAGGTCTTGTAAAACAATGTGGCAAAGCAAGCCCAAGCCATGACCAGTATTACCGTTGCTATAACTTTCTTTGTCATGCCTTTACAATTTACACGTGCCATTTCGGTTCATTGTGTATCTTCGCCAACCGGCAGAACCATACCAGCAACAGGATGTTGACAACCACCAGGGCTGTCTCCGGCACCACTCTCATCACACTGAGCGTGGTCATTGGTTGCATATACTTCAACCACATTCTTCCGACGAACCAGGTATAAGCCAGTACCGACATGGTGCCCGAAACCACGAACACATCCATTCCAAACCTTCTGTACCTCTTCATCATAGCGATGAGGAGCATCAGACAGGAAACTACACAAACCGCAGCCTCCATGTAGCGATAGCACAACACACAAATCATGTCTTCCATAATCTTCTTGATTTTTACAACTAATAATGTATCAACTCATTCTTCCCGAAGTGGAATACTGGAATCCAGAGAGGATGCTCTCGTCGCCATCAGAGAAAAACCTTTGTTTCTCTACTTTCTTCATATCCTTCGTTGTTTTGACGATACAAAGATATGACAACAGTCCTGCACCGGGAAGCGTTTCAGCATGCGTTGTACAAGATGCGCGGATTAGTGTACAAGTTGACACTTCATTTCTTCCTCAACACCAGCCACGGTGCCACTCCGTGATGCTTGTCTGTGCGGTATTGCACTGCCTTCTCCGTGAAGTAGGGATTGCCGTCAGGGTCACGGTAGAAGCCGCTTTCGTTGCCTCCCGTGAGGTAGATGGCATCCACGTAGCCGTATTCGCGCAGGGCATCGGCAAAGTCCCAGAGGGTTTCCGAGTGACGCGTCTCGATGATGCAGAGGCGGTCATCGGCAGTGCGTGCCAGGGCCTTGCGCTCCACCTTGCCATGGAGAAAGAAACGCTGGGGCAACTCCCCGTTTGAAACGAGGACAAACTGGCGGAAGTAGGAACCGTCGTGGTCGATCATGTGCTCCTTCACATCGTCGAAGCGGGACACTCCGATAACCATGTTGCCGCTGGCAATGGCACAGTAGCCTAGGCGTGAAACGTTGCTCTGCTTCTGCTCACCGTCGATGACAAGACTGCCGAGGTATTTTCCCGTAGCGGTATAGTCGGCTGTGCGGGTGTAAAAGAGTACGTTCTGGTCTGCGGTATCGGGTTCTTCGAGCGTCATTTCAGCCTTTACGTTATGCAGTTCATAGATGTTGATAGCCACACCGAGGACCGAGTCCTTCCTTAGCACCACTTCCGATGGCCCATTCTGCGCCTTCATGCTGTCAAGTTTCTTGATGTTGTCCTTAGGCGAAACTGAAATGCTTACACCTATATTATAATAGTAGTTGTAGAGGCGGATGCCCTTGTAGCACCCTAGCACGAGCACCACGGTGGCGATGAACCAGAGGAGCCACATGCTCCATTTCTTCAGTAGGCTCCGTTTCTTCACGACGGCGGATGGAGCATTGTCTTCCTCCATGTCGTCATCGCGCTCTATGGTAATAACGGGTTCCTCAAGTATCTCCTGCGAAGAAGCGTTGTTGTCGGTATCCTCGATGGTGAAGATGGGCTTCTCCTGTATGTTGTTGTTTTCTGTGTTTTTCATAATCCTTTACTTTTCCTGTTCCAAAACGGTTTTCAACTCCTTTAGGGCTTCCTTCGAAGCCTTCAACTTGAAGCCTTGACTCATGCGGTGGTCCATGAGTTTTAAGTCCTGACTGGTCACGTTGATGGCGTAAACAAAGTTCTTGTTTACTATCAGACTTTTTCCTACACGGGCAAAGAAATTCTGCTTCAATTTGTTTAGTGCTTCCACAAAGTAGTGCAACTGAAACGTCATCGTCACCGCCTCACCGTTGAAGAGATGCACGTCACAGTAGTTGCCGGAAGCCTCGATATAGGCGATATCTTCCGTCGGGACTCTGAAGAGCCCCACTGATGTAGAGATTTTAAGTCTTTCCATTTATCTGCGTTTCAAGATATTGTTTAAAAATGTAGGAAATTGCAAAGATATGAAATTATTTTATCTTTCCTAATAATGTCTCAACTCATTCTTCCCGAAATGGAACACTGATACCCAAAGGGTGCTCTCGTCGCCATCGAAGAAGAACCAAGGATTCTCCAGAGGATTGAGATTGCGCACGATGTGCAGTTCCCTTGCAGGCGTGTTGCCCTCTGCGCACATGATGGCGACTTTCTTGCCTTTGCGTGCCACATCTATCACAATCAGCGCGTGCCCCATCCCCTCAATCTTTCTTGCTGGATAGACAAGCACATCGCCCGGCTGTACCTCACTGATAGGGCGAGGTTCAGTCTCCCTGCTTACAGAGAACGTGCTGCACACACCGTAAGCGTTTTTCAGAAACATCTCCAACGCCTTGCGTGAACCGCCGCCATGATACCGTAGCGTATTGCCGTTCACATCACGGAATTTTATCTCCGTATACCGCCCTTGGCTGAAGAGATACTCAGCACGCAACCGCATCGTCATATCAGCACACTGTTCCGAATTGCTCAGCATAGGCAAGTCTATCACACCAGTAGACAACCACTGGAATCGTGCATCGCCGCCCGTATAGAGTTGTACCTTGCTACCACGTTTCTTCAGCGGCAGGCTACGCATAAACGCCGCGTAACTACCTTCAACCTTTGCGTAGCCCATAGGTGCAGAAATGTCACCTATGGTCTTTGCCTTCCATGGATTGCTCGTACGAGAATACCACCAAACGATGCCCACTGCGACAATTCCCAATAGGAGCAACACGCCAATCACTTTTAATACTTTCTTCATATTTTTTATATTGATGATGCAAAGATATGACAACGGTTCGACGGAAAAGAAGAAATCGTCACAGGTTGTATGAAATGTTAGGATGGATGTAAGAAATGATCTTGGCATGCGAGTCCACCCTGATATCTTTTGCTGCCAAGTGTGGGGGAAACCACCAATCGTCACAATGAGAAAAGCGGTGAAACGCCTTTTCTCACCGTTCGATAGTCTACTATAATAGTCTTCAATTTCCGTTTGTTACATCTGCTTAATATTTTAGTGCAAATAATCGTTATTTTTGAATTGATTAACTCAGATTTTGATTATATTTGTATGGAAAAGTAGTCCAAACTTCGGATTGAAACAAATTTCATGCTCAATATAGTGACGGTGAAAAAATAAGTTGGTATGATTTGCGGCTTATATTTTTGAGATGTTTTTGTCTCTTGAAGAGGGAGCATAGCGGGCTATGTGACCGATGAAAGAGGCGAAAACAGCCAAAAAGATGAGCCGGACAACCATCTGAATATGTATTTCATAGTTTTCAAATCGTACCAAGTTATTTTTTTATCGTCACATAACACGCCTTAATATGATAATATTAGTATAATGCTAAATTTGGATTTGATAGACAACCTCTATGCAGGTTTGACAAAAGAACAACAGCGGGAGCTGATAAGTTTGCTGTTCAAGAAGAGTAAACAGACAATGAGTTATTTCCGACGCACAAAAGACATTAGTCTCTCCAAACTGGAGGTACTGGCTGATTTCTTTCATATGCCGTTGGATTATTTCCGCGTAGGAAGTTCGTTTAGGGCGAGCAATGTTAGTGGAAACAATAGTAATAATGTGTCTGTCAACACAAATCTTATGATTGAGAACAAGTCTTTGTACAAACAGCTGGATGCCATGCAGGATGTTGTCAAGGCAAAAGACGATGCCTTGGCGGCAAAGGATGCTCTGATTGTAGCATTGCAGGGGCAATTGAATCCAACCCTATAGGAAGACTTAAAGCCTTGATGGTCAACGCTTACTATGCACAACGAATTATTGACGTGTTCGAGAACAACCCGAACACTCAATTAGATCATAAGGTAGTAAATGAAATATTTGGATTCGCTACTGAGGCGGCATAAAATTTAACGAAGCATTCTTTCAGGTGAATAGAATAAAGAAAACAGAGCACCACAGTATTTGTAGCCATTGGGCGTTACATAAACTCTGTCTCCTTGAATTTCGATATATCCTTCGGCAAGACAGAATTCAAGTTGCTTCGCGTAATAGAAATTTGCATCACATTCAAGTATTTGGGTCAAACGACGTAAACTGAAGGATCCGCTATATGCACCAATGGCAATGTATTTGGCGGCAAGTTCTTGGGGCGGTAGTTCGTATGTGAATTCTTCCTGGAAATCGTCATTACCTATCAGTGCCCGAAGGTTGCTTGATGACTTGCCGGTGTTATAACTGATGCCATGACTACTCATGCTTTGGGCCGATATGCCGAACCCCTTGTAAGCAACCCCTTCAAGCATACGGCTCCGAAGATACGAACTTACTCCCATATCACTGCAGCTCTTGGAGAAAGTGTTTTGGCCGAAACGTGCATGGTAGCCCATTGCTGTTAGCCCTTCGTACAGAGTTGTATAAGCCTTAAACAATTCTTCTTTTGACATGTGGGCGCACTCGTGAATCATGTTTGTGCGTAGTTCATAAAGGGTAACTTGCTCTGGAGCCAGGAAATGTATCGTCTGTAAATCCTTGTGTAATGTCTCTAAAGTCTGTCCCTTTAAGCCATACATCATGTCGAGGTTTATCTTTTGAATACCATGTTGGTGGAGCATCTCTATCGTGCACTTCATCTTTTCTACATCAATATTGCTTCGATGATTCTCCTTCAGTACATCTGCATCGGTAGACTGTATTCCTAATGACACACGTTGGATGCCGGCATTGGCAATAAGAGTGGACTTCCGCTCGGATATTGTGTCAAAAGTAGCCTCGATACTAGGCTCAAAATCATCAGACACTTCGAGCCAATTCCTTACTTCACCGAACGTTTGCAGCAACTGTTCCAGATTATTGTCAGACAACGCAGTTGGCGTTCCGCCGCCAATGTCAAAACCACGCAACTGTACATCAAGATGGTTCGAGACAAACTTGTTGACTTCCTTATCTATGCTCTGAACATATTTGTTTTGCATCTCCTCGCTTGGACAAACCATACGGGAATATTCGCAGAATGAGCAGAGACGTTTGCAGAAAGGTACATGTATGTAGAAAGACATTTCTTTATCCGAAGCGAACGATAGTGAATGTGGCACACGGTAACGTGCCCAATCAGCAGGACTGACAGGGTACGATGTATTCCAAATAGGGTTGTTCTTGCGTTCCTCAAACAATTCTTTGATATTCACAATATTACTTTTAATCAGTATATGATATTGTCAGTATGAAATCCCTGCCTCAGATATTGCCCGTCATAGACCAAAGACGATTCACAATACTGGGGGGTTGCGTAGTTGCGCATGTAGATTTCAAGTACCTTTAGACCTTTATTATAGAGATAATTGCTGCACTTGCAGTCGGTACCTCTACTCATTGACTTGGTGAAATAACAGTGCGGAATGTCGTCTATGTGTATGTCCTCCAAGTCAACAAAATGTTCACGGCAGAAGTCATTGACTTTCATCAATGCAACAAACCCTATACGCATGATATTCATATCCAAGGCGAAATCGAGCATCTTATGGGCTTCCTCGGGGTTGTCGATATATCCTTTGATGAGGTTGCAACTGGCATTGACCTTTTGTAGATTAATCCCCTCAAAGCAGAAAGCGTTGTCGGGAATGGAGCAGCCATAGAGTTCCGAGAGCTTGTCTATATCGTAGTGATGGAGCGATACGGAAATACTGTCCCAACGTGTATGTTTCATCAGTTGTTGCGACGGTAGCAAGATGCCGTTGGTGTTCAGGTGCAGATGAATGTCTCTAAATTCAGCCGTTTCCATCGCTTGCAGTATGTCTTCCACCAATGAAGACACCACAGAAGGTTCTCCTCCTGTGACGTTAATCCGGTTCACCCGAATGTGGCGCTCACGCAACAACTGAATAACGTCAAGTAGTTTTGTCGTGTTGAATTCGCTCTTCTTGTGTCTGTTGCTTGCGTTGCTGCAAAAGAGGCAATGAGCATTGCAGCCATTTGTCACCTTGACGAAAAGGTTGACAAATGGCGAAATGCGTTCAGGCTTCAACGTGCCGAGCCTGCAGTCGAATTCCTTGACGGCAATACTCTTTCCCAGAAAATCTATAAGCATGGTTCTATCCTCTATGCTTTCTTATAAAAGCCTTTTTCTCTTCTTCCGAATCAAAGTGCAATTTTCCTTTCATTTTGGAATACACAGGGAGCGTGTCGTCTTGGCGAGGGATGTAATACTCGTTCCATCGGCCTTCACCTGTATGGATATAGTTTTCATCCCTGTCGAGCAATGTACTTGCAAAGCGCATCTCAAACTCTTGATTCCCAAAAGGATATCTTCGGAAGTCACTGCATCCCTGCTCTATTTGTTTGCCGTTTATGCGGAAATAAGGACCATAGACAGGAACTTCAACGTCATACACTCTTGGTCCTTTGATGTTGGGATGACATCCAACATCTCCGTAAGAGCGACGTATCAATTCCTGTATTCCATATTTAGCCAAAGCCTTTTGGTAACGTCCCATCAAAACGTCCTCCAAGCGTTCATTGTCCAAACGACCCTCGGGGGCGATGTTCTTCCATTCCCTATAGATTACATTTGTAAAGACGTGCATAGGGAAATAGCAAAAACTGAAGTAATAATCCTCGCCGTTGGAGCTGCAACTGCTAACCGGTATGCTTCTCAAATCCCTTTCTATTTCATCGTAGGTCTTATAGCGACGGAAATCATTCAAGAACTGGATGTATTTGACCATTTTGCTGACAGAGTATTTGTACATCACATCTTCTATGTTTTCTTCCATCATCCACTGATTTCCTTTATGGAAGTCGTAGAGATCCTTTTCTAATTTGTCCAGGTCTACCTTGCCGTCATCCCTTCCATATCTACTTATAAGACACCATAGCGTTCTGAAAGCCATGAATGCGGATGTATCGCCATAGCGCACGTTTCTGTCAAGAACATCTCTTACACGCGCCATACCTTCTTCTGCGTCTATTATAGGCTTTTTTTTATTGAAGGCTTTGAGCAAATCCACGAGGGTACGCATTTGACCATACATGATTTGGCGCATTTCCTTTGGAAGTGAGGGTTTGATGATATTTGAAAAACTTTTATTGCTGTCCGCTAAAACTCAAAATGGCATAAAAATCCTGCCCGAAGCCCCTTT
>CAVKZC010000138.1:0-8860 GCA_963660455.1 Sphaerochaetaceae bacterium | reverse complement strand
ATCGGGAAGCGGCTTTTTATGGATACATGAATGAATGAAGAGAAGCAAGAGAATTCTTCACTCTTCGTTCATCACTCTTCACTTAACATTCTTCACTCTTCGCTTACTTGGCGTAAGCCACACTGCGAGTCTCACGGATGACGGTAATCTTCACCTGTCCGGGATAAGTCATCTCGTTCTGGATCTTGGTAGCGATCTCGTCAGAGAGCTTTGTACTCTCCTCGTCGTTCATCTTGTCGGCACCGACAATGACGCGAAGCTCACGACCGGCCTGGATGGCGTAGGTCTTGGTAACGCCGGGATAGCTCATGGCGATAGCCTCAAGGTCGTTCAAACGCTTGATGTAAGCCTCCACTATCTCGCGGCGGGCACCGGGACGGGCACCGGAGATGGCATCACAAACCTGTACGATAGGAGCCAGCAAGGTGTTCATCTCCATCTCGTCGTGGTGTGCACCGATAGCGTTGCAGATATCGGGTTTCTCCTTATACTTCTCTGCTATCTTGGCACCATAGAGTGCGTGCGGCAGTTCGCTCTCCTCATCGGGCACCTTACCGATATCATGCAAGAGACCGGCACGCTTGGCTTTCTTCGGGTTCAATCCCAGTTCCGATGCCATCACGGCACAGAGATTGGCTGTCTCGCGGGCATGCTGCAACAGGTTCTGGCCATAAGAAGAACGGTACTTCATCTTACCTATGATGCGAATCAGTTCTGGGTGCAGACCATGGATACCGAGGTCGATGGCTGTACGCTTACCTGTCTCAATAATCTCGTTGTCCAACTGCTTCTTCACCTTGGCCACAACCTCCTCGATACGTGCCGGGTGGATACGTCCGTCGGCTACCAACTGGTGGAGAGCCAGGCGGCAGATTTCACGGCGCACAGGGTCGAAGGCAGAGATGACAATAGCCTCAGGGGTATCGTCCACAACGATTTCCACACCTGTGGCAGCCTCAAGGGCACGGATGTTACGGCCTTCACGACCGATAATGCGTCCCTTCACCTCGTCATTGTCAATGTGGAACACACTGACTGAGTTCTCTATGGCTGTCTCGGTAGCCACACGCTGTATGGTCTGGATCACGATCTTCTTAGCCTGCTGGTTGGCATTGAGCTTGGCGTCGTCCACAATCTCGTTGATGTAGCTGGCAGCATCCAGTTTGGCCTGGTCCTTCAGACTCTCCACGAGGCGCTGCTTGGCCTCCTCAGCACTCAAGCCGGAGAGTTCTTCGAGCTTGTCCTGCTCCTGCTTCTGCATCTTCTCCAGCTCCTGCTGCTTCACGGCAAGAAGTTTCTTCTCGTTTTCGATGCGCTGCTGGCTCTGGTCGAGTTCCTGCTGGCGGCGACCCAGGTTCTCCTGACGCTGGTTGAGGGAGATTTCGCGCTGCTTCAGCTTGTTTTCACTCTGCTGAATGCGTGAGTTGCGCTGCTGTACCTCCTTTTCGAGTTCTGCCTTCTTATTAAGGAACTTCTCCTTCACCTCGAGGAGTTTCTTTTCCATTACTACGTCTGCCTCTTTGTTGGCAGCGTCCATCATTTCCTTATATTTTCCTGTTAGTACATAACGGAAAATCAAGAATCCCGCTGCACCTCCCAGAACGAGAGCTACAAGGGCAATTATGATTGTTGCTATCATCTATTATTATATATAAAAATGTTACTAAAAATCCGTTTCGCGACAGTCATTTGTGGCGACAAGGCCATATCCGGCATGGACGGAGCGGACACAGGAACGCGGTCTACCCCCTACTTCAGCACATCCTCAATCTCGGTGGTAAGCCGTGTGAGGACATCCAGGAAGGGTGCAGTATCATTACGGTCGGCCTCTTTCTCGTACCTCAGGGCAACATCTATGAGCGACATGTAGAGAATCTCCTTGTCGCTCTTCCTGCCCTTGAATATCTTGGCGTACGTATTGATAATCTCATTAATCAGTTTGCCGGCCTTACGGTAACATTCCTCGTCTTCGCGAGGAATGTTGACTGTAAGGTCAGTATCGTATATGTGCAACCTGATGGTAAGTTTGTCTTGTTCCTGTTCTGCAGCCATAGCTTTTCCTAATCGCTCAAGAGCGTGATACACTTGTTGACTTCGCGGATGAGTTTGGCTATGCGCTTCTGCGCACCCTCCATGTCGGCATCCGATATGGTCATCATCTTCGCCATCTTGAGACTGTCATAATCGTGCTGAGCCTGAGTCAACTTGTCCTGCAATACCCTTATCTGGGCATCGCGCTCGTCCACCATGGCGTAAAGTTCCTCGTTCTCCTTCTTGACCTCGTCAAACTTGAGAATCATCTGCCTCACACGTGTAGCAAACGTATTGACTGTTTTCTCGTTAATGCTCATTTTCCACTTTTGTTTTGTTCTCGGCCGCCCTGTTGGCAGGCAGCCTATTTGCCCATTTTTGCCTTGGCTTTCTCCACATCCTCGTCAGAAGGACGCGGCTCTTTCTTGGCAAGCATCAGCACCTGGTAAGAGAAGTCGGTAACCCACTTCTGACTGAAGCCGAGTCGCTTGTCCAACTGGCGCAACTGCATGACGGTCTTCACGACACTGGCATCGCTGAAGTCGTTCTTGTTGAAGATGTCAGCCACTGTCTTCTCGGTCATGCCGTAAAGTGCCTTCTTCATGAATCCCGGCAAGCGGAGCTTAAATTTCATGAGGTTGCCCATGAGCATCATCAAGTCCTGCGTAAAGGTTTGGAACTGTACCAGATAGACATTGACATCCTGCAACTTGCGGCAGTTCTTGCGTATACTCTGGTCCACCTCCTTGAAGAAGTCCTCGTCGGTAGAGTAGATGTTCTTCATCATCTTCCTGACGTGGGCCTTTTCGCCGACACCCAGTTTATTGTTGGCTGTAGGTACATGAAGTGTTGCCTTGAACATGCGAAGGTCGGGCAACATGGCAAGGTTGGTGATGTTCAACTGTGCCGCCAGTGCTGCCTGGAAATACACACGTACAAGGGTCATGTAGTCTTCCATGCCTCCTACTTTTGTCTCTTCGGCTTTCTTGCCGAATAGCTTAGAGAATATTCCCATTATCCGTTAGTTTATGCGTTTCGTTACAATTATTTTGCAAAAATACAATAAAAAAGCAAAATACCCAAATAGCAATGCCGTTTTTTATGGGAAAAGATACTTTTTAGGGGACAAAGCATGTTTTTCTCGCTCCTTTTTATTCTTATTTAATAAAAAAGATGTAACTTTGCCCCGATATAATTGACCGACTGGAAAAACAACCAAATACGCTAAAGTAAATCGCACATGAGCAAAAGCAACAACGGAAACAACCTTGTGAAATGGCTGGTTACTACCATGGACTTCATCATCCTGAACTTGACCATAACCGCCTTCATCTTATTCATGCCGGACATCTTGCCGAATTTCTTCGACGCAGCTACCAAGATTACGCTTTTGGTGGCCAACACGTCGTTGCTGATAGCAGAGCTGTGCTACTCCACGATTATCCACATCCGGACCATAAGCCTGTGGGACATCATCAAGCGCACGCTCAATCTGGCAGTACTTACAACCTTCATACTGTTCCTGTTGGTACATCTCATCAGCGACGGAGGGGGGCTGTTTGACTTCTGCGGCATCTTCCTGGGCACGTTCTACTTGCTCCTCATCATCTCAAGGTGCTGTGAGCGTGCGCTGCTGAAGCATGTGCGTGCCAAGGGACGCAACATCAGGTCGGCACTCTTCGTGGGCAACGACCCTGCAGTGCTCGACATGTACAAGAAGCTCATGGAAGATCCCTCTACGGGCTACCGCATCAAGGGCTACTATGCCGACGAACCGATAAGCCAGTGCCCTGCCGAGTTCAAGCACCTCGGCACACTGGCCGACCTGAACAGGCACATAGACAACACCATAGACAAGGCCATACACGGTACACCGGTAGACACGCACGAGATATTCTGCAGTCTGTCGCACAACGAGTCGGACGAAATCTTCAAGATAGTGCGCTTCTGTAACAAGAACGTGATACACTTCTACTACATCCCGCGTGCCTTCGGAAAATACCAGTTGAACCTGACGCCGAAGATGCTGTTGGGCACGAGTGTCTACTCCAGCCACAACGAACCGCTCAACAGCACGGGCAACAAGATACTGAAACGCAGCTTCGACATCGCCGTGAGCGGTGTCATCTGCCTGTGCATGCTGCCGTTCATACCCATCATCGCCCTCATCATCAAGATGCAGAGCCCCGGACCGCTGTTCTTCAAGCAGGACCGCACCGGACTGAACGGCAAGACCTTCAAGTGTCTGAAATTCCGCTCCATGCACGTGAACAAAGATGCTGACAAGGCTCAGGCCACCAAGGACGACCCGCGCAAGTTTGCCTTTGGCAACTTCATGCGCAAGACCAACATAGACGAGTTCCCGCAGTTTATCAACGTACTGAAGGGCGACATGAGCATCGTGGGACCGCGTCCGCACATGCTCTATCACACCGAGATGTACGGCACACTGATAGACAAGTACATGATACGCCACTTCTCCAAGCCTGGCATCACAGGCTGGGCACAAGTTACGGGCTACCGCGGCGAGACCAAGGAACTGTGGCAGATGGAGGAACGCATACGCCGGGACATCTGGTACATCGAGAACTGGTCGTTCTGGCTCGACCTGCGCATCATCTTCCTCACGGCCAAGAGTATCCTCTTCCCCGACAAGAAGGCATATTAAAAAGGTAAAAGGGTAAAAAAGTAAAAACAAAAAAGGTAAACGAATATAACACTGGATATAAACATGAAAGGTATCGTACTAGCCGGCGGTTCTGGCACTCGCCTCTACCCCATCACCAAGGGCATAAGCAAGCAGCTCATCCCCATTTTCGACAAACCGATGATCTATTATCCGGTATCAGCCCTCATGCTGGCCGGCATCAGAGATATCCTCATCATCTCCACCCCACACGACCTGCCGGGGTTCAAACGCCTGCTGGGCGACGGCAGTGAACTGGGCGTACACTTCTCCTATGCCGAGCAGCCCTCACCTGACGGACTGGCACAGGCTTTCATCATAGGAGAGGAGTTTATCGGAGACGACAATGTGTGCCTCGTACTGGGAGACAACATCTTCTACGGAGCAGGCTTCACCGGACTGCTGCGCGAGAGCGTGCTGGCCACCGATGCAGGACAGGCCAGCGTGTTCGGCTATTATGTCAACGACCCCGAGCGCTATGGCGTGGCAGAGTTTGACAAGGACGGCAACTGCCTCAGCATAGAGGAGAAGCCCGAGCACCCCAAGAGCAACTATGCCGTGGTGGGACTCTACTTCTATCCCAACGACGTGGTGGAGGTAGCCAAGAACATCAAACCGAGTGCACGCGGCGAACTGGAGATTACCACCGTCAACCAGCACTACCTGGCAGGCAACCGTCTGAAGGTGCGCACACTGCAGCGCGGCTTCGCATGGCTCGACACGGGCACACACGACAGTCTGTCGGAGGCAAGTACCTTCATAGAGTGTATAGAGAAGAGACAGGGACTGAAGGTGGCGTGCCTGGAAGAGATAGCCTACAAGCAGGGATGGATCGATGCTGACCAACTGCTGAAGCTGGCACAGCCCATGCTGAAGAACAACTACGGCAAATACCTGCAGGAACTTGCCACCAGAAAAGGATAACCATCGACAAGAGAGGCCGGCTTGGACACAAGTCGGCCTATACCTATTTATATAAGGGCACGGCTTCCCTTGTACCCAAGGGCACTGCTTTTACATAAGAACAAGAAAACCAAAACACATTGTATAATGGAAGAAGTATATTACAGCGAACAGGAAGAACTGTACGACGAGCAACCGAAGTCTTCGTTCGACTTCCGGCAAATCTACACCACGCTCATCCTCAACTGGAAGTGGTTTGTCCTGTCCATCATCATCTGTCTCGGGGCAGCGTACATCTATCTGCGCTACTCTACCCCCATCTACCAGAGTCAGGCAAAGCTCCTCATCAAGGACGACAGCGGACAAAGCCGCAGAAGCAACGTACTGAACAGTACCAACCTCGGTACCATTTCCAACTCGAACGGTATTGACAACGAGATGGAAATACTCAAGTCGCGCCAACTGGCACAGCAGGTGGTGACCGACCTGAAACTCTATACCGCCTACTGGCACATCGGCCGCATCAAGGACGAACTGCTGTACCGCACACAGGAGATCAACGTAGACATGGACCAGGAGCACGTAAAGAAGCTCAACGCTCCCATGAATTTCCTCATCGAGCGCAGCGGCAACGGCTACCATGTCACGGGCAGCTACCACGTACCCATAGACGACAATGCCTATAACCCGGGCGTAAAGTCCATCGACAAGACGTTCCCTTCTCTCCCCTTCTCCATCAACACACAGGTAGGCGTGGTGAAGTTTACACAGAACGGCAACACACCACTGCCCGACAACAAGAAGCTGAAGGTCAGCATGGTTTCTCCCTCTATGGCTGCAGGCAAGTTTGCAGGCAGTCTGTCGGTAGCACAGGCACAGAAGACCACCACCATCGCCCAACTCATACTGACCGACGAGTTTCCGCAGCGTGGCATCGACTACCTGAAGCAACTCGCCGTAGTGTACAACAGACAGGCCAACGAAGACAAGAACGAGATAGCCGTTCGCACCGAACGCTTCATCAACAACCGTCTGGAGAAGATCAATGCCGAACTGGGCAGCACGGAAGGACAGCTCGAAAACTACAAGAAGCGCAACAACATGGTGGAACTGAAGATGAACGCTTCACAGGCTTTCTCCAATGCCGATGCCTACACCAAGCAACTGACAGAGGCCAACACACAGATGGCCCTGCTCAACGAACTGCAGAAATACATGAACGAGCCTGGCAACAAGTACCAGCCCATTCCCTCTAATGTAGGTCTCGAAGACGCCAGTGCCACATCGCTCATCAACCAGTACAACCAGATAGCGCTGCAGCGCTTGCAACTACTGCACAGCGCAAGCGAGACATCGCCCACCGTAACGCCGCTCACCGCACAGCTCGAAGAGCTTACCACCTCCATCAAGCGTGCCATGCAGCAGGCTCGCAGCAGCATGGGCATCCAGCGCAAAAGCATAGCCACACAGGCTGGCAAGTACCAGGGACAGATAGGCAACACGCCCGAGCAGGAGCGCATCCTCAACCAGATAGGACGCCAGCAGGAGGTGAAGTCGGGTCTTTACCTTATGCTGCTGCAGAAGCGTGAGGAGAACTCCATCTCGTTGGCCGCCACTGCCGACAAGGGCAAGCTGCTGGACGAGCCTGGATATGCAGGTAAAATCAGTCCGCAGGAGAACGTCATCATGCTCACAGCCCTGGGCATCGGTATCGTCATCCCCGCCATCATCCTGTTGCTGCTACATCTGTTCCGCTACAAGATAGAGGGGCACGACGACGTGGAAAGACTCACGTCACTGCCTATCCTCGCCGATGTGGCCATCGCGAGCGACAGTGCCAAGAGCAAGGCAGACATCGTGGTACACGAGAACAAGAACAACCTCATGGAGGAGATATTCCGCGGACTGCGCACCAACCTGCAGTTTATACTGAAGAAAAGCGAGAAGATTATCCTCTTCACCTCTACCACATCGGGTGAAGGAAAGACATTCACGGCATCCAATGTTGCCATCAGCTTTGCTCTGCTGGGCAAGAAATGCATCATCGTGGGCCTCGACATCCGCAAACCGCGTCTGGCTGAGCTCTTCGAGATAGACGACCATCACCACGGCATCACGCCCTTGCTGACAAGGGACGAGAATACATGGAACGACATACAGGAGCAGATTTTACCGTCGGGCATCAACAAGAACCTCGACCTGCTGATGTCTGGTCCCATACCTCCTAACCCCTCAGAACTGATAGCAAGGCACAGTCTGGAGAACATTATGGAGCAGTTGAAGGAACACTACGACTACATCCTCATCGACTCTGCCCCTGTAGGACTTGTATCGGATACGCTGCAGATAGGACGCATTGCCGATGCTACCATCTACCTGTGCCGTGCCGACTACACGGCCAAGTCAAGTTTCAACCTCATCAACAGTCTGAGCAAGGAGAAGAAACTGCCCAACATCTCACTGGTGCTGAACGGTGTAGACCTCTCCAAGAAGAAGTACGGCTACTATTACGGCTATGGCAAATACGGCAAGTATGGCCGCTATGGTGGATACGGCTCGTACAAAGGCTATGGCAGTTCGGTATACGGCACGTACGGCAACTACGGCAACAGCCACTATGCCGACAAGAACGACAACAGCGTGAAGCGATAAAACACCAAACGACAAGAACGTAAAACTGTAACAGAACAATAATAACGCATAACAATGGGGGTGGTACAGCAAAACCACCCCCATTATGATTTTACACAGACATGGCAACAATAGCAGTAGATTTTGACGGAACCATCGTCACACACGAATATCCCAATATAGGGCGAGAGATTCCTTTCGCCACAGACACACTGAAGATGCTTATACGCGACCGGCACAGACTCATACTGTGGAGCGTACGCGAAGGAAAACTCCTACAAGACGCAGTGGACTGGTGCAGGGAGCGCGGCGTGGAATTCTGGGCAGTAAACAAGGACTACCCAGAGGAAAGCATAGAGAACAACAACCATTTCTCACGCAAGTTGAAGGCAGACTACTTCATTGACGACCGCAACATCGGCGGCTTGCCCGATTGGGGACAGATTTACCAGATGGTAAGTCAAGGCATCACGTACCGCGAGCTACTTCGCTCTACGCTCTCACCTTCTACACAGGAGCCGCCCAAGCGTAAGCATTGGTGGAGCAGGTAATAAACCGACGTGAGGCTAAAAACAAATAGGTTTGAGTGTATAAGCAAATAGGTTTGAG
>CAVKZC010000137.1:0-8865 GCA_963660455.1 Sphaerochaetaceae bacterium | reverse complement strand
CTTGGGAAAGGTAAAAGGGTAAAAAGGTAAAAAGGTAAAAAGGTAAAAAAGGTAAAAAAGGGTGTGCCAGAGATGTGGCACACCCTTTTTGGGACCGAAACTTTAGTGTCTTAGTTTCTCTATTTCTTCAACAGGCAAACCAGTTGACTTCGAAATAATGTCAACTGGCATATCATAGGAAAGGAGGTTCAGTGCAACTTCTTTTGCTTTTTTCTTCTCGCCTTTTTCCATGCCTTTTTCCATGCCTTTTTCCATGCCTTTTTCCATGCCTTTTTCCAGACCTTCCTTCATGCCTTTTTCCAGACCTTCCTTCATGCCTTCCCTTAAGCCTTTGTCGGTGGCATGCTTGTAGACAGCATAATTGTCCCACATGACCATCATACTGTTGTCGTATTTTTCCTGTTCCTCCTTGGTCAAAGACTTCGAGTCTGCTATTTCTGCCAGTCTTTTGAATATTCTGTGCTGTGCCTCAAAAGGCATCCTCTCTAATGTTTCCATATGCTTCAAATTATAGATCCAACAATCGAAGAATGTCTTACACTCTTCTTCTTTCTTCTTGAAAAGAGGCATTACCAAATAGATAAAGCGGATACGGTCTGAATAGATTTCACCGCTCTCCTTGTCTGCGAGCACTACGTCTGTTCTGAACTTCCTGGGGGTATTCTCGTCCACGTCAAAATTCATGAAACAAACTACGTATACTGGTGTCAGATGGTAATCCCACCTTCCTTTGACTCCTTGTTCAACTATCGATTTGGACGCATAGTAGAGCGAACGGTCTATAAAATAAGCCTGACTCTTGTTTTGCATCTCTACGATAATGTGCTCACCTTTGTCTGTCTTGCAAAAGACATCATAGATGATTCCTCTTTGGTCCTTTGTGTCCGGCAACATCTCCTTGTCCTGAAACTTCACGTCCGTGATGTGCTGCTCACCTAATAGCAGTTGATTCAAGAACTCTATTAGCAAGTCTTTGCTGTATTCCTGGCCGAATATCCTTTTAAACGACCAGTCCGAAAACGGATTGATGTATCTCGCCATACTCTTATTGTTTGAATTCTGTGCTGCAAAGATACATTTTTATTTAATAACCTCCAAGGGAAAGGATAGAAAAAAGTAATCTGCACGGGTACGGGCATATCTGCAAAAAGCGCAGACTCGCACTTTAGGCGGGTCTGCGCTTTTATTGTATGGTTTGTAGAGAAGAGGGTATGACCCCCTCTCTCTTGCTTATTCCTCGTCAGGAACGAACTGGAAGCCCTGGATGTAGATGGAAGCACTCCATGTGATGACCACGGTACCAGCCTCTACGTTCACCTTGGTGAAGGCATAGGCATCGCCTGTCTTGGCCGACGGAGCTTCCTGCTCAAGCAGTTTCACCTTGTTCTGCGTAAAGATGAGATTACGACCGGCACTACCGCTGCGGGCATAGACATACAGGCGTCCCTTTGAAGGAATCGTCATATCTATCTCACCAGCCTTACCGTTGGTATTCATACGGTAGCCACCGTCGGAGCCTTCCATGTCACCAGTCTTGAAGACTTCCTTCAATGGGTTGAAGTATGAGTCAGACTTGGCGGTATCCATCTTGAACTTGCCGCCTGCATCAATAAACTTGGCAGCAAATGTATTTGTGGTATCCCAGAATGTCTGTTCCGAACCGGCTGTCTGCTTGATGAAGTCAGGCATACCGAAGATGCTCAGTGCCTTCTCCATGTTAGGAGTCTTCTCGGTGGTAACAGTGGTAGTACCCAACTTGTTGCCTTCAGCGTCGCAGATATAGAAGGTGTATGTTGCACCACCATCCAAACCGCTAACGGTCTTTTCTGCCTCTTCCTTTTCATCGGTAGAAAGATCTACTCGTGTCACATTGCCTTCAGCATCTACCATGGCGATGTATTCGGGAGTACCCGACTTGTACTTCTTGATCCAGTGGAGCGTTATCTCGTCGGCACTGATGTCCAGTCCGCTGACGGTAAACATAGGAGTCATCTTGACAGACTTCACGTCGCCCATGATACCGCTGGTAAACCACTTGCTGCTGCTCTTGGTGGCAGAGAGGGCACGCACACGCATATAGTATGTGGTGTTCTCCACCCAAGGATACTGGTCTTCGCCAGTACCGTAGTCGATGTCCAGCGAACCGGTAGTTGGGGTGTTCACCTTGATGGTCTTCAGACCGGCATAGTTGGTAGACTCGTCAAAGCCCTCCTTCAGGGAGTCTGTGCTGATTTGTATTTCATAGCCGGAAGCACTCTTCTGTGTCTCGAACTTCACTGCCATTGACAGTTCTACCGTATCGGGGGTCAGTTCGAAAGTAGTGAGCGACGGCTGACGGTTTATCGAGCTGTCTACCTTCCAGTCATTGGTGTCTGTACATGCCGCCAAGAAGGCGAGCATGGGCAGCACCGCTGCTATATTCTTGATTATCTTGTTCATGATTTGCCTTTTTGTTGATAGTATTAATAACCATATGAGTTATACAGACGGCCGTTGCTTGACTGTATCGTGTTGTCGTAGATAGGCATGAGGTAGCGGTTCTTTACCGTCACACCGACATCTTGACATTCGTCGCTGCTGCTGTTTACCTTCTGTGTACCTACCAGACCGCCGCAGATAGTGTGCAGCTCTGAGTCTTCGTTGCTGTAAGCCTGGCCGAAACCTGCCTTGGTATAGCTGTCTGCATTCAGACCCTTGCCGTCGGTACCCAGACCAGCAGACTCGCCGGTGCCCTTGGGATAACGATATCCGTAAGCCTCCAGCCAAGCGTTGTCCGGACTCTTGCCCTTCTTGGCGTTGGTAGGAATCTCGTCGCCGTTAGGCATACCATACCATGTGATGCTTGCAGGGTCGATCTGCTTCTCCAGGTCGTTCGTGTACTTGTAGTATATCTTGTCGATGGCACGTGTACCGTCGGCACCGCAGAACTTCTTGTAGTTGGTCTTGGCTGTCCAGATTACCTCGTGCAACTTGTTCCAGCGGATCAGGTCCCACTTGCGGAAGCCTTCGCCACAGAACTCCAACTGGTTCTCCTGGCGGATCTTCTTCATGAATTCGTCTGTATCGGTTATAGTCTCAACTTCTGCCTTCCATGTAGCGAGTTCCTCTGCCGGGCTGGTACCAAGATAGTTGGTCTTGGCATCGTTGTAAGCACGCTCGTGAACCATCTCCAATGCCTGCTTGGCTGTCAGACCGCACTCGTAGGGGTCACCGTTGAGATTGCCCAACTGTGCCATACACTCTGCATACCACAACAATACCTGGGGATAACGCATGCGCACCACGTTGATACCGTAGCCGAACTTAGCCGTAGCGGTCTGGTTGGTAGAAAGCCACTGGTCGCTCATCTTGCGCACATCCCACTTACCGATGTAGAGGCCGAAAGGCTTGTTGCCGATACATGTCTCGATGGTGGTGGTAGTACCGCCGTTGGCGGCTGTACGGTCGTAGTTCTTGATTTCGTAAGGCACGCAGGTAATGTCACGGCGTGTGTCGCACGTTCCGTAAGAGTAGAGCTGCACGGCAGTGGTCTTCAGCTTACCCGAAGAGTTGCCGTAGCCATAGTCGTTGGTAACGCCGTTGAGACGTACACCGACGGTGTAGCCCAGCTCACCCGTGTTGCCGAATCCCATAGGAATCTCGAACATGCACTCGTGAGAGTCGTCTGACTTCAGTGCGTTGATGTTTGCCCACAAGTTCGCGAAAGAGCTGTTCATTTTGTAGTGGCCGTTTCTGATGACCCTTGCCAGATACTGTGCAGCCATATCGTAGTAATAACGGCACTCTGCATCACTGGGGCGCAGGGTCTGGTATACGTCGTCAGAATATTCTGCCTTCACGTATCCCCATTTCTTTAATGAGTCTACACAGTAGGCATTATTGACACCGTTGGCAGCCTCGCGGATGGCATATCCGGCGCGTGTCATACAGATATTGGCAAGAAGAGCCTCAGCATATCCCTGTGTTATATGCTCGGTGGTAACAGAACCTGGGTTAGGCAACACCTGGACATCGGCATCCACAACAGACTTCAAATCTTCGATGAGCGAGTCGAGGATTTCGTCACGGCCAGTCTTGCCTACGTTGACGTTGCTGAGGTCGGAGTTGGAACTGTGCAGCATCATGGGCACATCACCGAACACCCTCACCAGGTCGAGGTAAACCATAGCGCGTATGGTAAGAGCCTCGGCGTAGTATTTACCCATGGTAAGAGTGTCTCCGTTTGCTATAATAGTAGGCTGATTTTTCTCTATACCATCGATGATGAGGTTGCATGACTGGATAGTGGCATACTGATCTTCCCACAGCGTGCCGAGCTTGTTCCATCCGCCCGATGTGGCATTGTAGTTCATGGCACCACGCTCGCTGGCAGCAGTAGCTGTAGAGCCGATACCGTCGATAAGTTCTACGTCGGTGCCGGCGCCCTGGTGTATAGTCATCAACTGTGTATAGTTGCTTCCGCAGAGCTTGCCATAGGCTCCGTTCACTGCCAGCTGGGTGAGAGCGGGCGAAGTGAAGGTATTATCGGTGTCGTTGAGCGAAGGAGAGGTTGTGTCCAACCAGTCGCTGCACGATGACAGCACTGCCGCACCGCAGAGGCACATGGTGACTGTCTTGAATATCTTGTTCATATAGATATATGTTTTATATTAAAATTGAATGTAAGAATGTTAGAAACCTACGTTGATACCCATCACGAACGAACGGCTCTTGGGATAAGCCGCATAGTCGATACCCGGGCACATAGCGTTCTTGCTCACGTCCACCTCGGGGTCGTAACCGCTGTAGTTGGTGAGGCAGAAGAGGTTGTAGCCTGTAAAGTACACGCGTACATTCTCAAGATAGAGTTTCTTGATCCACTGCTTGGGCAGAGAGTAACCCACGGTGATGTTCTGCAGGCGCAGGAAGTCTGCGTTCTCCAGTGCATAGTCGGTGATGACCATGGTGCTGGCAGCAGCAGGGTTGTACATCGACTTGCCGGCATTGAGGGCGTTGAGACGTGCCATCAGGCCTTCAGCACCGCCGTAGTATGATACGGTGTTATCTGACGGGCGGCCGAGGTTCAGACCTGTCTGTGGGTCTACCCAACTGTAACGGTTCTCGAGGTTGAAGTCGCCTACGAGGTTGTAACCAGCTGAAGAACCAGAATAGAAGGCATTGGCTGCCTTGGTACCGTTCATAATCTTGTTGCCCAATGAGTAGTTGAAGAACACGTTATAGTCGAACGAACCGATCTTGGTACGTATCTGACCGTCCAGACCGAAACCACCGGTAACGGTAGGAACGGTGTTGCCCAAGCGCTGCTTAATGGGGTTGCCGTCAGCATCCTCTTCAAACTTGGGACCGCCAGGATAGAGGTTAGAACCTGTCTTGGTGTACGACTTGCTGTTGTTGCCGTCGCGCAGCACCCACTTGGTACCCTGGAGCACGAGGTCGCCCTGACCTGTTGCAGGGTCGTAAACGGTGTAGTAACCGTTCATCTTGTAGCCCCATACCTCGCCGAGCGCACCACCCTCAGTGATGTAGTAGTCGTTGTACTCGCCGAAGGTAGAACCTGCGAAGCTTGAGCTTTGCCATGGGTCGTCGCTGGTCAGCTTGTCTATCTTGTTCTTGTTGTATGCGATGTTGAAGTTCACGTTCATCGTGTGGGTCTTCTTGTCGACAGCCACCACGTTGGCGGAGAACTCGACACCCTTGTTGGAGGTCTGTCCGAAGTTCTGGTACTGGTACAGGTAACCGGCAGAGCTCTGCACACGGGCCTTCATCAGCAGGTCCTTGGTGGTGTTCCAGTACAAGTCGACGCTACCTGAGAGGCGACCGCGGAAGAAACCGTAGTCGATACCGAAGTTACGGGTGATGGTGGTCTCCCACTTCAGGTTGGGGTTGTAGAGGTAGCTTGTTGTCTCGAGGAACGGAGCACGGCTCTCGTCGAAGTAGGCTGCCGAACCGGTGTTGCCGCCCATCTTGTACTGTACGGCTGTCAGACCGCTCGAGATACGGTTGTTACCTGCTGTACCGAACGAGAGACGGGTCTTCAAGTTGGAGAGCCACTTCACGTTCTTTAGGAACTCTTCGTCGCTCATACGCCAGGCTACGGCTACGGCTGGGAACACGCCCCACTTGTGGCCCGTGCCAAACTTGCTCGAACCGTCGGTACGGAGCGTGGCGTTGAGCAGGTACTTGTCCTTGAGGGTATAGAGCACCTGTCCGAAGAAGGATACCAGGCGGTCTTCCGGATATACGTAAGAGTAATTGGGGATGGTGGTGCCGGCAGACATGTTTGACAGGATACCGTCTACGGTCCATGTCTTGTCAAAGTTGGCTGACATCATCTCACGGTCTGTCTCCTTGGTCTCCTTCCACTCCTGACCTACGAGGATCGTAAACTTGTCGTCCGAGCAGAAGAGCTTCTTCTTGTCATACTGTACCGTGTTGGTATTGATGATGGTCTTCTTGTCGTCGGTGGTGAGGAGGGCCTGTGGGCTACCGCTGTATCCATACTTGGAGTTGGTGGCAGCGGGTGCGAGCCATACCTGGTCCGTATCGACATTCTTCCACTGGTACTGCAGCTTAGAAGAGAACTTCCAACCCTTCCAAGGCTTCCATGTAAGGCCTGCGTTGTATGTCTGGGTGAATGAGCGCTTCTGCTTGTATGTGTTGTTGATACGTGTAGTAGGGTCTACACGTGTAGAGGTGTTGTTCTCCTCATCCTCTTCGCCATCGCTTGTGATGGTGCTGATGGGCTGGAACTTGATGGTGTTGGCAACGATAGAGTTGGCTGCGTTGCTCTCGTTGGTATCGGCACCAGAACCCAAGCCGTTGGTCTTCTCGTTGGCGAGAGATGCCTTGAAGTCGAGCGACAGCCACTTGTTGATGTTGGCATTGAGCTTGGCACTGATGTTGTCGCGCTTGTAGTCGGAACCGAGCATGATGGCCTTTGTGTCGGTGTGCGCATAGCTTACATTGAACTTCACGTCCTTGCTACCGCCGTTCACGCTCACGTCGTATGAGGTCTGCGTACCTGTGCGACCAAATACCTCATTCTGGTAGTTGCGGCCTTCCATGCCCTGCAGCAGGTCGAGGTCGGCGTAGCTGCCGTAGTTGGATGTTGTGGCGTTAGACTGTGATGCCGAAGACACCTCATACTGGTAGAGTGCGAAGTTGTAGGGGTCCATGACGTCTATCTCCTTCGTCATCTTGCGCCAACCGGTAGAAGCGTTGAGGTTTACCTGTACCTTACCCTCCTTACCGCTCTTGGTGGTGACGATAACGACACCGTTGGCACCACGGGCACCGTAGATGGCGGTAGAGGCGGCGTCCTTCAGCACGTCGACGGTCTCGATTTCAGATGCTGCGATATCGGAGATGGAGTTCACCTCGAATCCGTCCACGATGTACAGCGGCGAGTTGTCCTGCGAGAGAGAACCGCCACCACGCACGCGGATCTTGATGTCGGCATCTGGCGAACCTTCCGTAGTGGTGATGTTCACACCGGCCATCTTACCTGTCAGCGCCTCTGTCACGTTGGTGACAGGCACGTTCTCGATCTGCTTGGCACCTACCTGTGTCACGGCACCGGTAAGGTCTTTCTTGCGTACGGTGGTATAACCGATTACCACCACGTCGTTGAGGTCGTTGGCCTCATCTTCCAGTTTTACAGTGATAGTTTGTTTACCGGCAACATTGATTTCCTTTGGCTTCATGCCGATGTACGAAATCTTGACCTTGTTGCTCTTTCCTTTCAGCGAAAGGGTAAAGTTTCCGTCGAGGTCTGTGGCACTGCCGTTGCCCGACACACCTACCTCCATGACGGATGCACCAATGATTGGCTCACCCGTGTTGTCAGTAACTGTACCCTTTACGGTTTGCGCAGAGATGCTTGTTACAGTAAACAAGAGTCCACCTGCCAACGCAAGTTTGATTTTGTTTGAATTACCAGACATACATTTATTTTGGTTAGATTAGTAAAAAATTCCAAATTTGGCGGATGCAAATTTACGGCTTTTATTTATATAATAGGTGACGGCCTTTGTTAAAAAATACGAAAACGTTTACGGCAAAGCGATTAAAGGGTAAAAGGGTAAAAAGGTAAAAAGGTAAAAAAGGATAAAAAAGTGTGGGGAGAAAAGATAAAAGCTATACCTTTGTATTCTGAGAAAACTAACACGAAAAATGATGGAAAGAATACATTCACTCACAAGGAATCTCCTGCTTGCCATGGGTATGGTACTGGCAGGATGTGCTGCTCCGTCTGCCGACGGAAGCGTAGAGGTGGACGGCCACCGGTTTGTCGACTTGCAGTTGCCGAGCGGACTGCTCTGGGCTGAGACGAACGTGGGGGCGGACGCACCCACCGACTATGGTACCCACTTTGCATGGGGCGAGACGAAAGCCAAGGCCGACTGCTCGCAAGCCACTTACCGCTATGGTACCGACTTTGAGAAGATGACGCGCTACAATGCTGCCGACTCGCTCACCACGCTCGTACCCGAAGACGATGCCGCCACCATGGTATGGGGCAAGGCGTGCCGCATGCCTACCTCCCGCGAGATGGAGGAACTGGGCGACACGGCCAACTGTTCTTGGACGTGGGTGGAGAAGGCTACACCCAAGGGCACGAAGGTGCATGGCTATGAGGTAAAGAGCAAACGCAACGGCCGCACTCTCTTCCTGCCTGCCTCGGGGGCACAAAACGGCAAGAACTCCTACCTGGACGGCTCCGATGCCGTCTACTGGACCGGCTCTCTTTCACCGCGTTCCTACGGCGAGGCTTTCTGCCTCTACTTCAACCTCGGCCATTACTCCCTCTATATGAACGACCGCTCCATCGGGGCCTCTGTTCGGCCCGTAATGGAGCGGAAATAA
>CAVKZC010000136.1:0-9066 GCA_963660455.1 Sphaerochaetaceae bacterium | reverse complement strand
GGATAACGGAAGGGCGGTGTGTCATGATGTTGATGACACACCGCCCTTTAGCGTGATTAGTGTAAACGGAATGTTACTTGTCTACTGAAGAGGAGACATTGTTCTTCTCGTAGTAAGCCTTGTAGGAATCGCCGCCGAACTTCAGTCCGAGGTCCTCACCGGCGATGCCGTCGCAGAAGCCCTTGTATGCCCACTTGCGCTTGTAGTCGCTGTCGAAGAGGTTGGGCACCTGACCCTTGAGCCAGTACTCATGCTCTGCCTCGTTGTCGGAGAGGCTCCAGATGGTGATACCGCTCTGCTGTGCCTCCGGTACGTTGGCCTTGTATGACTCTACGATCATCTGGTATGCGTCGCTCTGTGCCTTGTACTGGTTGGAGGAAGGAGTGCCTGTACCGAGAGAGATGTCAAGTTCGGTAACGCGCACCAACTTGCCTGTGGCAGCCATGGTCTGGAACATAGCATCTACCTTGGTCTTGAGGGCTGCGATGTTCTCAGCGTTCTTGGTAGCGTCGTCGCTGCTGGAGAGGGTGATGTGCATCTGAGTGCCGATACCGTCGACGATGGCAGAACCGTTCTTCTGGTCGATGTCCTTGACGAACTGAACCAATGCTGCGAGCTTCTCGGGTGATGTCTCGAGGTTATAGTCGTTGACAAAGAGCTTGGTCTCTGCAGGCAGATACTTGCGGGCCAACTGGAATGCCTTCACGTGGTAGTCGGGTACGTAGTAACCCCAGTAGAAGTGGTTGTTGCCCCAGTTGAGCGTGAGACCGTCTACGGTGTCTTCCTCGGGAGCTGCGTCGTAGGTAGTGTTGCCGTCATCGTCTGTTACACTGCCGCCAAACACACCCTCGTCCAGACCGCGGTACTTGCAACTGCCGTCGGCGATAGGCTCGTTCACAACGTCGTAACCGTAAGGAACGACATTCTTCTCAGCCAGATGCTCTGCCACGCCCTTCACCCAAGCGTCCATTACACCTTCGAGGGCAGCCTGCTTCTCGGCGGCGGTCTTCAGCACGTAGTATTTGCGTGCGGAAGCCTTGGCAGCCTTTCTTGCCTTGGCACGGACATACTGTACGCTCTTTGCCTCAGAGCTTTGGTCTTTGGCGAGACCAAACTTCACATTGTCGATGTAGTAGGTACCGCCCACCTTACCGAAGTTGAGGATAATGCGGTTCACGTCGTCATAGGCTGGAGCAAAAGTGTATTCACACTTGGTCCACTCAGTACCCACGTTGAAGGTGTTGTATCCGCCCTGCGAGCCATAGGTGCTGCCGTTCTGGTACTGGAACTGCAGTTCGCCGGCAGAGGAAGACGACTTGGCATAGAACTGGATGATGTACTTCTTGCCGTTCTCCAGATAGTCGTCGAAGGTATAGGCGCACTGAGCCTCCCAGGCATTGCCGTCGCCCGTGTTCTCCAGTACGAGACCCTTCGAACCGTTGTATCCGGCATCGTCCTGCACACTATAATCCTTCTTGCCGCTGCCCCATGCGCTCCATCCGCCAGTGGTGCCGCCTTCGAAGTCGCTCTCGTCACCGGCAAATATATTGTCCATGGGGTCTTCCTGCTTCAGACCGAACTCCACGTCGTCGATGGTGTATGTACCGCCCACCTTACCGAAGTTGAAGATGATGCGGTTCACGTCATCATACTTGGTGATGGTGAACTCGTATCTGAATGTCTGCCAGGAAGTGTTGACATCGAAGTTGTTGTATCCGCCCTGCGATCCGTAGGTGCTGCCGTTCTGGTACTGAAACTGCAGTTGTCCTGCGGAAGACGAGCACTTGGCCTTGAACTGGAGGACGTATGTCTTGTTCATCTCCAGACTTTCGGAGAAGGTATAAGCACACTGTGCCTCCCATGCGTTGCCGTCGCCTTTGTTCACCAGGACGAGGGCTGCCGAACCGTCCTGTCCTGCACCTTCGACAACACTACCGCTTTCCTTGTTGCTGCCCCAAGAGCTCCAGCCGCCTGTGGTTCCGCCGTTAAAGTCGGTAGCGTCACCGCCGAGCTGGTTGGCTATGTCACCTTCCGTCTCCACCACGAGGGTGGGGGCGATGGCCGACTTCAGGTAGGTCTGGTTCTGCTGGGTGTGCCAGAAGAAGTTGTGGCCGTAGAGTTTCATGCCTTCGGGCATGGCGTCGATGAGCTGGTCGAGGGTGGTGAACTTCAGGGCACCGCTGTTGCCCATCAAGGCATCGCCCTTCATGGCGTTGCCCGGTGTGAACATGGTGTAGTTGGCATTGGCGAGGTCGCCCTCACCGTTCTCGTTGTTGACGTAGAGGCTTGCGCCCATACCGATGCCAATGGTCATGTTGGGGGTATACTGCTGTGCATAGTCCTTGATGTTGCCATAGTTGGCAATGACCTCCTTTACTGCGAGCGGAATCTCGGCAGTGGTCACGTCACCGTGTCCGGCGGGCTTGCCCCACTGCATGATCTGGTCATCGCAACCAGTGAGTAGCATCGCCGATGCTACTACTGGTAATAATATCTTTGTGATTTTCATCATTCTTGTCGTTTATAGATTAATACTATAGATGTCCCGTACAGACACAACCTTAATAGTCGGAGACGGTGAAGGCCGTGATGGGCACGATGCGGAAGTTGTCCAGATAGATCTTCTTGTTGAAGGTAGAAGAGGGTTTCTCCGTGTCACCAAACTTCAGGTCGGGGTTGCAGAAGAGGATACCGAAGTTCTTGTAACTGCCGCCGTTCTTGTCGTCGATGACATTCTGGAAGTTCCAAGTCAGTTCGTCGTTGGTGTAGTTGCCGAACTCAGAGAGAGGAATGGTGATGGTCTGCCATCTCTCGCCAGTGGTAAAGGCGCTTGTCGCACCCGTCTCGCGGTTCAGCCAGGGCACCCATGCGTATGCCTGGTTCAGGTAGCCCTTGTTGTACTTGGTGCAGCCCGAGCCATAACCATAGTTGGAGAGGTTGTTCTGCAACGTAATCTCTATCTGTCCTGTACTGTTCCATTCCTCTGGGCAGTACACGTCAAACTGAATGGCTACAGAGTCGAGCGAAGTAGTGCCGGGGATATACTGCGTCATGCGGTTCCAGTCATCGTCGGCATTGTCGTTGCCGGCAGTCCAGAAGCCCTTGATGCTCGATACGCCAGCAGCCACACCTTCAGGATTCTCCTCGAAGTAAGACGGCGGGATAATCTGCACCACCTTGCCGCGACCAGAGTTCAGCGGGTCGTCCACGAGGTCTTCCTCCTTGAAGGTTGCACTCCATCCGCCCTGCGTACCCTTGCCGTCGAAGTTGATGATGTAGCAGTCGTTGTTGTTGAAGAACTTGGGCGAGATGGCTGTACCGTTGGCACCCTCCGTAGTGATGCTTCCGCTTACGTCAGCCACGCCTTCCGGCATGATGAAGCTCACGCTCTTGCCGTCCTCGGTGCTCACGATGCCGTCGGTAATCACCGTGCCGTCGGGCAGGGTAATCTTGGTAGTGGCTTCGAGGTTGGCACCCTCTATGTTAACCACCTCACCTGCCATAGGCAGCGTGTTGTCTATGTTCGTGATGCTGGGGGCAGAGGCACGGATGGTAAAGTTGAATACGGTCTCAGAGCCGTCCTTCACGAAGCGTATGGTGTTGCGCACGTCATCGGCAGCGTTGGCCACAGGCGTCTTGCTGTTGAGTGTTACCCATACGTTGTTGTCGGTCATCAGTGCGTTGTTGAAGTAAGTCTCCAGTCCGTTGACGTAGATCTTCTTCAGTCCGCTGAAGCCCGAGCCTTCTATGCGCAGCGTCTGGCCCAGTCGTGCAAACTGCACCTCGCGGTCGTAGTTGCCGTCGGCAGCCTTGGTGTCCTCAAGGAACACCTTGTTGATGGTCATGGTGGTCGACTGGTTGTCATCGTTGTCGCTGCACGATGTGAGCGACGGCACGATGGCGAGCATCAGCAGAGGGATGAGTCCCTTGACGGCTTTCTCCACCTTATTATATATATACCTTTTCATGATGATTGTCATTTAGATTAGTGTAATGATTTATTTACTCGTACCGTCCGTGTTCTTGAAGAGCTCGGGGAAGAGCGTGGCATGTGATACGCTGCGGTCGCCGAAATTGTAACGGGTGGTAGTGATGTTACCGTCCGAATCGGTCTTCAGGTTCGGGTTCTTGGTCTGGTCGGTATCGGCCATAGGCAGTGTGAGGCTCTTTGCCGTTGCTGTAGCCACACCCGTACCGGGAGCCTTGTACGTGTCGCTGAGCTTGTAGGTGTGCGTGCTGCTCTCATAGTAGCTGGCGTTGCGGTTCTGATTGTTCACGTAGTTTACCACTTCCTGCTGCTTGTAGTAGCCGCGGCGCACCAGATAGTACCAGTACAGACCCTCGAAGGCAAACTCCATGCGGTTTTCGTGGCGCAGGTCTTCGTAAGTGATCTTGCCCTTGGGCTTCATGTGTGCTCTGCTGCGTATAGCATTGAAGTACTTGATGGCATCATTGTCCTTGGTGCTCTCGTTGTTGCCCAATGCAGCCTCGCAGTAGTTGAGGTAAACCTCAGCCAGACGCAGCATGTAGGTGTTCACGCCCGAGTTGTTGGGTACGCTGAAACCGTTCACCTTCTTCGTACCGATGACATACTTCTTGATGTTGGCACCCTGGGTTCCTGCGCTCTCAGTCACACCGTATACATACGGATTGCTCTTGTCGGCGCTCAGTTCGGGATAAGCCTCACCGTAGAAGGCGATGGAGTTGTGGCGGCGTATGGTGTCTACCACTTCCGTCATGCCCAGTGTCTCGTCTGTATAGTTGGAGAACTCGTTCCAGAGGTCGTAAGAGCAGAATGTGGCGCCACCCCATGCGTTGGTGTCTGCCACCATCGTGCTCCAAGCCAGGAAGCGAGTCATGCTCTGTGCTGCACCGCCTGCACCGTCGCCTGTGATGAACTGCAACTGGAACATGGCTTCTTTGTTGTTGTTCATGGTGCTGTATGCCCAGAGCGTGTTGTAGTCTGCCTCCAAGTGGTATGCATTGCTGGTGATAGCCTTCTTGGCAGCCGCCTTGGCCAGGTCGAGGTAGTACTGGTTGCGTGTGCCGCGGTTGAAGTCGGTGGCAATGTTGTTGCCGTTGAAGACACCGTCGGTGGTAAGTCCAGCCATAGAGAGGTAGAAACGGCTCAGCATACCGTAGGCAGTATACTTGTTGACACGTCCAGAGGTGCTGGTCTCGGGCAGACAGGCTGCAGCATACTCCATGTCTCGGGTGGCAAACTCTATGACGTCGATGCGTGGCTGTGCCGGCACCACATAGTTGTTTACCATGTCGGAGGTGTTGGTATAGATGATGCCGCATCCCCACAGCGTACCGATGTACCAGTAGGCGAGGCCGCGCATGAAGCGGGCTTCGGCGATGGCCTGTGTCTTGGCATTCTCGCTAACTCCCGACATACACTTGTCCTGGATGTTGTTGATGGTGTTGTTGGCCTGCGACACTACCGAGTAGAGCGAACCCCATGCCTCGCTCAAGCCCTGTGAGAGCGAGTTCTCCGTAAAGTTGGTGTACGGGTAGATGTAGTTGGAGTACTGTGCCGTGATGTTGTTGGCACGTCCGTCGCCCATGCCATAGTAGAACTTGTCGTTGAAGTCGTACCATACATAGTTGTAGAGCGGGTAGGTGGCCGACTCTACGGCTGCGTCCGAATCGAAGTAGTTGTCCGGACTCAACTGGTAGGTGTTGTCCTGCTTGAGGAAATCTTCCGCACAACTGCCCAACGAGAGGACACCTGCCAGAGCTGCTGTATATAAAAGTATCTTTTTCATATCTTGAGTCTCCTTTCTTGTCATTTAGAATGTTACGTTCAGTCCGAAGGTATAGATGCGCGGTGAAGGATAGCGGCCGTAGTCGATACCGTTCATCAGAGCATTGCCCCAGAGGCTTCCCACCTCAGGGTCGTATCCCTTGTACTTGGTCCATGTGTACACGTTCTGCAGGTTGCAGTATACCTTTACGTTGCTGAGGAAGGTATGCTTCAGCCATGTACGCGGTAGCGTGTAGGAGAGTGAGATGTTCTGCAGGCGGATGTACGATCCGTCCTCCACGTATGCGTCGCTCACACGGTCGTTGCGGTTGCTGCCGCTCGATGTGTAGAGACGTGGCATGCGGCTCTCGGTGTTGGTGACGTGGTAGTTGCGCACATCGTCCGGACCGTTGGGGTCTATCTTCTCCACGCGGGCATAGTCGAGTACCGATGTCAGGAGGTTGCTGGTAGAACCTGTCACCTCGAGGCTGCGGCGTCCGTAGTTGAGGATCTTGTTGCCGTAAGAGCCGCTGAACTGGATAGTGAGGTCGATGCCCTTGTAAGAGAACGTGTTGCCGAAGCCCCATGTAAACTTAGGCTCGGGGTTGCCGATGAAGGTCTGGTCGTCATTGTTGATGACACCGTCGCCGTTGAGGTCCTCGAAGATGTAGTCGCCTATCCATGTTCCGTTCTCGGCTATCTTGCTGCCTTCGGGGATGGCCACCTGCTTCACGTTGCCGTCAGCATCCTTGTAGTAGAAGTCTTCGGGCTTGTCGAAACGACCGATGACCTTATAGCCCCAGAACTGTCCGATGGGCTGTCCCACCACGGTGTTGGTCACGGTAGCGGTCTCCGAACCTATCTGCAGCGTCTTGGGCAGGGTACCCGTGGCGGTATCGAGTGCCGTCACCTTGTTGCGGTTGAGCGAGAGCACGGCGTTGGTGCGCCATGAGAATCCCTTGTATTCGATGTTGTCGGTGTTGAGGGTAAACTCCACACCCGTGTTGCGCAGACTACCGATGTTACCCCATGGGTTGCTTGCCACACCGTAGCCCGATCCGGCACCCGAACCGAGGAAGGCGGGGAGGTCGAGCTTCAGCAGCAGGTCCTTGGTCTTCTTGTAGTACCAGTCGGCAATGAACTCGATGCGTCCGTTGAAGAGGCTGAGGTCCACACCGATGTTGGTAGAGTAGGTGGTCTCCCACTTCAGTTCGGGGTTGGCGTTGTTGGCATTGAGCACACCCACGCCCCACGGAGTGGTATAGGTGGCGAGCAGGGCAGTGTAGGCCCAGTCTTCCACGTTCTGGTTACCTGTGGCACCCCATCCGAGACGCAGCTTCAGGTTGCTGATGACCTTGTTGTCCTTGAGGAAGTTCTCGTTGCTGGCACGCCAGGCGAGGGCAGCAGAGGGGAACCATCCCCAGCGGTGACCCTCGGCAAACTTCGAACTACCGTCGCGGCGCAGTGTGGCTGTCACGAGGTAGCGGTCGTCGAAGCTGTAGAAGGCGCGTCCGAAGTAAGAGAAGAGTGCGTTGTTGTTCTGGTAACCGGTGGCACGGCTGTCGGCATAGTTGCCGGCAGAGATGTCGGTGGCTGCATTGGAGAGGTAGCCGGTGGTAGAACCCACCTGTGTCTCATAGTGGTTGTGGCTCATTTCCTGTCCCACCATCACGTTGACATTGTGCTTGCCGAAGGTGTTGGCATAGGTCAGGATGTTGCGCCATGACCAGTACTTGGTGTTGGTCTTGGTCCACTTGCCCGTGCGCACGTCGTTGGTCTTCACGCCAAACTCGTAGTCGGGCTGGTAATAGTAGTAGTGGTTGAAGTTGTAGTCGGCCGACAACTCTGTCTTGAAGGTCAGACCCTTGATGATGGTAGCCTCCAGATAGGTGTTCACACGGAAGTTGGTCTTCTTGTTGTGGTTGTCGGTAATCTCGGCCAAGGCCACGGGGTTGTCGGGCATCCACTGGTCGTCCGGTCCGTCATATCCGCCTTCCGGGTTCCTTACGGCCACTGAGGGCTGTGACGTCAGGGCCGTCATAATAATATTATAGGTGGAGGAAGTCTGCTGCTTGCTGTCGGCGAGCGAGAAGTTGATGCCACCCTTGAGCCATTTCTTGATCTGTGCGTCGATGTTGCCGCGCAGCGTCTGGCGCTTGAAGCCCGAACCGATGGCAATACCGTTCTGGTCCAGATAGCCTGCGCTGAGGGCGTAGGTGATGTCCTTGCTTCCTCCGCTGATGCTGAGGTTATGGCTTGTCATGAGTGCCTTGCGGTACAGCTCGTCCTGCCAGTCGGTACCGTCGCCCATGAGGTCGCCGCGTATCCATGTGCTGGAGGCAGGCTTGATGCCGGCATCGGTAATGTCCTTGTAGTGCTGTGCATACTGTCGCAGGTTCATCACGTCGAGCTTGCCCGGCATACTCTGCCATCCCACGTATCCGTCGTAGGTGATGTTGGCCTCGCCGCTCTGTCCGCGCTTGGTGGTGATCATGATGACACCGTTAGACGCGCGCGAACCATAGATAGCTGTGGCGGATGCATCCTTCAGCACGTCCATGCTCACGATGTCGGAGGGGTTGATGAGTGAGAGGGGGTTGGTATTGCCGTCGTCGCCGCCAGCCGAGTCGATGATGACACCGTCGATGACGAAGATAGGCTGTGAGGTAGCGTTGAGAGAGTTGGTACCACGTATGCGGATGGTGTTGCTACCACCCGGTGTACCCGTGTTGGCCTGAATCTGCACACCGGCAGCGCGGCCCTGCAGCACCTGGTCGATAGAGGTGACAACCGACTTCTCGATGGCTTTCTCACCCACCGAGGTAACAGAACCGGTAAGGTCGGCACGCTTCATCTGGCCGTAGCCCACCACCACCACCTCGCTCAGTGCCTGCTGGTCGGGTACGAGGGTGATGTCGAGCGGACCGTTGCCCACCTTCACCTCTTTTTCTTTGTATCCCAGGTAAGTAATCTGGAGGGTAGCTCCCTTAGGAACCTTGGCCGTGAAGTTACCGTCCAGGTCGGTGACGGCAACCACATTAGGCGAACCTTTCACGCGCACGGTGGCACCGATGACAGGACCGTCATCGCCCACCACGTTGCCTTTTACAGCATTGTTCTGAGCACACACTTGCCCTACGGGAGCGGTCAAAAGGGTCAGGAACAGTGCCAGGCTTTTCATAGAATAACCTACATGTTTCATGATTGTTTGGTTTTTAATTATTGGTTTTTATAGTAAATTGTGGTGCAAAGATATGTATTTGTTTCTTAATGCCGATATATTATTGTTGCATCAGCGTTTCAGTTTGTTTCATCGC
>CAVKZC010000135.1:0-9081 GCA_963660455.1 Sphaerochaetaceae bacterium | reverse complement strand
ATAACCCAGGGTGATACCCTGGGCTAGGCGCTTCTGCCCTTTCAGGGCGTGCAGGGGAAATGTACCAACTTATTATTTTACGATTACTTAATATATGTATAAGCATTCTATCCCCCTCCCTCGGGAGGGGGCAGGGGGAGGCTATTTTCTTGGGTTAGCAGGCAACCCTGCCTCGATGACATCCTGCGGCAACTGGATGGCAAGGCGTGGGTCGCGTGCCTCCATGGTGTCGGTGATGTCTGTTATCTTATAGTTGCTGCGCACGTTGCGGCGGTAGATGGTGATGCCGTAACGCTTCACGTCCTGCATGCGAAGGCCCTCGTGCACGGTGAGGATGCGGCGCAGGTGCAGGATGCACTGCAGCAGGGGTTCCTGCGTCTCCTTCTCGATACTGAAGGTAGTGTGCAGCGCCTTGCGTGGCGTAGCCTTCGTCGGTGTATAGTAGGCTGTTGTGGCATCGCTGTAGAACTTCTTCACCTCGTCGAGCGTGAGCTGCACACCGTCCTTGGAGAAGACTGACAGTTCAAGGTTCAGGTCTTGCAGGGCAGCATCGTACTGGCCTAACATCGCCTCAGCCTCGGCACGCACGAGGAGTGTCTCGTCGCCCGTAAACTCGGCATACTCGGCATGGGGGGTACCGATGCCGGCCTGGATGTCACTGTACTCGAAGTCGTAAGGCACCTTGCGCACAATGTACTTGGAGAGCGACGGATTGGAGAACACGCTATAGTTGAACACGTTGCCGCTGTTGCCCCAAGGGCCTTCCGACTGTACCGTCTCCTGCTCTGAGACCATGGCGTTGTGGGCATACATGTCGCCGTAGGAGTACGGACCGCCGATGGCTCCCCACTCCGATGCCACTACCTGCAGGAGGAAGTTGGCTTTCACCGACGACTCGATGTAGGCATTGGGTGCTACCTGTCCGTTGGCGGTGAGCGCACCCCATGTGGCCCAGTCGCGGAGCATCGCCTTCGGGTTGCTGCCCAGGGCCTTGTTGGCATACTCTACGGCCTTGTCGTACTTGTGGTAGTAGAGGTAGAAACGGGCTGCAAAGGCTGCTGCCGATGTAGAACCGAAATGGAACTTGGGCTTCTCGAAGTTGTTCTCGCCGATGGTCTTCAGGCCTTCAGTGAGGTCGCTCTCTATCTTGGCGTACAACTGGGCGAGGGTGCCGCGGTCATACTTCTCGTGTACGTTGGTAGAGGCTGTCTCGGGGTAAGGCAGACCGGGGTCGCTGTCGGCTGTCTGCTCGTCGTAAGCCTGGCAGAACACATTGGCCATCTGGAACATGGCGTAGGCACGGCAGAGCAGGGCCTCACCCTTCTGTCCGGCATACTGGCTCTGTTCCGCTGCGTCCAACCCGTTGATGTGCTCCAGGGCAAGGTTGGTGGTGGTCACTGCCTCGTAGTAGGTAGACCACATCACGCTGGGACTCTCATAGTTGCCCGTCTCCGTGATGTCTGCCCATTCGTAGGCTTGCTCCTGGAAGCGGTCGGCTGCATCCCATCCGGTGTTGATGTTGCAGTCGGTATTGTCGGAGTACATCTCCAGCAGATAGGCCGGGTGTACCTGCGGATAGGCATTGATGAGCAACTTGCTCACGTCGTCGGGACTCTGGAGGTCGAGGCGACTGTCGGGCTGCTTGTCCAAATAGTCGTTACACGAGGTCAGGCCCAGTGTCATGGCCAGGGCAACGACGGCTGTATATATATAATAATGTAGCTTCATTATATTTTTGTCTGAATATTGGGATGTATGGTTAAAGTCCGAGTTTCAGTGTCAGGGTAAACTGCTTGGGCATGGGCGATGCCACACCACCGGCATTCATAAACTCTGGGTCCTGGCCGTTCAACTTCTTGTCGGCGTAGATAAGGAAGAGGTTGGTGGCCTGCAACTTCAGCGAGAGGTTGTTTACCACAGTGCCGTCAAACCAACTGCGCGGGAAGTCGTACGCCAGCGATATTTCCTTCATGCGGATAAAGTCGCCCTTGGCGGTACGTACCGAGGTGTAGTTGTAGGCATTGTAGGCTGTGGCGAGGGCTGTCTTGTTCTGGCTGTACTCATACTTGCTCACGATGCCGGGCACATTGGTCACGTTCTCGTCGCCGGGCTGCATCCAGCGGTTCGTGAAGTCGTGGGTCATGGAGGTAAGGTCGTTGTACTGTGCACTGAACACAGGGTCGAGTCTTACCACGTTGCCGAAGGCATAAGTCATGAAGATGTTGAGGTGGAATCCCTTGTAGGAGAACACGTTGCCGAGCGAACCGTTGTAGATGGGGTCGGTAGAACCCTCATAGATGAGGTAGTCGGTGCTGTTGCGCTCCTGGAAGTTGATGTCGCCCACGGTAGCCTCACCCTTCTCGTTGATGCACACGGGGTAGCCCTTCTCGTTGATGCCCACGAAGGGGATGGAGAAGAGGGCGCGGGCGGGGTAGCCCTGCTTGGCGAAACCGTTGCCCTGCACGAGGTCGATGACGCGTCCCTGGTTGTACAGGTCGGTTATCTCGGTGCGGTTGTGTGAGTAGATGAAGTTGGTCTGCCAACTGAAGTCCTTGGTCTTGATGTTGGTGGAGGAGATGCTGAGCTCCTCGCCCCACGACTTCATGCTTCCCACGTTGGCGTAGGTGATGCCCTGCAACTGGGTTACAGTGGGGGCAATCTCGTCGTAGTTGTTGCGGCGGTACACATCGAGTGTCACATTGAGGCGGTCGTTGAAGAATCCGGCATCCACACCGAAGTTGAACTCGTGCTTCTTCTCATAGGTCAGCTCGTCATTGCCGAGGGCCGACACCGTGAAGCCCAGTTCCTTGTCGCTGGTAGATGGACGGTAAGGGGTGCTCATCGTCAACTTGGTCAGCGCATTGCAGTAAGACGCATCGGGAGGTGTACCCGTCAAGCTGTACGACAGGCGGAAGGTGAGGTGAGAGAGGGGACTAAGCTTGTTAAACCAGCTCTCCTCGTGTACGTTCCATGCGCCCGACACGTTCCACGTAGGCATCCAGCGTGCCGTGGTGGTACGGCCCATCTGGTTGGAACCTTCATAGCGGAAGGTGCCGTTGATGACGTACTTGCCGTTATAGGAATAGGTGCCGTTGGCATAGAAGGCTGCCGTGCGCGAACTGGTGTTGCGCAGACTGTAGTAGTTGGAGTTCTCCTGGTCCAGCTTCTTGAAGTACTGGTACTCGAAGTAGGCTGTCTCGCCACGGTAGTTCATGCCCCATCCGTTAAACCATGAACGATTGCGGCTGATGTCGGTGGTCTCCATACCGCCGAAGAGGTTGACGATGTGCTTCTGTGCAAACGTATGGTTGTAGTTGAACGTGGCACGGAAGTCGTAGTCGGTCATGCGGTTCTCTGTGCGCTGGTAGATACCTCCCTGCTTCAGCACGGAGATGGGCAGTGCATAGAGGTCGTCCTTGTCGGTGAAGAGCAGCTTGTTGGCGTCGCGTATCAGCGAGTTGTCCATGGCACGGTAGGCCAGGGCCTGGTTGGAGTCTTCCAGGATGTTGTGCTCCTGCGATGAGGAACTGTACTTCACGGCACCGAGCACACCCAATTCAAGGTCGCGGATGGGCTTCCACTTCAGCTCCATCTGGAACTTGACGTCGCTGACGTTCAGGTCGATGTAGTTGCTCTCCAACTCATGCAGGATATTGAAGGCTGCATAGTTGGCATGATAGTAAGTGGTGGGGTCGAGCGCACGCGAGGTGTTGAGGGCATACGAGTAGGGGTTGATGTCGAAGTCGCGCTTCACCTGTCCCGACACCACGTCAACATCCTGTCCCAGTGTGCCCGGGGCCTTCTGCTTGCGGTAAGAGCCGCTTCCGATGATGTTGATGGAGAGGTTGTCGAGGATATGGTGCGTCACGTTCATGTTGGCGGTGTAGCGGTTCACCTTGCTGTCTATGTACCAGCCCGGGTCCACCATGGCGGAGAGCGACGCGTAGTAGTTGCTCTTCTGCGTACCGCCGCTCAGACTGACGGAGTGGTTCTGCATGATGGCAGAAGAGAAGAGCTGCTTAAACCAGTCGGTGTTGCGGTATTCGGCCTGCTGCAGGTAGGCGTTCTGCGCCTCCTGTGTATTGGCGAGACCGAAGCTGCCCGTCGTGGTGTTGTAGGTGTTGATGAGTTCATACATCTTGCCGTACACACCATAGTCGGAGCCGTTGAGGATGTCTGAGAGGTTGAGCCATCCCTTGTCCTTCAACTCCTTGTAGATACCCATCTGGTCCTGCGAGTTGAGGATGTCGAAATTGCTGTAAGAGGGGATAAGACGGGTGGTAAACTCGCCCGTATAGTTGACGTGGGCCTGTCCGGCCTTTCCTTTCTTGGTAGTGACAACGATAACGCCCGCCATGGCGCGCGCACCGTAGATAGAAGTGGCACTACCATCTTTCAGAATCTGGAAACTCTCGATGTCGTCGGAGTTGAGTCCTGCAATGGCAGAACTGATAAGGGTCTCGGCATCACCCGATGCCAGGTCGTCGGCACTCACGTCCGACACGTCTTCCATGATGACACCGTCCACCACCCAGAGGGGTTTGCTGCTACCATAGATAGAGGTGGCACCGCGTACGCGAATCTTGGGAGCCGAACCGAACGTACCGCTCACGTTCTGTACCGACACACCGGCGGCGCGTCCTTCGAGCGAACGACTGATGTCCGCCACACCATTCAGCTTGGCCTCCTCGGCATTCACGCGGTCGGTGGCACCCGTAAAGAGTCTGCGGTCTGTCTTCTGCAGACCGGTTACCACTACTTCCTGCAACTCGGCAGCCGACTTCATGACCACGGTCATGGACGGTGCAGCAGAAAGTGTCTGACTTTTCATTCCCACATAACTGAATACCAGTTTGGCACCCTTGGGAACATTGAGTTTGAAATGACCGTCTACGTCAGTGACAGTACCGGTTGCCCCCCCCAGAAATCGTTACGGAGGCACCGATAATCGGTTCATTGTCATCCTGAGACACTACGGTTCCAGACACATCCATCTGGGCAAACGCTGCTCCTATGCTTATCAACAGACAAACAAAGAAGAGCGAGAGTCTTTTTTCCATAATACTTCTCGTCTTGTATAAAAATTTTATAATTAATGTTGTTATCGGGTGCAAAATTACAACAATTATGGCATTTATCACGCTTTTTTGCATAAAAAGTGCAAAAAAGTTTATCATTTGCTTTCATTCCTGAAAAAGTGTAGAACAGAATGGGGCATACAAATTGTTTTGACCTGTCCAAGGTATCATCAACCCAACACGTGGAGTGTACGAACGACAACATAGACAACATAAATGTTTTCCCCGTAGGGAAACTTGCGCCATGTAAAAGGGCAACCTCATGAATGTAACAACCTCACCATGGTGGCGTAAGAAAGCGCATTTATAGGGTTGTTGGCAATTGTCAACAACATGGATGACAATTGTCAACAACGTGGATGGCAGTTGCCAACAACATGGATGGCAATTGTCAACAACATGGATGGCAATTGTCAACAACGTGGATGGCAGTTGCCAACAACATGGATGGCAATTGCCAACACATCATCATGACAGCTTTCTGACACCGTCAAGACCTACTTCTTGCATGCATAAGGTAGGGTGTCTACAGGCTTCCACGCTTCGCAAAGCAAGAACATCAAAAAAAAGGACAGCAAAGCAAGGGCAGCAAAGCAAGGACATAAAAGCAAGGACATAAAAAAGGGGTGCACCATTCACATGGCACACCCCCTAATCATATAAAAATCATCGAAGCTTCACATAAGAGGAACGAAGCTTCAGATTGAGAGAGAATCTCGCTTACTTCAGGACAACCTTCTTGCCGTTGACAATGTAAGCACCCTTCAAGCCCTTGACAGACTCAACAGCCTTACCGTCGAAGGTGAATACCTTAGCGTTGGCGTTGCTGTCAGCAGAAACGGCGTTGATGCCTGAAGCTGAGCCTACATAGTAGGTCAGAGTGAAGGCAGGGATAGCTTCGTAGTTTGCGTCAACAATATATCCTTCCGGGAACTCGAATGTGTAAACACCATCCTCTGTAGCAGAGTATGTGATGTTGATTCTATTCCAAACGTCCCAATCCAATTCTGCGTCGATGCGGGCAACCTGTACACCGTCCTTCTTGACAGTTATCATACCACTACCCGTAGAAACTTCACTCTGGTCTGTGAATGTGACAGTAATCTTAGAAAGTGCATCCACATGGCTGCCGTCTGCAGGGTCAGCTACGATGTTGGAAGTCTCGCCGCCTTTCTCACCAACAGTGTAATAGAGAGTCATGTATGGGTTGCAAGTACCAGTCTGGTAGTCGTTGTCGTACCATGTCTCGTCACCGAGCACACCCTCAGGGATGTCTACGCTGTAGTCGCCCTCGGCAGTGATTTCCTCATCGAAGGTGATGATGGCCTGGTTGCCGTTAGTAGGATCGAGCGTCAACTTACCGGTGTAGCTCTTGCGCTCAGCACGGTTGTAGGCTGTTATAGGAGTTGTCACGCCGTAGATAGCCTCGTCGGCAGTAAGTGTGATAGTCTTCAAAGACTGAACGGTAGCCTCATCGGCTGGTGTAGCTGTCAACTCGAGCGTTGCCTCAGGAGCAGCAATCACTGTGTACTCGAAGCGAACCTCATAATCGTTAGGAGTAACCTCATAGCCCTCGCCCAAGCAGTAAACGCTGTCGGTCATTACGACGGTGTACTTGCCTGGAGTTGTGATGGCAGGATCGAAGGTCAGAGTGAAGCCGTCGTTGTCATCGCAAGACTTGATAGTGGCGCGAGCGATAGAGTCACCCTTCTCGTTAACCAACTTCACGTATACGTAATCCTCTGTCATACCAGAGTAAGACAACCAGTTGGTAGAAGAAGACTTGGTCTGGTCGGTCTTGCAGGTGATGGTGCTGATCTCGTTGACGATAGAACCCTCGACAGGAGTAACGACGAAGTCGAGCACACCCTTGTTCTTGTTCAGACTGAATACGTAAGACTGCTCTGTCATGTAACGGCCATACTTGCCGTTTGTCTCAGTATACTGCTTGTTGACGATGACAGCCTCGTTGATAGTGATGTCGAAGTTGTGTGTATTCTTCAGTTCTGTTATTGGAGTAACGATTACCTTCTTGGCGTCGTTCTCGTCTACGGTGATAGTGGCCTCGATGTTCTTGCCGGAAGTAGCGTCGGTGAACACTACCTGCTCACGGCCTGCTGGCTTGTTGATGGCTACCTCCTCGTCGAAAGTCAACTCCAGTTTGTCGAACTCAGAGATTACGTCACCGCTCTTGATAGAAACCTTGGTAGGAGTAAAGTCAGCCACCAGCTCATCGCCAGGATTGAACTTCACGCCGTCGCAAAGGTCGTCGTGTGTAAGACCGTCGGTAGATACGAGACCTACGAAGGAGAGGCGAATGTTCTTGCCTGCCTTCATGGCTTCAGAAACAGGAACTGTATACTCGACACCGTTCTTGCCGCTTGGCTCAGAGGTGATGCCCTCTGTCACGATCTCCTGCTGCTTTCTGTCGTCCTGGTCCTGATAGGTGAACTTCACGCCGCTGAAGGAGAAGGCATCCTTGTTGGCGAAGTAAATCTTCAGGTCGGATGTCAATGTCTTGCCGTTCTCTGGAGTGAACTCAGGCTTCATGCTGCCGTAGTTCTTCTCCTCAAATGCAAGGTTAGAGTAAGTGTAAGAACCGCTCTTGCCGTTACCCTTAGAGTAAGGATTGGTGCCGTCAGCCATCTTCACGTTGTAAACGCTCAGCTGGATAGAGCCCCACTCACGCTGCAAGCCCATGGCTGCGTAGGTACGAACCTTGTCGGTGAGGTCGATGAACAAGGTGTCGCCGTTGGCGGAAATCTTGCTGGCATCGAGTGTCTCAGAGTAAGCGTCGCCAGCGTCACCGCTACCGACGAGCAATGTAACCTTGGCAGTCTGCTCGCTGCCCTGCATTACAGGAGCGTCGAACACGAGGCGTGCGATACCGGTGGTGTCACCCTTTACCCAATAAGAATAGAAAGGAGATGGCATCTTGTAAGAAACCAGGTTGTGAGCCTTGCCTGGAGCCTTGAATGTCAAGACGAGTGTACCGTCTGTACCATACTTGATGGTCTCGTCGGTCTTGGCGTGGATGCCGGTGATGGTCAGTGTCATGTCATCACCCTCTTTGAAGTAGCCCTTGTCCATCCAAGAGTTGATGGAGTCCTTCAGGTTGAAAATCAAAGCACCGGTGTTGGAACCCGAGCGGGTCTCGATTTTACCATCTTCCTTATTAGCATCTGTAGGATAGTTGCCCACCTTGAGGTAAGCCCACTTGTCTGCTGTAGCTGCTACGTTGAAGGTCAACTCCAACTGGCCATAACGGTCGTCAGTAACGTCGAACATCTTGCCGCTCTCGAAGTTCTGGCTCTTGAGTTTCAGCTCTGTTACGTTGCCTTCGAGGTGACCGATGAATGTACCGCCATTCCAGGCATCAGGAATACTGATGTAGTAAGTTGTGTTAGCCTTGACAGAAGCTTCTACCTGACTGGTGTAGTATGTACCGTTGTAGTTGCTTCTGAACCAACTGAACTTATCGACGGCATAGGAAATCCAAGAACCATCTGCGTCCTCGTAACCTACAAGAGGCCCATTGTCATCTGCTGCAGTGCAGATAGTTGGTTTGGCATTGGAATAATAGATGTAAAAAACACCATCCTCCGTCGGTGTGTACTTGTAGTAAGTCGTCACCTTGGTGTCGAACTTGTAGGCCGTCTCCGTCTCGAACGTCTTCCACTCCACCTCTGCGGAGGCTGAGACGCAAGTCATCACGAAAACGACCAAGAGCCACAGCTTGGACAGTGGGCTCGAAGTCAATTTTAGTAATCTCTCTTTCATACTCAAACTAATTAAAAATTAAACATAATGTGAAAACTAAAAATAAAATTCTATTTAGTGATGATTAAAAAATAACTTGGTACAGTTTGCGCCCTTTTTTACTCTCAGCGCCCTGAAAGGGCAACCTGCACATAGCCCAGGGCAACGCCCTGGGTATACGAGGGGTTAACGTGCGCCCTGTAAGGGCAAAAGCGCTATTATACGCTGATTGTTGTAGCGCTTT
>CAVKZC010000134.1:0-9208 GCA_963660455.1 Sphaerochaetaceae bacterium | reverse complement strand
GGAAATCTGGTTTCCCCTCCCTTATTCGTTTGAAGGCGTGACGACCTTCATCATTTCTGAAAATCTGTTCCCCTATGATAGGTTCAACTGAAGAATTGTCGGGATGTTATTTCTGAAGGGTTTGGTCGAAACCTGCCTCATTGCAGAATAACTTGATGATCCCTTCCGCTTCCTGCTTGTTGACACCCAGGCTTTCCTTAAACTTCTTGCTTACGAGCATCACCGCACTCTTCGTGCCGTCTGTTTTGGCTGCATAGCTGTCATCCGTGTAAGTAATGTCGAATGTCTCCTTGCTGGGAGTCGTTTCCTTCATCTTGTAGGAAATCTTGTATTTTGCCCTGGCTGGCAAGGAGTTGAACCGGAAGTTCTGCTTGAAACCGGCAGACGTGAGTTTCTCCGTATGCTCCGTGCTGTTCGCGTCCGTGTAGTTGATGGTGATGTCTGCCAGGCTCAGTACATCCTCAGAGACTTTAAGGTTGAGTTTCATCTCTCCATAGTAGTTGGAGCCACTGCCGTTGCCACTCTCATCGTCACTCTTGCTGCAAGAAGCGAAGCATGCAGTTGTTACTACTGCAACCACTGCCATTGCCATGATTTTCATTATCCTTTTCATAATCTTTCTGTTTTTGAAATTAGACTTGTGGAACATCTTGTTGTTCCGTTTAACTGTTGCAAATGTAGGGAATCATGCAATAGCCTCCAAAGAAAATCGCAATTATTTTCAATAAACGCCAAAAATAAAACCGCCGTGTTACGGGCGGTTTTCAGAATAGGGGACTCACCTTATTATATATAGGCGTGTCTTGAAATTACGGTGCATTCTCATCCTGTCGATGAAAACCCGGTCTCGTCTCTCTGCGGCTCAAAGCAGGGCGTAGCGTGCGACGAAGAGGGCGGCGAGCACAACGGTACTGATGCTCAGTTGGCGTATCTTGCCCGTGAAGGCATAGAGGATGACGTAAGAGATGACACCCAGCAGGATACCGTCGGAGATGCTGTACGCCAGTGGCATGAAGATGATGGTGATGAAGCAGGGGATGGCCTCAGCATACTTGGTGAAGTCTATCTTGCTCATGTCCGTCACCATCATCACACCGACGAGGAAGAGCGCCGAAGCCGTCGCCTCTGACGGGATGGCGAGGAAGAGCGGGGCAAAGAACAGGGACAGTATGAAGCAGATGGCCACGACGAAGGCCGTCATTCCGCTGCGTCCGCCTGCATTCACGCCCGCTGCACTCTCCACGAAGGTGGTGACGGTAGACGTTCCGAGGGCAGCACCGGCGGCAGTTCCCACGGCGTCGGCCATGAAGGCTTTGGAGAGGTTGTGTATCTTACCGTTCTTGTCCACCATCCCGGCACGGTTGCTGACGCCTACGAGTGTGCCGATGGTGTCGAACATGTCGACGAAGAGGAACGTGAAGACGCATACGGCCATGTCGAGCGAGAACACGTTGCTCCAGTCCATCTGCCACACGATGGGGGCGATACTTGGCGGTGCGTCGAAGATGCCGCTGAAGTTGGTTACGCCCAGGGGGATGCCGATGACGGTCGTCACGATGATGCCGATGAGCAGTGCGCCCATCACGTTCTTCACCAGCAGGGCGGAAGTGACGATGATGCCGAGCAGGGCCAGCAGCACGGCAGGCGAATGGAGGTTGCCGAGGGAGACGTATGTGGCGTCGTTGCTGACGATGATTCCAGCGTTCTTCAGACCGATGAAGGCGATGAAGAGGCCGATGCCCGGTGCGATGGCCTTGCGCAGTGTCTGCGGCATGGCGTCCACGATGAGGTTGCGCAGACCGGTGAGGGTGAGGACGATGAAGATGATGCCCTCAATGAACACGGCGGTCAGTGCAAACTGCCAGGAGTAGCCCATGGTGAGACACACGGTGTAGGCAAAGAAGGCGTTGAGGCCCATTGCCGGAGCCAGGCCGAACGGCATCTTGGCGTAGAACGCCATCACGAGCGTGGCGAGGGCGGAGGCGATGGCTGTGGTGGTAAAGACGGCTCCCTTGTCCATGCCCGTGGCGGAAAGGATTGCGGGGTTTACGGCGAGGATGTACGCCATGGTGAGGAAGGTGGTAATGCCTGCCACCACTTCCTTGCGTACGGTCATCTTGGTGGGGTCGAAACCGAATAGTTTTGTAAGCATAGGATAAACGTTTTTTTATGACTTAGAATACGTACTTCACGGCAATGGTGGGGTTGAAGTAGAAGGTCTTGCCGCTGTTGGTGGGCCAGATGAAGTCGTTGGACAGTTCCCACTCGGTACCCACGCAGAACTTGCCGTGCTGCTTGTCCTTGTTGATGATGTTGAACCAGAACTGCGGTTCGGTGATGAAGATGAGACCTTTCTTCTGCTTGCCGTCCTCGCCGAAACGCGGCGTGTAGCCATACCAGAGGTCGGCGAAACCGGAGAAGGTGCACAGGCCCTTGGCAAAGGTGGTGCTCCACACGCCCGTCAACTGGAAGCTGGCGATGGCGTCGCACGAGCTGTTGGCGAAATACTGCTTGTACATGGCCTGCACGGAGAAGGTCTTGGAGAAGTCGCCACTGTGCCAGTTGTAGGCCGGACCCACGAGGATGCACTGCTGGTAGCGGTTTACGATGGGCGTGTACTTGTTGGCGGCCAGACCGCCGTCGTACTCGATGTGGGCTGCCACACTGCTGCTCTTGAAGCCCTTGAGGGTAAACTCGCGCGACACCTCCCAGTAGGCTGCGCCCACGCCGTCGGAGAAGTAGTCCATGTCCACGAAGAAATAGGTGGAGCCTGTGGCGTCAGGATGGAACATCTCGACGGTGGACGTCACGTTGGGGCGGTTAGACTCCGAGTCGGAGTTGATGGTGCGCCCGAGGTCGTAGTGCAACTGGAAATTGACTTGGGCCATGGCCGTCCAGGCGAGCATGGCCATCAGGGCTACGAGGAAAAACTTTTTCATTGCTTGTGCCTTTGATGTGTATTATTGTTAATAGTCGTTTGTCGTTACCCCTTTTATCCTCTCGCGACAGGTGGCAAGAATCGCCCTCAGCTCGTCCTCCTTGTTGGCACGCAGCATGGCGATGCGCGTCTGCTTGAAGTCGGGGATGCCCTTGAAGACGGGCGAGGCAGCGAGGTGGCGGCGCGTGTGCAGGATGCCGCGGTACTCGTCTATGCGGTCGATGTTGATGCGCAGCTGCTCCTCCAGGAGGTCTATCTTCTCGTCGACGGTGAGCGGAGCGGCACCCGTGTGGTCGAGGTAATCGCGCATCTCCTTGAATATCCACGGACGGCCGAAGGTGGCACGCCCCACCATCACGGCATCCACGCCGTAGCGGTCGAACGCCAGTTGCGCCTCCTCGGGCGTCGTGATGTCGCCGTTGCCGATGATGGGAATGTGGATGCGCGGGTTGTTCTTCACCTCGCCGATGAGTGTCCAGTCGGCACTGCCCGTGTACATCTGGCTGCGTGTGCGCCCGTGTATGGTGAGCGCCTGTATGCCGCAGTCCTGCAGTTGTTCGGCCAGGTCGGTGATGACGAGGCTGTCGTTGTCCCATCCCAGGCGGGTCTTTACCGTCACGGGTACGTTTACCGCCTTTACCACCTCGCGCGTGATGTCGAGCAGCAGGGGGATGTTGCGCAGCATGCCTGCTCCGGCTCCCTTGCCCGCCACCTTCTTTACTGGGCAACCGAAGTTGATGTCGATGATGTCGGGATGGGCCTGCTCCACTATCTTGGCTGCCTCCACCATGTCGGCGGTGGTGCGACCGTAAATCTGGATGCCTACGGGGCGTTCCTCGTCGCTGATGGTCAGTTTGTTGACGGTAGACTTCACGGAGCGTACCAGTGCCTCTGCCGACACAAACTCCGTATAGACCATGGCGGCGCCAAAACGCTTGCAGAGCATGCGGAAGCCGATGTCCGTGACGTCTTCCATAGGGGCGAGGAAGAGGGGGCGTGGCCCGAATTCGATGTTTCCTATCTTCATGTTTCTTTTCCTTACTTGGGGTGCGACTGTTGACTTGGGGGTGCGACAGTTGACTTATCTTGGGGTGCGCCTGTTGACTTAGCGTGTGCAAAAGTACTGATTTCCCGTCACATGGGCAAATTTCCCCCAGCTTAATTCTTTTATTCAGCGGCAAATGTGTAACTTTGCAGTCAGAATTACAGAAAAGAATGAACGACAATTTTGACATAAGAAAAGAGTCGGTGTCGCCAGCCGAAAAGGAGTTCGAGAAGGCGCTGCGCCCCCTGAAGTTCCACGACTTCAGCGGACAGAGTGCCGTGGTGGACAACCTTGAGGTGTTCGTCGAGGCGGCGAAGTATCGCGGCGAACCGCTCGACCATACGCTCCTGCACGGGCCTCCCGGACTGGGAAAGACCACCCTGAGCAACATCATCGCCAACGAACTGGGCGTGGGCTTCAAGATTACCTCCGGACCTGTGCTCGACAAACCGGGCGACCTCGCCGGCATCCTCACTTCCCTGGAGCCGAACGACGTGCTCTTCATCGACGAGATTCACCGCCTCTCGCCCGTGGTGGAGGAGTACCTCTACTCGGCCATGGAGGACTACCGCATCGACATCATGATAGACAAGGGGCCCTCGGCACGCAGCATACAGATAGACCTCAATCCCTTCACGCTCGTGGGTGCCACCACGCGCAGCGGTCTGCTTACCGCTCCGCTGCGTGCCCGTTTCGGCATCAACCTCCACCTGGAGTACTACGACCCCGTGACGCTGCAGAAGATTATCAAGCGCAGTGCCATGCTGCTGAAGGTGCCTATCGAGGACGAGGCGGCTGTGGAAATATCACGCCGCTCGCGCGGAACGCCCCGTATCGCCAACTCCCTGCTGAGGCGCGTGAGGGATTTCGCACAGGTGAAGGGCAACGGAACCATCACCACCGAGATAGCGAAGTTCGGACTGAAGGCGCTGAACATCGACCAGTACGGTCTGGACGAGATAGACAACAAGATTCTCACCACCATCATCGACAAGTTCCACGGCGGACCGGTGGGCGTGAGCACCATCGCCACTGCCATCGGCGAGGACGGCGGCACGGTGGAGGAGGTGTACGAACCGTTCCTCATCATGGAGGGGTTCATCAAGCGTACCTCGCGCGGACGCATGGCTACCAAACTCGCCTACGACCATCTGGGCAGGAATCCCTATGCGGGAAACATCATGCAGGGAGACTTGTTTGATTAAGTGAAGAATGAAGAGTGAAGAATGAAGAACGAAGAATGAAGACAGGAATATTTACGGGCACGTTCGACCCGTTTACGATAGGCCACCAGGACATTGCCCTCAGGGCCTTGCCGATGTTCGACAAACTAGTCATTGCCGTGGCGGTGAGCAAGCTGAAGCACGCCACGGAGGAAATCTCGCAGCGTGTGGAGGCCATCAAGCGGGTGTTTCCCGAGGAATGCTCCACGCCCGTGGACGTCAACGACCCGTCGAAGGGCTGCCGCCTGGAGGTGGTGGCGTACGATGACCTCACCGTCGACCTGGCCCGTCGCCTCGGTGCCAAGTTTCTGGTGCGCGGCGTGCGCTCGGTCAAGGACTTCGAGTACGAGCGCGAGCAGGCGGACATCAACCGGCAGTTGGGCGGCGTGGAGACCGTCCTTCTCTTCTCCGACCCAAGATACAGTAGCGTAAGCTCCACCCTCGTCAGGGAACTCAAGTTCTTCGGAAGAGACGTGAGCGAGTTTCTGCCGAGAAAGTGAAGAATATAAATATAGGAGACTAAAATATGGCAACTAAATAGTAAATTATGATTACATACAATGTAGATGGCGTGAAAATGCCAAAGATAAAGCGGCGTGACACCAGCGCATGGATTCGTAAGGTGGCTGCTTCCCATGGCCGCAAGGTGGGGGAGATAGGCTACATGTTCGTCGACGACGAGAAGATTCTCGAAGTGAACAACGAGTACCTCGGTCACGACTATTACACCGACGTCATTACCTTCGACTACGACGAGGATGACATCATCAGCGGCGACATCGTCATTTCGCTCGATACCGTACGCAGCAATGCAGAGAAGTTCGGCAAGACCTACGACGACGAACTGCACCGCGTCATTATCCACGGCATCCTGCACCTCTGCGGCATCAACGACAAGGGACCTGGTGAGCGCGAAATAATGGAAGAAAACGAGAACAAGGCGCTCGCCCTGCTCGATGGGGCTTCGATACTGAAGTAATTAACACATTATATTTAGGCTTATGAAAAAAATCGATTGTATTTTCAGGAAAAAGATGATGCTCGCCTTGTTGCTGCTGCTCTGTGCTGTTTCGGCAAAGGCGGAAAGTACGAAAACAGGACTGGTTGTTGTCCAACTGGACGAGGCGGGCACGCTGTCGACAAAGATAGACGACAGCAAGAAGTTCCTGGTTGACAGTCTGAAGGTCATCGGCGACATCAACGGAACGGACCTGAAACTGATTCGCGAGATGGCTGGCCGCAACAGTAAGGGAAGTTACACAAAGGGCGATTTGCGTATGCTCGACTTGTCAGAGGCAAGGATTGTAAGTGGTGGCGAGTGTTACTATGACGACTATTCCACTTCCGACGACTGCCTGGGAGACTATGCCTTCCAAAAGTGCGATATGCTGCAGAGCGTTGTCTTGCCTTCTGGACTTAAGACGATAGGCACTTGTGCCTTTGGTTACTGTGGCAATCTTACAGACTTGCAGATTCCTTCCAGCGTGACCACCATTGGCATGGCTTGTTTTCAAAGTTGTAGTAGGCTGAAGAGCTTGGACATTCCTTCCAGCGTGACCTCTTTGGGTGAGTCCGCTTTTTACGGTTGCACCCAGTTGGAAAGTGTGCAATTGCCGGACGGGTTGACCTCAATCGGGAAATCAACCTTCCATGCCTGTACGCAGCTTGTGAATATACAACTGCCTTCCGGCATAACCTCGATAGAGCAAGGAGCCTTTAAGGGTTGTTCTCACATGACGAGCCTGACTCTCCCCGCCAGTTTGACATCGATGGGCGATGATGCTTTTTTCGGTTGCGAGCGGTTGGAGAGCATCGTTTTGCCCTCAGGCTTGACAGCCTTACCCCGAGAAGCGTTTAGTCAGTGTAAAGGCTTGAAGAGCGTGGCGTTTCCTGCTGGCTTTACCGCGATTGGCGATAATGCCTTTAACAGTTGTGCAAGTCTGGAAACGCTGGATTTCCCTTCCTCTTTGACGACAATAGGCTATAATGCCTTCTATGGTTGCACCAGTCTGACCGAATTGGTCATTCCTTCCGCTGTAACCTCTATCGAAAACCTTGCTTTCAATGGTTGCACCGGACTAACCTCCGTCTGGGTCGCTTGGGATGCTCCCTTGACTGTCGACGCGTCTGTCTTTAACAAAGTAGACACGGAAAAATGTACGCTGTATGTTCCCAAGGGCACGTCCGGGGAATACTCCAATGCGGAGGTGTGGAAGAGTTTTTCCAACGTCGTGGAATGCGACATTACGGGCATCGGCAGTACAGTCCTCTCTGCCGAAACAAAAGAGTTGTCGCGTTATTCGCTGGACGGCCGACTCTTGTCTGCTCCCACCAAGGGCGTCAACATTGTGAAGTATAGTGACGGAAGCGTAAGAAAAATAGCAAGATGAAAAGACTACCCGCGATTCTTTTGGGCTTGATAGCCCTTACCTTTGCCATGGTGGGCTGTAAGACATCCCCGCAGAAACAGGATGCCGACTCGCTCGCCAGCGATTCCGTCGACACCTTGGCAGCTGCGCCAGACACGATGGTGACGGATTCGTTCGGTTACGCCTACTACAATGCCGACTCTACACTGCACAGCACCGTCTCTGTGGATTTCCCCCGTGGCGACGACAGTCTCTCGCAGGCCGTCAGGACTTTTATCGCCAAACAGCTCTTTGCTCTGTATGTGCCTTATAACAACGATGATTTGGACAGTTCATCCGTCAAGGATTATCCCCGATACAAGGGCAGTGTGTGCAAGGCGCAGAAGTTGATTGACTTCTACGGCAAGGGCGCAGCGAAGTTCCTGAGGGCGCAGCGCAAGGAGTATCAGGGCGACGACAACCCGGGCTTCTGCAGTGAGGTGAACATTCGCAAGGCAGCGGAAACTGCTACCTACGTCACCTATGCCGTGAATGCTTACTACGAAGAGGGCGGAGCGCACGGCAGTTACACCTGGTACAGTATCAACATCAGCAAACTCACCCGTAAACCCATCCTGAAGGCCATCGACAACAGTAAGACACGTGCCCTGCAGAAGATTCTGAAAAAGGGTGTGGCAGAATATTTTGAGGGGGACGAAAACTTCAATCTTTCTTCCGTCTATGAATATCTGGACCCTGTGGGCGAGAAGGGCAGCAACAACCTGATTCCGCTACCAGCGTATACGCCCTACGTCGAGGGCGACAGCCTCTGCTTCGTCTACCAGCAGTATGAGATTGCCCCCTATTCGGAGGGCCTCGTCTCCTTCAACGTGGCGCTGAAGGACATCAAGCCCTACCTGCGCCAGGAGGTGAAAAACTTGATAGAGAAAAAGTAACACGACGGATGAGTAAAAGAAGATAGGGGAACTATGCCAGTTCCCCTATTTTTTTCTTCAGTTCCTCGAAGTCGTTCGCCACTTCGATGTAGTCATGCCAGTCGCCGCGTATCATCCCTCTCTCCTGCAGGTCGTCGAGCAGGGCGACAACGGTGTTCCAGAACCCCTTCATGTTGTAGAGTATTACCATCTTGCGGTGGTAACCGATGGTATGCGAGGCTGCAACCGTAAAGATTTCGTCGAGCGAACCGATGCCGCCGGGCAAGGAAATGACGATGTCGCTCTGGGCGAGCATCAGGTCCTTGCGGTCGGAGAGGTTGTCGCAGGGAATCTCCACGTCGAGGTCTTCGAACGCCCTGCCTCCTTTCTCCACCAGTGAGGGCACCACGCCGATGGTACGCCCGCCATGTGCCTTTACCGCCTTGCCGATGCAGTCCATCAGACCCATGTTGCATCCGCCGAACACCACGTCGTGCCCGTTCTCCCCCATCCATTTACCCAGCTCCTCAGTCAGGGTGAAGTAGTCTGGGTCTATGTTCTTGTTTGCCGAACAGAATACTGCTATTTTCATGTTTTTTCCTGTTTTTCTTGTTTCTTTCTTGTTTCTTTGTAGCTTTTGTAGCTTTCTTAGTTGCTGTTGTCTTTTTTCTTAGTTGCTGTTTTGTTGTTGTGGTTGCCGATTGGGGGCTACCACATTG
>CAVKZC010000133.1:0-9289 GCA_963660455.1 Sphaerochaetaceae bacterium | reverse complement strand
TCGTCCATGTGCTCGCTGACTCCTAAAAGTATAATTCCCCCATAGGTATTGGCAAATGCAGAATATGTATCCCAAACAGAGTTAGGGACACTCTTGGTTGCCGTTTTGCACTCAAGAGCCATGTGCTCGCCTTCTGTGAGCAAATTCTGTATGTCTATTTCATTTTCCACGTTTGTTCCTCCGGGATTTATTGAGGTACAAAGTTACAGCTTTCTTTTGTAATAGCAAAATATTTAGTAGCTAATATGTGGTGAGCATCTCAGATTTTGCAAACGGTTTGCAAAATCTGAGGCTCTGGAAATGTGAAGGGGCACGCAGTGCCCTCGCTTGCTACTTGTTGATTTCGATGTCCTGCCTTACGTTGTTGCGTATCTTGGTAAGGAAGAGTTTCATGCGGTGGGCATCCTTGTGGTCGATGATATCGGTGAGCTCAGCCAGTTCTTCGCGTATCTGCGCCACCTGTCCTGAGGTGTAGGGGTTGAAGAGGATTTCCTGCAGCAGGTAGTCGTCTTCGTTGAGCACGCCCTTTGTTATCTGCATGTGGCGCTTGAAGGTGGTACCCGGTGCGTCCTGGTGCTTCATGACGGCAGCGAAGGCGAAGGTGCTCACGAAGGGGATGCTGAGCGAGTAGGCGACGGTCTGGTCGTGCTCGTCGAAGGTGTACTCGTGCATGCTGAGGCCCAGCTTGTGGTAGAGGTCCTTGAAGAAAATCTTGCCCATATAGTCGCCCTCCTTGATGATGACGGCGTTCTCCTCCGACAGTTGGTTGAGGTTGGCGAACGTGGGTCCGAACATCGGGTGTGTGCTGACGTAGCGGAAGCCGCACTTCTCGTAGAAGTCCTGCAGACCGGTCTTCACCGAGGCGATGTCGGAGATGATGCAGTCTTTCGACAGGTGGGGCAGCACTTCCTCGAAGGCGGGGATAGTGTACTTTACCGTCACGGCGTTGATAACCAGTTCGGGGCGGAACATCTCAATCTCCTCCATCTTGGTGAAGCGGTAGCAGTTGTAGGTGAACCGCAGTCGCTTGGCATCCTTCTCGTACACGGCCACTTCGTGGTCGAAGCTGAGCAGGTCGATGAAGAAGCTCCCCATCTTTCCTGCTCCCATTATCAGTATTCTCATTTTTCTATTAGTGAAGAGTGAAGAGTGAAGAACGAAGAATTCAATTGTTCAGAGCGTCATAAGTAATGATAAAAATAACTTGGTACAATTTACGTCTTTTACTTAGTGTACCCTTAAAGGCAAAGCGCTTAAACATCATGCGTGTGATAGCGCTTCTGCCCCTTTCAGGGCGTGCAGGGGGGATGTACCAACTTGTTTTTATGTTACTAAAGCCAAAGTGCGCAAACGCTGGGTAAAGAAAGCATGCGGATTCTTCACTCTTTGTTGGCTTTCCCTTCGGCTGCAGAACTTTCCTTCTTCACTCTTCACTTGATTTTACTTCTGGTTCAGAATCTCCAGCTGCTGGCGCACGCTCTCCTCGTGGATGTGCTCGAATATCTGGGCGGCGAACTCAGGGCTCATGCCGCAGAGGGCAGCCTGTGCCCCACGCTTGTCGAGGATTTCGTTGTAGCGGTTGGTCTGTACGATGGTCATGTTGTGTTCCTTCTTGTAGGTGCCAATCTCACGGCAAACGCGCATGCGCTTGGCCAGGAGGTCCATGAGCTGGTTGTCCAGTTCGTCAATCTGTCCGCGCAGACTGTGCAGTCCCTCGGTGGAGTAGTGTTCGTCGCGCACCACGAGGAGGCTCAGAATGTAGTCGAGTACCTCGGGAGTGACCTGCTGCTTGGCGTCGCTCCATGCGTCGTCGGGGCTGCAGTGGCTCTCCACGATGAGACCGTCGAAGCCGAGGTCCATGGCCTGCTGGCAGAGCGGTGCGATGAGGTCGCGGCGGCCGCCGATGTGGCTTGGGTCGCAGACGATGGGCAGCTGCGGTATGCGGCGGTGCAGCTCGATGGGAATCTGCCACATGGGCAGGTTGCGGTAAATCTTCTTGTCGAAGCTGGAGAATCCGCGGTGAATAGCACCGAGGCGCTTGATGCCAGCCTGGTTGATGCGCTGCAGGGCACCTATCCAAAGTTCCAGGTCGGGGTTGACGGGGTTTTTCACCAGTACGGGCACGTCCACACCCTTCAGGCTGTCGGCCAGGGCCTGCATGGCGAATGGGTTGGCAGAAGTGCGGGCGCCCACCCAGAGAATGTCGATACCATACTTCAAGGCCAGTTCGACGTGTTCCGGTGTAGCCACCTCTGTGGCAGTGAGCATGCCGGTCTCCTCCTTCACCTGCTTCATCCAGGGAAGTGCGGCCTCGCCGTTACCCTCGAAGCCTCCTGGCTTGGTGCGTGGTTTCCACACACCGGCGCGGAACATGTGGCAACCTTTGGCTGCAAGTTCCTTGGCAGTTTTCATCACTTGCTCCTCGGTCTCGGCAGAGCATGGGCCTGCGATGACACAAGGGCGTTCCTGGTCACTTGGAAAATTCAATGGTTCTAATTCTAATTCCATAGCTATCTTGTTTTTTTACTTTTCAAACACTTGCTTGATTCTCTCGAGTGCTTCCTTCATCTTCTCGTCCTTGGCGCAGAGGCTGATGCGGATGTAGCGCTTGCCGTTGGTGCCGAAGATGAATCCCGGGGTGATGAACACGCGGGCCTCGTGAAGAATCTTTTCCGTGAGGTCTTCCACGTCGGCGTATTGCTCTGGAATCTTGCCCCAGAGGAACATTCCCACCTGTGTGGGGTCGAACTTGCAGTCGAGCGTGCGCATGATTTCCTCGGCGATGTCGCGGCGTCGGCGGTAGTTGTCGATGTTGTATTCGCGGTGCCACTCGTCGGTGTTGCCGAGCATGGCCTCGGCTGCAGCGAGCTGTATGCCGCGGAAGGAGCCGTTGTCGATGTTGCTCTTCACCTTCAGAATCCAAGAGATGAAGGTCTTGTTGCTCGAAATCATCGCCACGCGCCAGCCCGGCATGTTGTGGCTCTTGCTCATGGAGTTGAACTCGATGCAGCAGTCTTTGGCTCCCGGCACCTGCAGAATGCTCATGGGGTGCTCGTTGAGGATGAGCGAGTAGGGGTTGTCGTTCACCACCACGATGTTGTGCCTGCGGGCGAAGTCGACGAGCCGCTCGTATGTCTCGCGCTTGGCATTACCACCGGTGGGCATGTTGGGATAGTTGGTCCACATCAGTTTTACGTGACTCAGGTCCATCTTTTCCAGGGCCTCGAAGTCGGGTTGCCACTGGTTGTCCTCCCTGAGGTCGTAGTAGGTTATCTTGGTGCCGAGTATTTTGTTGATGGCGGTGTAGGTGGGGTAGCCCGGGTTGGGGATGAGCACTTCGTCGCCTGGGTTGCAGAAGGCGAGGGTGACGTGCAGGATGCCCTCCTTGCTGCCAATGAGCGGCTGAATCTCTGTGGCCCAGTCGAGGTCCACGTCGTACCAGCGCTTGTAGAATCCGGCCATGGCCTTGCGCAGTTCGGGAATGCCCACGGTGGGCTGATACCCGTGTGCGTTGGGGGCGTTGGCTACCTCGCAGAGCTTGTCGATGGTCTGCTGTGAGGGAGGCATGTCCGGACTCCCGATGGCCAGGCTGATGATGTCCTGTCCTTCGGCATTGAGCTTGGCCACTTCCTTCAGTTTGCGGCTGAAGTAGTATTCCTGTATTTCCGTTACTCTATTGGCTGGTTGTATCATAATTTTTGTTTTAACCTTTTTACTTTTTTACCTTTTTACTTTTTTACCTTTAAGTTACTCTTTCTCCTCATATTCGCCGAGCACATTTATTTTCTTCACGAGGGGGGTGATGGCGTCGATGCTCTGTCGGTAGCGGGTGAGGTTGTCGAAGGTGAGGTCAACGTAGAAGAGGTATTCCCACTCCTGTCCGATGATGGGCAGCGACTGAATCTTCGTGAGGTTGATGTCGTAGAAGCTCAGGATGGTGAGCACCTTGGAGAGCGACCCTTTGTCGTGGGATAGGCTGAACACGATGCTGGCCTTGTTGGCGCGCTCTATGGGGCGCAGCAGCGAGGCTTTCTGCGGGTTGCACACCACGAGGAAGCGGGTGTAGTTGTGCGGATTGTCGTGTATGCCTTCCTGCAGCACCTTCATGCCGTACATGTGGGCGGCATAGGTGGAGCAGATGGCAGCCCATCCGTTCACCTTGTGCTGTGCGATGAACGCAGCCGAGCCTGCGGTGTCTTCCGCCTCCACGGCCTTGAGGTCGGGATGGTTGGCCAGGAACTTGCCGCACTGCATCAGTGCAACGGGGTGGGAGTGTACCTCCTGTAGAGTGCTCCAGTCGTCATCGGGCAGACAGCAGATGCTGTGCTCTATGTGTAGCTTGTGTTCGCCCACCACGGTGGTACCGCTCTGTCTCAGCAACTCATAGTTGTGGAGCAGGCTGCCGGCAATGGTATTCTCGATGGCTGTAATTCCGATGACGGTAGGGTCGCGCTTGATGTTCTCGAACACCTCCTCGAAGGTGGCGCAGCAAATCAGTTCTATCTGCTCGCCGGCAAAATACTGATGTGCCGTGATGTCGTGGAACGACCCCAACTCTCCCTGTATTGCAATTCTCTTCATTCTTCTCTTTACATTATTAATATAAGGCAGACATTCCGTAACCGTCAGGATGTTTATCTACGAAAAACGGTCTCACTCTCTATAGAGCGGGACCGTTTCGTAAGATTTCTTTATCTTAATATCCTAAGTTGAAATTTACACGCAACTTCCCGCTTTACAATCGCTTGCAAAGTAAAAGTAATAGCTAAAAAAGTATGCGTTAAACTTCTTCATGTCTTTGTCTTGTTTCTATTTTCGTTTGTGCAGGTGGCGTGCCTGTGTGGCATGTTTCCTTACACGGTTGCAAAAGTAGCACTTTTATTTAAGTCCACCAAACAATTTGATGTTTTTTTTGCTGAAAACGTATTGAATTATTCGAAAACGCCTTGTGGGCGGCGTGCCGGCCTTGTGGGTTTGTGGTTGCGGAAAAAGCCGAACAGATGTTAAAAACGGCCATTTTGTAGCTAAAGAACCTAAACGCCGTTACACCATGTGGGTTCCTCTGCATCATAGTTTCAGAAAGTAAACCAAAACAGAAGAAAACATGAAACAGACAATCAAGACATTCGCATTTGCCCTGGCACTGACAGCGGCAAGCAGTGCAGCCTTTGCACAGAACCATCAGCAGAACGGCAACCGTCCCTCTCGCGAGGCCATGACGGAGCAGCGTGCCAACAGTATCGCCAAGCAGATGGGCTTGGACGAGAAGACCACCAAGAAGTTTGTGTCCGTGTACAAGAGCGAGCAGAACGACATGCGTGAACTGATGCCGAAAAGAGGCGGAAGGCCACAGGGCAAGGGACACGTGCAGGGTCAGCAGTCGCAGGGAAACCCACCGCAGGGCGAATGTCCTCAGGGTAATCCTCCAGCCATGAACGGCAACAACGGCAACTGCTGCAACGGCAATAACGGTCGTCCGCAGATGAGCGACGAGGACAAGCAGAAGATGGAGAAGGTAAAGGCCAAGTACAACAAGAAGTACGCCAAGTTCTTCAGCCAGGACCAGATTACGCAGATGTACAAGCTGCAGGAGCAGGAGCGTTCCAACCACCAGCCCGGCAGCAGAAGACAGTAACTCTGCTGCCTGAAAAGGGGATAGAGTAAGGGCAAAAGCTTTAGTGCTTTTGCCCTTTTTGCGTAGGGGGGTGCGGATTTTATTCTTCTACGAGTCCGGCTTCAGCCCATTGCTGCAGAAGTGCAGAGGCATCGGCCAGTGCGACATCAGGCTCGACGTCGTATTCGTCGGTGAGCCATTTCTGCATGTCCTCGGCGGTAAAGTTGTCAGATTCCTGGGCCTTGCGCCACAGGAAGGAAGAGCTCTCGTTCATGCTGATGATGTTGCTGAAGTCGATGTTCTGTTCGCCCTCGCCCACGAGAATGTTCTCGCCGCATACGGTGCGCAGATTAAATCCTGTCTTGGTCTTCATATTGCTAATATGTTGATATTTTTAATGTATTCTGTTTTATTTAAACGGCGGCTTTAGCGCTTTTGCCCTTTCAGGGCGTGAGCTATTATTGTGCGCTGGAGGGTTCGGCCTTACGGGGCGTCATTTTTTCGTTAAACCAGTTGACGATTTGCCTGAGCAGATGGTTTCGGCTGTTGCCGCCCGAGATACCGTGGTTGCGGTTGGTGTAGAGCACCTCCTTGAAGTCTTTGTCGGCCTGAACGAGTGCCTCGGCATACTCGTATGTGTTCTGTGGGTGCACGTTGTCGTCGGCCACACCGTGGCATACGAGCAACGCTCCGTTCATCTTCTCCACGCGCTCTATGGGGTTGGTCTTGTATCCGTCAGCGTTTTCCTGCGGCGTGCGCATGTACCTCTCCGTATAGATAGTGTCATAGAACTTCCAGTTGGTGGGTGGTGCCACTGCCACTCCGGCACGGAACACGGGTCTTCCCTCGCTCATGCTCATCAGCGTGCAGAACCCTCCGAAGCTCCATCCCCAGATGCCGATGCGGTCCTTGTCCACGTAGGGTAGGGTGCCCATGTAGAGCGCCGTCTCCACCTGGTCGTGTGCCTCCAGGTCACCGAGCTTGAGATAGGTACACTTCTCGAAATCCGCACCTCTTCCGCCCGTTCCTCTTCCGTCCACGCACGCCACGATGTATCCTTCCTGTGCCAGGTAGTAGTCAAAGGCTCCGCCTCCGCCCATGCTTCCTGTGCTCCATGCGTCGAGCACCTGCTGGCTTCCCGGTCCGGAGTATTGGTAGAGGATGACGGGGTATTTCTTGGCAGGGTCGAAGTCGAGCGGCCTCACCATCCATCCGTCCAGTTTTGTTCCGTCGGCGGTGGAGAACGAGAACGTTTCGCGTTTGCCCCAGTTGTATTTCTGCGTCTTTTCAGTCAACTTGCTGTTGTCTTCCAGGATGCGCACCACCTTGCCCTTGTCCGTGCGTGCCGTGAAGACGTAGGGGTGGCTGTAGTCGCTCCACGTGTTGACGAAGTAGCGGTAGTTGCCCGAGAAAATGGCCGAGTTGCATCCTTCGGCATCCGAGAGCCTCTGCGTCGTGCCGTCGGCGTGCGTCACAAACACCTGCCTGTCGTGAGCGTTCAGTTTGGCGGCCTGGTAGAACACGTCGCCCGTCAGCTCGTCCAGTCCGTAGAAGTCAGTAACGTCATAGTCGCCGTCTTCCACCTGTCTTACCAGTTTTCCGTCGAGTGTATAGAGGTAGAGGTGCATGAATCCGCTGCGGTCGCTTGGCAGCAGGATGTATTTCTGTCCCACGCTGGCCCATTCCAGCACGTCTCCCTTGATGTATTTGGGCACGCTCTCCTCGATAAGTGTCTTTGCTTCGGCGGTAAAGGGGTCTACGGCATAGAGCGTGAGCCTGTCCTGGTGGCGGTTCATGGTAAAGACGATGATGCTGTGTGCATCGGGAGTCGTTTTCATGCGCGGGATGTATCCGTCTGCATCGAGAGGCACGTTCAGTTTTGCGGTCTTGCCCGTGTTCATGTCGTAGCTCCATGCGGTCACGACAGCGTTGTCCTGACCGGCCTTGGGGTATTTGTAGGAGTATTCACCGGGATAGTCGCTGTATTCCTCGTGTTCCGGGGCGAGTCCCTTGAACATCTGCAGACTGTACGTCTTCACCTTCTGCTCGTCGTATTTCACCCAGCAGAGGGCTGTACCGTCGGCGTTCCATGCGAAGGAACGGTTGAGGGCAAACTCCTCCTCGTTCACCCAGTCGGGAATGCCGTTGATGATTTCCCCGAACTTTCCGTCGGTTGTTATCTGCCGTTCGCTCTGCAGGTCGGTGACAAAGATGTTGTTGTCCCTCACGAAGGCGATGTGCCTGGAGTCAGGCGACCATGTGGCCACCTGCTGCGCACCGTTCTGGCTCAGTGGCGTCAGTTTGCGGCTCTTGATGTCGTACACGTAGTACTGTGCCGTAAACGAGCGTCTGTAGACGGCCTTGCGCTCGGTGATGATGAGCATCCGCTTGCCGTCGGGGCTTGCCTTGTATCCGGTCACCTTGTCGAACGGGGCTTTAGCGGCCTCGGCGTCGAAGAGCACCTTGTTCTGCTTGCCGGTCTTGAACGAGTAGCTTATTATTTTCTTTCCGTCGCTGCTGATGGAAGCATAGAGGTCGGTACCCTCTATGGGGTCGATGCCCGACACGTAGGCAGCGGTGAAACATCCGGACGTGATGTCCTTTATCGTGATTTTGTCTGCAGCTTGTGTTGACATCGCCATGATGAGTGATGCTATGATAACGATATTCTTTTTCATGTCAGTTGTAGTGGTGAGTGTGTATCCTGTTCTTGTTGCTTACTCCTTGTGGTGTGGCTTGATGGCGGAGTCGTCGCTCATCTCCAGCAGTTGCTGTATGGTCACGTTCGGGTTGTGCTTCATGTAGCTGGAGACGGCCTGAATGTAAGAGTTGCTGAACGCCTCGCGCCCGATGGCCTTGTTGGTCACCCACATGATTTTTCCCATGTGCAGGTCGCGCTCCAGCTGCGGGCAGTGGTCGAATCCCTGCATGGGGTAGAGGCTCAGCAGGTAGAAGGTGATGCAGTCGGGCGCGATGTAGGGGCGCGTCATGGTAGCCCTCTGCTGCTGTGTATAGAACCGCTTGTAGAGTGGATATTCTTCGCCCATGTACTTGTCCAGCGAGATGCCGATGGAGTTGTCGCCCACCACGATGCTCTGGTCCAGGGCACCTATCTGCGCATAGATGGACGGCCGTTTTACGGACGGCAACCATTTCTGCAGATTCTCGAATGCACATTTCAGTTCGGCATTGATGTCGCTCATGTCGGCAAACTGGGCCTCGGCGTCGGCGATGAGTACCTGCAGGGTAGTGTCCTGGTAGAACATGAGGAAGGTGTTGCTGATGGTAGGGTCGGTAATGGTGCCGAGCTGCAGCATCTTCTCTATGAGCGTGCGCGTCTCGATGGGGTAGTCGGTGTTCATCTGCTGCAGGGCAGAGAAGTCGCCCGTGGTAAGGTATCTGCTCTCCAGTCTGTCGTAACGCTTTATCTCGCAGTTGCTTGCCACGTTCGCTTCGCTCGGCTTGAACTTCATTTCGCAAGCCGAGAAAGAGAGCCACGCCGTGATGGCGCTTATGATGAGAAGACTGCTTTTCCTCACTTTCCTAATCCTTTTTGTTAATATAATGTACCTTACTGTTACTGTCCGTCTGTCCCCCTGCCTGTGCCTTCCTTCGGGAGGCATAGTTTGCAGCGGTTGATTTCCGATTGCAAAAATACTAAAAAAAAACTAAATG
>CAVKZC010000132.1:0-9500 GCA_963660455.1 Sphaerochaetaceae bacterium | reverse complement strand
CTTCTGCCCTTTCAGGGCGTGCAGGGGACAACTTTCATGGAATGACAGTGATGTTCCAACCGTACAGGTCGAAGTTTTTTGCATTTTTACGCCCTTTTTGTTTGGCGATAGAAGAAAAATGTGTAACTTTACATGCGATGAAACAGACGATGATAACCATATTGGGTCCTACAGCAAGCGGCAAGACAAGTCTTGCCACAGCACTCGCAGCAGCTTTGCCGAGTGAGGCTGACGGCATGGAGGCAGAGATTATCAGTGCCGACAGCCGACAGGTGTACCGGCGCATGGACATAGGCACAGGGAAAGACCTGGCCGACTATGCCGTAGACGGCAAGCAGATACCCTTTCACCTTATAGATATATGTGAACCGGGCACCAAGTACAACCTGTTCCAGTACCAACAGGATTTCACGGATGCATACAGGGACATCTGTAGCAGGGGCAGACTGCCCATTCTCTGCGGCGGTACCGGACTGTACATTGAGTCGGTACTGAAAGGGTACAGCCTCTCGCCCGTTCCCCAGAACCCGACGCTAAGAAAGGCCCTTGAGGGGAAAAGCCTCGAAGAACTGACGCAGATGTTGCTGCAACTGAAGGAGAAGACGGGTAGCACCATGCACAACCGCTCCGATGTGGACACGGCGCAGCGTGCTATCCGCGCCATAGAGATAGAGTCGTACAATCTGGAGCACCCCACGCCGGAGCGAAACATTCCGGCTGTGCCGTCTGTCGTCTTCGGTGTCAACATCGACCGCGATGCACGCCGTGAGAAGATAACACGCCGACTGAAGCAACGTCTCGAAGAGGGGATGGTTGACGAGATAAAAGGTCTCTTAGACAGTGGCATACCGGCAGAAGACCTCATCTACTATGGTCTGGAATACAAGTTCGTGACGGAGTACGTGACGGGCAAGACCTCTTACGATGAGATGTTCCGCGGACTGGAAATAGCTATCCATCAGTTTGCCAAGCGACAGATGACGTGGTTTAGGGGCATGGAGCGCAGAGGATTCACCATCCACTGGATAGATGCTGCCTTGCCTATGGAGACAAAAGTGGAAAATATCATAAGAAAGTACAAGGAATTAAGAAGTTAGCGGAAGGGGGGCATCCCCCCATAGGTGAGGAGTATTGGCGTATACCTTTTTACCCTTTTACTTTTTTACCTTTTTACCTTTAAAATGACTATGGCAGTAAGCGAAACAAAATGGGGAATACTCTATTGTCCCCGCGGCGGATATGGAAGCGGCAAACGCTGGAAGAAGATAGAGAAAGCTTTGCACGACAACGGTATAGACTATGACCTTGTGCAGAGTGAAAGTCAGACGAGCGTGGAAAGGCTTGTCAAGATGTTTGTAAACAATGGCTACAAGACCATCATCATAGCGGGTGGCGACTCGGCACTCAACGATGCCGTCAACTGCCTGATGCAGGCAGATGCCAACCTGCGGAGCGAGATAGTCTTGGGCGTGATACCCAACGGACTGATGAACGACTTTGCCCATTTCTGGGGCTTCTCCGACGGCAACGAAGACGAGACCGTAAAATGGCTGAAACAGAGAAGAGTGAGAAAGATAGACCTGGGTTGCATACGCTATACGAACAAGCATGACGAGAAATGCCGCCGCTTTTTTCTCAACTGCGTGAATGTCGGACTGATAGCTTCCATCATGAACCTGCGCCGCCGCACACGCCACATCTTCGGTTCGAGGACGCTCTCCTTCATCTTCTCCTTTCTGCTGATGGTATTCCAGCGTCTGGACTACAAGATGGACATCAGGATTAACGGTGAGACTATCAAGCGGCGCATCATGACCTTGTGTATAGGCAATGCATCAGGTTACGGGCAGACTCCCAATGCTGTACCTTACAACGGACTGCTCGACCTGTCGCTGGTGTACCATCCTAAGATAACGCAACTCTTCGAAGGCATATACCTCTTCCTGAAAGGCAAGTTTCTCAACCACCGTAGCGTGCATCCCTACCGTACGGCGGAAGTGGAGGTAAGGGAGGCGCAGCATGCGTTGGTAAGCATTGACGGCAGACTCATCAACAAGCCTAAGGGGGCTTTTACCGTTACCGTAGAACAGGAAGTCATCAACTTCCTTATTCCGGAATAAAGCTTTATCCTTCCTTGGATATTTTCTGTAGCTTCTCCTCGTCCAGAAGTCTGATCTTCTTTCCGTCAATGGCGACAAGTCTGTCGGCGGCAAAGGAAGAAAGGGTGCGTATGGCGTTGCTTGTCGTCATGTTGGAGAGACTGGCAAGTTCCTCACGACTCATGCAGATGCAGAGCGAACGGCCGTCCTCCTCCAGTCCGTAGGAATCCTTCAGGAATAGCAGTGCCTCTGCAAGACGGGCACGGATATGCTTCTGCGTCAGGTTGACGGTACGCTGGTCGGAATGGCCTATCTCCGTGCAGAGATACTTGATAAAGAAAAAGCCGATGTGGAAATTGTGCTCCATGAGAGCGGTGACAACCTCTGCCGGAATGCTCGCCACGAGGCAGTCCTCCATAGCCATGGCAGAAGTGCGGTACGGTTCGTCTGCGAAGATGGCACGGAACGCAAAGAATTCGGAAGGCTTGATGGCACGTATAATCTGCGTCCTGCCGCCGATGCCCTCCTTATAGATCTTTACCTTGCCGTGAACCAGGAAAAGCACATCGTGCGGTTTCTCCTCGCTCCTGTATATCATTTCGTTCTTCTGGTAGGTATGAAGCCCCAAATGCTCCTGCAAGATGCCGTACTGCTCGGCATCCAATCCTCCCCACAGTTCTGAAATCTCCTGTACAATCGCTATTCCTTCGTCTGTTGTTCCTGGCATGGTCTGTTGTGTTCTCTTTTTTCTAAGCCGCAAAGGTACATTATTCTTGCGAAATAATTAAATATTTTGACTAAAAATGTTTTATAAAACATAAAATACGGCTTTTTCGAGAAATTGATGAAAAAAAACTTTGCCGTACGACAAAAAAAGCTTACCTTTGAAGCATCTATAGACAATTTAATGCTAAAACCTTAATACAAATCTATGAGTTATCTAAGATTCGAAAAGGCCCTAATGACCAACCTACAGGAGTCATTGCCCAAGGAACTGTTGCGAACCAACCGTTCCGGTGCTTATTCGTGCTCAACGATTGTAGACTGCAACACGCGCAAATACCACGGCCTGTTGGTTGTCCCGATACCCGAACTGGACGACGACAACCACGTACTGCTCAGTTCGCTCGACGTTACAGTGATTCAGCATGGCGCTGAGTTCAACCTTGGACTGCACAAGTACCAAGGCAACAACTACAGCCCGATGGGCCATAAGTACATCCGTGAGTTTGACTGCGACAAGGTTCCCACGACCATCTACCGCGTGGGAGGTGTCGTACTGAAGAAAGAGGTGGTGTTCCAGCACTACGAGAACCGCATCCTGCTGCGCTATACGCTGGAGGACGGACATTCTGCCACCACCCTGCGCTTCCGCCCCTTCCTGGCTTTCCGCAGCGTGCGCCAGTTTACCCATGAGAACAGTACAGCCTCTCGCGACTATACTGGTGTGGACAACGGTATCAAGACCTGTATGTACGCCGGATATCCAGACCTCTACATGCAGTTCTCCAAGCAGAACGAGTTTGTGTTCCGACCTGACTGGTACCGCGGCGTGGAATATCCCAAGGAACAGCAGCGCGGCTATGCCTCCAACGAAGACCTCTATGTGCCCGGCTACTTCGAGATGAGTATCAAGAAGGGCGAGAGCATCGTCTTTGCCGCCTCTACATCGGAAATCGAGTCGGAAGGACTGAAGGAACTCTTCGACAAGGAGGTGAGCGAGCGTGCGCCGCGCGACAACTTCTTCCACTGCCTCGTCAATGCCGCCCATCAGTTCCACATCCGTGAGAAGAACGACGACCGCTACATTCTGGCCGGCTATCCATGGTTTAAGTGTCGTGCCCGCGACACGTTTATCGCTCTGCCCGGACTGACGCTTTCCATAGAGGAAGACGACTACTTCGAACTGGTGATGAAGACAGCCATGAAGGGCTACTACGAGTTTATGGAGGGCAAGCCTCTCAGTGTACACATCACCGAGATAGAGCAACCCGATGTGCCGCTGTGGGCCATCTGGGCACTGCAGCAGTATGCCAAGGAGGTAGGAAAGGATGAATGCCTGAAGAAATACGGCAAGTTTGTCAAGGACATCATCCTCTACATACAGGGCAACAAGCATCCCAACCTCCAACTGAAGGAGAACGGACTGCTCTACACCAACGGCAAGGAGAAGGCCGTGACATGGATGAACTCCACGGCCAACGGACGTCCTGTCGTGCCGCGCACAGGATACATCGTGGAGTTTAACGCCCTTTGGTACAACGCACTCTGCTTCTGTGCCTCGCTCGCCGAACTGGCAGGCAAGGAGAAAGAGAAGGAAGGACTTCTCGTAGAAGCGGAAAAGACCAAGAAGGCGTTCCTGGATACCTTCCTCAACGAGTATGGTTACCTCTACGACTATGTGGACGGCAACATGATAGACTGGAGCGTGCGCCCCAACATGATATTCCCCGTGGCCTTTGACTACTCGCCTCTCTCGCAGGACCAGAAGAAGAAAGTGCTCGACATCTGTACACGCGAACTGCTCACTCCCAAGGGACTTCGCTCGCTATCGCCCAAGAGCGGCGGTTACAACCCCATCTACGTGGGGCCGCAGACACAGCGCGACTATGCCTACCATCAGGGCACGGCATGGCCATGGCTCGGCGGATTCTACATGGAGGCAAGCCTGAAGCTGTACAAGCGTACCCGACTGAGCTTTGTGGAACGGCAGATGGTGGGTTACGATGACGAGATGTCGTACCACTGTCTGGGCACCATCAGCGAACTCTTCGACGGCAACCCGCCCTTCCACGGACGTGGCGCCATGTCGTTTGCCATGAACGTGGCAGAGATTCTGCGTGCCCTCGAACTACTTGAAAAATACCAATATTAACCTTCGGAGGACTGCTATATGAAAGTATTAATGTTTGGATGGGAGTATCCTCCTCACGTATTCGGTGGTCTTGCTACCGCCAATTTCGGTATCACGCAGGGACTTCATGCACAGGGCGATGTCGATATCACGCTCTGTCTGCCTCACCCCTTCGGTGACGAAGACCGCAGTGCCGCCAAGATTGTGGCCATGAACAGTGTGCCCATTGCCTGGCGCGATGTCAACTATGACTATGTGCAGCAACGGGTGGGCAATATCATGGATCCCAACGACTATTTCCGTTACCGCGACCATATCTATGCCGACTTCAACTACATGCATGTCAATGACCTGGGATGTATGGAGTTTGCAGGAGGCTACCCGGCCAACCTGCATGACGAGATAAACAACTACTCGGTCATCGCCGGTGTAGTGGCACGCTCGGAAGAGTTTGACATCATTCACGCCCACGACTGGCTTACCTTCCCTGCCGGCATACATGCCAAGAAAATAAGCGGCAAACCGCTGTGCATACACGTACACGCTACCGACTTCGACCGAAGCCGCGGAAAGGTGAACCCCACCGTCTACTCCATAGAGAAAGACGGTATGGACAATGCCGACTGCATCATGTGTGTGTCTGAGTTGACCCGCCAGACGGTTATCAACCAGTACCATCAGGATCCGCGCAAGTGTTTCGCCATGCACAATGCCGTGTATCCATTGAAGCAGGAGTGGCAGGACATTCCTCGTCCCGACCATAAGGGCAAGGAAAAGGTGGTTACCTTCCTGGGCCGCATCACCATGCAGAAGGGTCCCGAATATTTCGTGGAAGCTGCCAACATGGTGCTGCACCGCACACGCAACGTGCGTTTCTGTATGGCCGGTTCGGGTGACATGCTCAACCAGATGATCTATCTGGCTGCTGAGCGCGGCATAGCAGACCGTTTCCACTTCCCGGGATTCATGCGCGGCAAGCAGGTATACGAATGCCTGAAGGACAGCGACGTGTATGTCATGCCGTCGGTGAGTGAGCCTTTCGGCATCTCGCCGTTGGAAGCCATGCAGTGCGGCACGCCTACCATCATTTCCAAGCAGAGCGGTTGCGGAGAAATCCTGACCAACTGTATCAAGGTGGACTATTGGGACATCCATGCCCTTGCCGATGCCATCTACGGCATCTGCCACAACGAGAGCCTCTTCGACTATCTCTCCGTGGAAGGCAAGAACGAGGTAGACCAGATTACCTGGGAGAAAGTGGGTGAGCGCATCAAGAACCTATACCTTAAAACTTTGGGATGGAAGTAAAAGGTAAAAAAGTAAATGGAAACCACATAAAAAATCAAATTATGAAGACAATTTGTTTATATTTCGAGATACATCAGATTATCCATCTGAAGAGATACCGTTTCTTCGACATAGGCACCGACCACTATTACTACGATGACTATGAGAACGAGCGCAGCATCAACTATATTGCCGAGAACTCATACATGCCCGCCCTTGCTGCCATCGAGGAGATGATAAAGAAGAACGGACAGTACTTCAAGGTAGCCTTCTCGCTTTCGGGCGTAGGAATGGAACAGTTGGAGATGCATGCCCCGCAAGTGCTGGAGAAGTTGCAGGAACTGAACCGCACGGGTTGTGTGGAGTTCCTGGCCGAGCCTTACTCCCACGGACTCGCCTCGCTTGCCAACGAGGAGAGCTTTGCCGCCGAAGTGAAGAAGCAGGCACAGAAGATAGAGGAATACTTCTCGCAGAAACCCAAGGTGCTGCGCAACTCCTCGCTCATCTACAGCGACGACATCGGTCTGCAGGCATCGCAGATGGGATTCATCGGCATGCTTACCGAGGGTGCCAAGCATGTGCTGGGATGGAAATCGCCCCACTATGTGTACAACTGTGCTTTGGCTCCCAACCTCAAGCTCCTGTTGCGTGACGTCAACCTGAGCGATGATGTCTCCCTCCGCTTCAACAACAGCGAATGGGACGGCTATCCTCTCTTTGCAGACAACTACATCAACCAGATAGCAGCCTTCCCACAGGAGGAACAGGTCATCAACATCTTCATGGAACTGTCGGCACTGGGTATCGCCCAACCGCTGTCCAGCAACATTCTGGAGTTCCTCAAGGCTCTGCCGGCATGTGCCAAGGCACAGGGCATCACCTTCTCTACACCTACGGAGATATGCCAGAAGATGAAGTCGGTGGGCGATCTGAACGTGCCCGACACCCTGAGTTGGGTGGACGAGGAACGCGACGTGAGCACATGGCTCGGCAACTCGATGCAGCGTGAGGCTTTCGACAAACTGTATAGTGTAGCCGACCGCGTGCGTATAGCCGACGACCCGCGCATCAACATGGACTGGGCGTATCTGCAGGCAAGCAACAACTTCCGCTTCATGACTACCAAACCGAGCAATGTAGGGCTGGACAGGGGCATTTACAGCAGTCCGTTCGATGCCTTCACCAACTACATGAATATCCTCGGCGACTTCCTCAACCGTGTCAACGGCCTTTATCCCTCTGATGTGGACAACGACCAGTTGGAGGCTCTCCTCACCACCATCAAAAACCAGAACGAGGAACTGGAGGTGAAGGAAGAGGAAATCGTGCGCCTGCAGGCCAAGATAGAGAAGATAGAGAAGCAGCTGAAGAAGGCCTCCGACAAGAAGCCTGCTGCACCCAAGCCTGCTGCCAAGAAGGCACCTGCCAAGAAGGATGCACCCGCCAAGGCTGCTGTACCTGAGAAGAAAGAGGGCGAGAAATAACACAAGCCTAACATACAAGTAAAAGGGGGTGTCACGAAACCGTGACACCCCCTTTTGCTTGCCTAAAGGGCAATCAGCATGCACAAAACCCTTGTTATGACACGCCTTTACTTAGACACGACAAACTTGCTGTTGTTGTAGATATACACGCCGTTGGCAAGCGTGTTCAGGTCTGCTGCTGAGGCATTGGCCTTTACCATGCGGCCGCTCATGTCGTAGATGTTGCCAGCAACGGCCTTGCTTGCGGTCGTTATTCCGTCAATGTTGCTGGAAGAATCTACATAGAGCGTAATGCTAAAGATACACTGTTTGACTTTTGGGGTAAAAGTCAAACTGTGTTCTACTGGAGTACTGAAATTAAATGTATACTTCTTTACGCTTTGGTCTTTCGGAAAGATATATTCCGTTGCTTCATAAGTCTCACCGTTCACTTCACCCAAGTAGGCATCATCAGTGTTGTAGTTGTCCTTTCCCTCTATCTCCATCTTCCCAATCTTGATGCCGTCAGGGATGCTGATGGTATATTGTGTGGCACTATACTTGATGTAATTCGTGCCGGAACCGACTGCGTATGTCTTGTTAGCCCCGTTGGATATTGTAAAACCATTGCTGAAGGTGGCTGTAGAGGTTGTACCGTCTGAAAGAGTCTTTGAGTTCAGCGTGTAAGAACTGGCAGTAGGGTCGGGAGTGGCATCTGTCGACGTAGCGTTGCATTGGTCATCATAGGTCGAACCATATTTCAGGATCCACATATTGCCACTTGACACATTGATCTTTGAACCGTTCTTGAACACCAGATTGTCCACGAATCGGATGTCGATACCCGACTTGGCACTGATCTGCACGTTGTCGAGTGTCACGTTCTTGATGTGGCTTTCCGGGCGACCGACAAGGAAAATGGCCTTGCCTGAGCACACGTCCGTGGTCTTCACGTTCTGCAGCAGGATGCCGTTGTAGGTTGGGGTAGTGTTGTCAAGTTCTCGGGCGTTGGCCTCGTCTGTGGCTGGGTCACTACTGTAGTTCTTGTCATAGTAACAGTCCATAGAGAACGGATTCGGTACCTTCGTCATGGTGAAGTTGGTAAACTTGAAGTCTTCCTCGCCACCGCCACGGAGCGTACCGTCAGAGTTGATGCCCGTCTTCAGACGGATACCCGAGGTGGTGCCGTTCATCGTGATGTTGTCAAACCATACATGCTTGATGTCCTTGGTAAAACTGCCTACCGAGGCACCGTGTCCTGTTCCGAAATTACAGTTCCATACATGGATATACTGTGAACAGTTGTCACACACCACGTTGTCGTCGCCATTGGAGATGTTGCAGTCGTAGATGTTTACGTAGGGTCCCCAGATAGAGACACCGTCCGTATTGTGCGAAGCCTTGCCGGCACCGGCTTCCGATGCCGGTTCGCTGATGGTGACATTGTGGATAGTGGCATGGCTTGCCTTGCCACCGTTGCCGATGGTGATGTTCACGCCCGGCGTGTTCTGAATCTTGAAGTTGCGGAGCAGGAAGCGTGTGCCTTGTTCAAAGCGGATCATGGCACCGGGATTGAAGGTCTCGCTGTTCTCGCGTGCGAGCCACCAGCGTGCGCCCTGACCGTCGATGACAGAAGTCTCGCCTTCGCCCTCTATCACGATGTCGTTCTGTTTCTTGCCTTTACAACCAATAAAAACGGTCTTGTTGTTGGGAGCCGTACCGTATTCCACGAGCTTGAGAGTGGCACCGGCACACAGGTGAAGCACGGTCTTCGACTTGATGCTCAGCACCTCCGTC
>CAVKZC010000131.1:0-9551 GCA_963660455.1 Sphaerochaetaceae bacterium | reverse complement strand
TCATTCTTTTGTCTCTTTTTCAATAGAACGAAAAAATGGTCTGTTTAGTATATCAATCCACACACTTTTGCAGGTGACCCGCTATTGCCGTATGGTCTTGGAGGTGCTCATGACCTTGCCGTTTTTCATAGCCTTGACGATATAGATGCCTGTAGGCAGGCCGTTGAGGTTCTTGCCATCACTTACCTTCATGCCGGCCACGTTGTATACTTCATATCTGTCGGTTGTCGTTGGGGCACTCAGTTCGTTGATGCCTGTCGTGCCATTGCCGATGAAGAAATGCAGTATACGCGTGAGACTTCCGTTACTGTTGGGGGCGGTAATGTTATAGTCGGCAAACTGCTTTGTGCCGTTGTTCGCATCGGTAGGAGTAAACCTGTACACCCCATCTTCCGTTTCTTCGCAAGAGAGTATGGTCTGTGCGTTCCCTACGGGTTCTATCTCATAATTGTCGTGGCTATATGCAGGAAGATAGGTACTGAGGTCTACGTCGATAGTCTTGCCCGGACAGATGGAGAAGTGAGGTTCAGCCATCCAGTTGAGGTAGTCTTCGAGATGAGTGTATCCGTCGCCGTCGTCGTCTCCGTTAGGGTCGTTTACGCCCTTGGCCTCTTCCCACCAGTCTGGCATGCCGTTTTGGTTGGTGTCCCAGTCGGCATCACGCTTGGCGGTGACGATGTTCAACCCGCCGAAGCCTTCGCATCCACTGTCCTCTTCGCTGTCTATCAGCCCCTTCTTTCCACTACGGCTTCCCGTCGTGGATGAAGTGCCGAGCAAAGTCTCCTTTATCATGCGCTCATCGTGGTTGTCGAGGGCAGGCTGGTTGGCGCCTACATCACACAGCACGTTCTGGTAGGCAGCCTGTGCCGTCTCTATGTTGGCAAGCGACTCAAAGAAAGGAACTGTGGCAATAGGCTCCCAGTCGACGGTCTGTCCATTAGATGTCTCGACGGTATAGGTGTTGTCTTTGGCATCGGTGGTCAGCGTACCATTGAGTTCTTCCCTTATGTTTCCTTTCACATAGACGCTCTGTGTACCCGTACCCGTACCTTCCAGTTGCAGGCGCATGAGTTTCTTCTGCGAGGTGGCAGGTCCCATCTTGTAGTAGTTGTTTACGAAGTTTATCTCATGGCTGCCGCCGTCAGTGGCACGTCCGCCCCAGTTGTACACCACGTTGTTGAATATATCATGGTGTCCGTCATAGTTGCCCGAACCGTCCAGTCCGCCACTGACGCTCCAGTTGCGTCCTTCACAGTGAGCGAGCAGGTTGTGGTGGTAGCTGCACACCTTGAGTGTTGCCGACATCTCTCCACCGCCTATGGTGGCAGCGTATCCGTGTGCAGTTCCTGCAGAGTAGTTGGGGTGTCCGGCTATATTGAGTGCCTCCGATATCAAGGTATGCTGCAGGGTAACGTTCTTGGCTCCGCGACTGGAGAAGGCCTCGTCGATGGTCCAGGAGATGGAACAGTGGTCCATGATGGCATGGTCATTACCCGCCATGCCCATGCCGTCCAGCCCATTGGCTTTGCCTTCTTCTCCTATCACGCCCCCCGAGAGTTCCTTGTGTCCCAGACGCATGCGCAGGAAACGGGTGATACCTTCACTTGCCATACCGAAGGGACATCCGCGCAGCATGATGCCGTTGCCTGGTGCAGTCTGCCCTGCTATAGTGACATACTCATCGCTGCAGGTGAGGCGTTTCTGGAGAGTGATGACACCTCCCACATCAAAAACGATGGTGCGCGGCCCCGTAGCTTTCTTCACGGCATAGCGCAGCGACCCCTCTATAGGGTTGTCGTCATCGCCGTTGTCTTCAAGGGTTGTTACATGGCATACCGTGCCTCCTCTTCCGCCGGTGGCATATTTGCCGTACCCCTCGGCTCCCGGGAAGGCAAGATGGCGTGGGCGGAAGGTCCAGACGTCGCCTTCGTACACATGACCGTCGACATCTTCTTCGTCCACACGCCAGAAGTAGGTCTTAAGGTTGGTTATGCCGGTGAGTGTATGGCTCGCCTCGGTGGTTGTTGCCACCTCTGTCAGATTATTCTCGTCATGGCCTGTCAGCACATGATGTTTCACGGCTATGGGGGCAGGTGTCCACGACAGGGTGATGGAGCCGTTGTCGCCATCGGCGTGGTAGTCGCGGTTGGTGGGTGCAGGGCTGGCAGCTGCCGTCTTGGGGTTGGGACGGTCGAAAATGAGTGCGTTGACGGTAAGGGTAGTAGTGTAGTTGCCTGACTTGTCATCGGTGCTGGCCGGTTGGGTGATATAGGAAATGACCACATCTTCTCCCTCTTTGGCATCGAACTTGACGTACGACATGCCACAAAGTGCCGCGTCGGCAGTCCTCGTGGTCTGTACCACATCGCTTTCTTTCTTCTCTCCGTTCACCAAGACATCGAGCTTGGGGGCAGTATACCCGTCGCTGTTGTCGTGGTAGGCCAAGAGGGAGTGCTTGCCGGCAGTGAGTCCTTTTATGGTGATGTCGAGCCGTACGGCGCCTTCTGTTACCTGTGGCGTATTGTTGTTGTCGTCATAGTCGTAAATGGCAAAACCGTCACCGATAAGTTTCGACTGGCTTACACCGTTCTTGAACCAGCACGACTTGAGGCGCTTGCCGGCATAGTCGGCATTGATGGCAAGGGTAATGGTGATGGGGTTACCGTCAGCATCCTCAAAAGTTTTTGTTTCCGACTCGCAAGTGTTGACCGCCCAGGCACTATATCCCGGTTCGTTTACCTGCGACTCTGGTTTGTTGGCGAAGTTGAAGTCTATCTTCTGAGCGCCGGCTGTCAGCGACGTAGCCAACAGCATAGAGAAAAGTAAAGGTTGTTTCATGTTAGTGTACATATAAAAAGATTTAGTTGTTTGTGGATGATATCCAAACCTTATTATATATTAGACGCAAGATATTTACTTTTGTCACTAAGATAAACATAAAAGACAAGTGTGTGATTACAAAAGCCAAGGGACAGCGTCTTTTTAGTAGAACATTCGAGGGAACTTACATCCCCGTTGTAACGACATTAGAAAAAACGTAAACACTAAAACAGATGCAAACAAAAAAGAAGATTTTGGCTGCTGTAAGTCTGGCACTCCTGCCACTGGCTACCTTTGCGCAGTATCCTCAGATTACCAAGGAGGCAAAGCACAAGATCGATTCCTTGTCGGCTGTATGGACTGCCCATTCAGACTCGGCATGGGCAGTAGCATTCCCTATCGTCAAACAAGAGGCAATGGCCGGTCGCCCCTATGTGCCATGGGCCTCGCGTCCCTACGACTTGAAACAGGCTAAGATACCTGCGTTCCCCGGTGCTGAGGGCGGCGGCATGTACACATTTGGAGGCCGTGGCGGCAAAGTACTTACCGTTACCAACCTCAATGACGACGGTCCCGGCTCCTTCCGTTGGGCCTGCGAGCAGGGGGGTGCGCGCATCATCGTGTTTAACGTTTCGGGCAACATCGTGCTCAAGACTCCTATCATCGTGCGTGCCCCATACATCACCATTGCCGGACAGACAGCTCCGGGCGAGGGCGTGCAGATTTCGGGCGAGTCGTTCCAGGTGGACACCCATGACGTCATCATACGCCACATGCGTTTCCGCCGTGGCAATACGCACGTATGGTACAGGGAGGATTCCTTCGGAGGTAACCCCGTCGGTAACATCATGATAGACCACGTATCGGCTGAGTGGGGACTGGACGAGAACATCTCCTTCTACCGCCACATGTTCGACCTGCACGACGGCAAGGCCAAGCGTAAGGTGCCTACAGTGAATGTCACTATACAGAACACCATCTCCGCCAAGGCTCTTGACACATGGAACCATGCCTTCGGAAGTACTATCGGCGGCGAAAACGCAACATTCATGCGCAACCTCTGGGCTGACAATACTGGCCGTAACCCTTCCATCGGTTGGGGTGGCGTGTTCAACTTTGTCAACAACATCATCTACAACTATGTGCACAGGACGGCAGACGGCGGTGAGTTCTCTACCATGAGCAACTTCATCAACAACTATTACAAGCCCGGACCATGCACGCCCAAGACCGCGTTGGCATACCGCATCGTAAAGAGCGAGAGCCGAAGCAACAAACTCTTCCCATGGCCGCAGTATGGTCGTATCTATGCTACGGGCAACATCGTGGAGGGATACCCGGAAGTGACCAAGGACAACTGGAACGGAGGTATACAGATTGCCGACAAGGACCTGCCCGATGGTGTGCCCGCTGACGTGACGGCACTCATGCGTTCCGACGAACCGTTCGAGATGCCCCACCTTACCATCATTCCTTCCGAGCAGACCTTCGACAAGGTGTTGGCTGACGTGGGAGCCACCCTGCCCGTGCGCGACATTGTAGACCAGCGTATCGTGGAAGAGGTGAAGACGGGCAAGGCGTATTATGTGAACAAGTTGCCCAAAAAGAACCCGTATGGCGACATGTGGGGACTGGCCGATGCTTCCAAGAACGAAGAGGGTCTCTTCAAGTATCGCCGTCTGGGCAAGGATTCGTACAAGGACGGTATCATCACGAACATAGAGCAGATGGGCGGATTCCCCAAGTACAAGAAGGTGAAACCCTATGTGGACAGCGACGGTGACGGCATGCCCGACGAATGGGAGATTGCCAACGGCCTGAACCCCAACGACCCGAGCGATGCCAACAAGGACTGCACGGGCGACGGATATACCAACATAGAGAAGTATATCAATGGTATCAGCACCAAGGAGAAGGTAGACTGGACTGACCTCAAGAACAACCACGACACCTTGGCAGAAAAGGGTAAACTCATGTAAAGACAACAACAAGTATGAGACGGATGTATCATAACTTCAAGGCCAGAATGCTGGTCGTGTGCTGCCTCCTCTGCTTCTTTGCTGGAGCGAGGGCGCAGGTGGCACTCGACAGTGCCGGACGCGATGCCAAGTATGTGGAGAACATCGTGGGGCGTTCGCAGAAGATTGTGGCAGGACTCAATCTGCAGAGTGAATATGCACGCACCAACGTGCTGCACATCATCTGCAACCGCTACTTTCTCCTCAACGACATCTATGCCAAGTATGGCAAGAAGGAGAAGAACGCCCGCGATGCCGAACTATACAAACACCACTTCGAATTTGCCGCAAGCCTGGCCAACTACCTCAGCGAACAGGAGATAGAGCAGGTAAAGGACGGCATGACCTTTGGCGTGGTGCCCAAGACTTACCAGGCACATCTTGAGATGATTCCCTCGCTCAAGGCCGATGAAAAGCTGCAGATACTCAACTGGCTGAAGGAGGCTCGCGAGTTTGCCATCGATGCAGAGAACTCAAAGGCCAAGCACGGATGGTTCGGCAAGTACAAGGGACGCATCAACAACTGGCTCACCAAGCGCGGCTACGACCTGAAGGCAGAGCGTGAGGCTTGGTACAAGCGCATAGAGGCAAACAAGAAGAAGAGTGAATGAAGAGCTATATGAGAAAAGTATTTTTTATATGGATATTGACAATGGTTGGGGTTGTGCAGACTTTTGCACAACCCTTCCCGTTTGACTACAGTTATGTGGGCTACCGGCAGAGCGAGCAACCTATCCCCGATGCGGATGTCGTAGTCTTTGTAAAATGGCAACAGGGTGACCAGAGTGCACGCATACAAAAAGCTATCGACTATGTGTCGGCACGCAAGTTGAACGGCAAGACGGGACTGCGCGGCGCCGTATTGCTCGACAAGGGTGTGTTCCAGCTCTCGCAACCGCTGCGCATACAGACATCGGGCGTAGTACTGCGCGGCACTGACCGCAATGCCACGGTGCTGATGAAGAAGGGCGTTGACCGGGGGGCTGTGGTATACATGGAGGGTACTGGCACGTTGCAGACCATCGGTACACCTGTCGCCATTTCCGGAAATGTGGAGTTGGGAAACCGCCAACTGCAGTTGACAAGCCGCACAGCCGGCGACTGTTGCAAGGCAGGGGAGGAAGTGCTCATTGTACGTCCTTCCACCCAAGAGTGGATAGCCAAGATGGGCTGCAGCGACTTCGGAGCCGGCAAAGACCTCGGCTACTGGGGATGGCATCCGGGCGAGATAGACGTGAGGTGGACACGCCGCATCGTAACAGACGATGCTGGCGGAATGACACTCGACGCCCCACTCTCCATGACACTCGACCGCAGCATGGGGGAGTGCTATGTGCAGCGCATCGCTCAGAACGGATGGCGCATCAGTAATGTTGGTGTGGAAAACCTCACGGTCGATACGGAGTATGACCAGGGCAACGCCATGGACGAAAACCATGCCTGGGACGGCATATACATCGACAAGGTAAAGGACGGATGGGTCAGGATGGTCAACTTCCGTCATTTGGCCGGTTCGGCTGTGGTGACCCAGCGCGATGCCGCACGTGTCACGGTAGAAGACTGCATGTCTCTTGTGCCTGTGTCCGAGATAGGCGGCTACAGAAGGCGCACGTTCCTGTGTATGGGCGAGCAATGCCTCTTCCAACGCTGCTATTCGGAGCAAGGCATACACGACTATGCCGCTGGACTGTGTGCCGCCGGTCCCAATGCCTTCGTACAGTGCGACAGCCATGAGTCGCTTGGATACAGCGGTGCTGTCGGTCCTTGGTGTAGCGGACTGCTCTTCGACATCGTCAACATCGACGGCAACGACCTAAAAGTGTGCAACCTCGGGCTGGAGGGCTACGGCACAGGATGGAACTCTGCCAACAGCCTGCTGTATCAGTCGACGGCAGCGGGCATCTTTGCCGACAGTTTGCCGGACGGCAGCAACAACTATGTATACGGTTGCTGGGCACAGTTTAATGGCTCGGGCAACTTCTCACAGTGCAACAACCACGTGAAGCCCTACAGCCGTTTTGAGGAACTGCTGCAGAAAAGGCTCGGAAGGGATGTGAGCCAGCAATGCCGCACACTGGTGCGGGAGGCCAGCAAACTGAGCAACAACCCAACCTACGAGGAGGCACGCGCCACGGCGCTGGCAGCACGCATACCGCGTGTTACCATGCAGATGTGGATAGCTGACAGTGCCCACTTCAAGGCATCTGTCTCAGGAGTCAAGGCGTTGTCTGTTGACAAAATAAAGGGCTATGATGCGCCCGTAGAAGAAGCGATGCCCCGCTTCGAAGTGAAGGATGGGCGCATCCTTGTTGCAGACACGCTGCTGAAGGGCGGAAAGCAGAACACCCCTTGGTGGAACGGCAGGGTGCGCTATTCTGCATTCCCCAAATTGGCTGATGCCGTTACGCGTTTTGTCCCGGGCATGGAAGGCCAGGGCACTACAACGCGCATAGACAGCGTGGTGGAGCACTTGCGCCAGCACCATGTCGTACTCTTCAACCAAAACTATGGCTTGTGGTACGACCGGCGCCGCGACGACCATGAGCGGGTGCGCCGCCGTAACGGTGACGTATGGGCACCGTTCTACGAGCAGCCCTTTGCCCGTAGCGGACAAGGCAAGGCATGGGACGGTCTGAGCAAGTACGACCTGAGCAAGTTGAACCCCTGGTACATCTGTCGCATCAAGCAACTGGCAAAGAAAGGTGCCAAGAATGGACTTATGGTCATCAATCAGCACTATTTCCAGCACAACATCCTGGAGGCCGGTGCCCACTGGGTGGACTGCCCTTGGCGGCCTGTCAACAATATCAACGGTACGGTGTTCCCCGAACCCGTTCCTTTCGTCGGCGACAAGCGTGTATGGGTAGCCGAATACTTCTACGACATTGACAATGAGCAGATGCGTAAACTGCACCGACAGTATATAGAGAACATGCTCGATGCCTTTGCCGACCAGCCCAATGTGATACACTCCATAGGCGAAGAGTATACGGGGCCTTATCATTTTACCAAGTTCTGGCTGCAGACCGTTGGGGCATGGGAGCAGAAGACTGGCAAGCATGTGCTCGTATCACTGTCGTGCAACAAGGATGTACAGGACTCCATCCTCCAGGATGCGGAACTGCGGAAGGTGGTGGACATCATCAACGTTGAACAGTGGTATTACACCGACAAGGGACTCTATGCCCCCGAGGGCGGCATGAACCTGGCACCGCGCCAATATTCACGCCGTCTGCGCCCTGGCAAGGCTACCTACGACACCGTATTCAAGTCGGTAAGTGAGTACCGCACCAAGTACCCGGACAAAGCCGTAATCTATACCGGCCCCAACTATCCGCAGATGGGCAAGGCGGTAATGGATGCAGGAGGCTCCTGCCCAGCCATCACCAAGTAATTTTTGGGGCTACTACATAACTTTTGGCGGAGAACGTATTACAATGAAGTACGTTCTCCGTCATTATTATATCTGGGCGCACTAAGCAAAAGACATAAATATACCAAGTTGTTTTTAGTCATCACTTAATACTGACCACTCTATGAACAAATCCACCGAAATGACTACAGGGGTAAGGCGACTTCTGCTCGAACCGGCATTTATAGTCTGGGTATTCGACACAGGCGAGGACGGTTTGGGTGCTGACGTGCGCTTTTCCCACTCGTCGAGCGAGGATATTGACACGGCCAGGTATATACTCCTTCATCTCGAAGACTTCTGTGATATGTTTACAAAAGAAGACCTTGAGGATGTGAAAAACTGCATAAAACAGCATCTTGAGGGGTGAAATAGGATAAAAACACCCCAAAATACCATTATTTCCTACTTTTTAATCTGATTTTACCTACATCATAGGGGCTTTTGGGCTAACTTTGCAGCAACTACTTAAAACTACAAAAGCCTAATGAAAAAGGAAAACAGTCTACGAGAAGAACAGGCACACGCATTGCTGCAAGCCTACAATGAGGGCAACCAGCAAGCCTTCCTTACCTTATATGATATGTATGCAGGTATGCTCCTCAGTTATGGAGCCTGCATCACCTCCGACAAGGAACTGGTGAAGGACTGCGTACAGGATGTCTTCGTCAAACTCATAAGCAAGCGCGACAGCCTCCAGATTAATAAGGTGACATCTTATCTCGTCACCTCTCTCCGCAACAAATTGCTCGACACGTTCAGGCGCGGCACCTACATGGCCGACAGCGCCGTAGAGAACTGCCCTATCCATGAGGTAGAAGACAGTGTGGAATATGAATACATCCACGCTGAAGACGAGCGTACAGCCAACCATACACTCGACATGCTGCTCGATGTGCTGACACCACGTCAGCGCCAGGTGTTCACACTCTATTATCTGGAGGAGCGTGAATATGACGAGATAGGTCAGATAATGAATATGAACTACAGCAGCCTGCGCAATCTTGTACACCGCGGTATGGTGAAGATGCGCACGGCTTTGGCCAGTTAACACGCTACATTTTTAGTTGATAAAGAACAGGCATATTCGCTTTTTAGGTTTTGCATATTGGATATGCCGCAAATAATTTTGGTGGTTAGTAAATATTATTAAAAGCAGGAATCTCCGTGAGGACATTCCTGCTTCGGTTTTGTATTTTGTGGCATCGGACAAAGAATTTCGACCTGTACGGTTGCACCGCGCCCTGAAATGGCAACCTTCATGGAATTTACTATACAAGTCGTTTTTTCGAACACGAATC
>CAVKZC010000130.1:0-9645 GCA_963660455.1 Sphaerochaetaceae bacterium | reverse complement strand
AGGGCGTTGCCCTGGGCTAGGCGCAGGTTGCCCTTTCAGGGCGCTCTGAATAAAAAAGTGCAAAACTGTACCGTTTTCACTAAAGAAGTGAAAAGGGAAATCGGGGATTGCTATTTAGCTTTTTACCTTGAACGATTGCATGCAGAACAGAACAACATATACTATGACACAACAAGGCAAAGCCCTCTACATAGGACTTGACGTGGGGTCTACCACCGCCAAGATCGTTGTCGTCAACGAAAAAAAACAGACAGTTTACTCAAAATACGAGCGACACAACGCCCGTGTAGGCGAACTCGTGTCGCGCTATTTCAATGAGATTTACGGACTTACAGGCAATGTACCCGCACGCATCTGTGTGACGGGAAGTGTCGGTATGGCCTCCGCCGAACAACTGCAGGCGGAGTTTGTACAGGAGGTGGTGGCGGCCAGCATCTATGCCCGCCATGCACACCCCGAGGCTAAGGCGCTCATCGACATTGGCGGGGAGGATGCCAAGGTCATTTTTTTCAAGGACAACGGGGGCATGGAACTGCGCATGAACGGCAACTGTGCCGGTGGCACGGGGGCTTTCATCGACCAGATGAGTGTGCTCATGGGCGTGGACAACCAGCACATGAGCGCTCTGGCCATGAACGCGACGCACATCTACCCCATGGCGGCACGCTGCGGTGTGTTTGCCAAGACGGACATCCAGAACCTCATGGCACGCAACCTGCCTGAGGAGGACATCGCGGCAAGCATATTCCACTCTATCGCTGTACAGACGGTGGTGACGCTCTCGCACGGCATGACCTTCCAGGCGCCCATCCTCCTCTGCGGCGGTCCGCTTACCTTCCTGCCTGCCCTGCGCAAGGCGTTCAGCGACTATATGCACCTGCCGCCCACCGACTTCATCGTCTCGGACGACAGCAACCTCATACCTGCCATGGGGTGTGCCTTCAGGGCTATGGGGGAGCACACGCCCCTCACGAGCATCACAGATCTGACATCAAGACTAAAGCAGGAGACCGTCACGCAGTGGACCAGCAGTCTGGCACCGCTCTTCAAGGACGAAGCGGAGCATCAGGAGTGGCTGAAAGCGAAGGCCCGATTCGCCACCGAAACCCTGCCGCTCCAGAAGGGCAGACAGCGCATCGTCATTGGCATCGACTCGGGTTCTACCACCACGAAGATTGTGGCGGTAAGACTGAACCGGCAAGAAGAAAATGACTCTGCCTGCGACAAGGACATCGTTTTCACCAACTACCGACTGAACCTCGGCAACCCGATCAAGGCGGTGGCCGACGGCCTCAACGCCCTTAAGGAGGAGGCTGCCCACCGTGGTGCCGAACTGGAGATTGCCGGTGCCTGCAGCACGGGCTACGGCGAGGAACTCATCAAGGCGGCTTTCAACCTGGACTGCGGCATCATCGAGACGATGGCGCACGAGCGTGCCGCTGCCTCCCTCATGCCCGACGTGAGCTTTATTCTCGACATCGGCGGACAGGACATGAAGGCCATCTTCGTGGAGAAGGGCGCGGTGGTGCGCATGGAACTGAACGAGGCATGCTCCTCGGGATGCGGCACTTTCATACAGACCTTTGCCAACAACATGGGATACGACGTGGCGGACTTCGCACAGATGGCGTGCCGCTCGAAGGCTCCGTGCGACCTCGGTACGCGTTGCACCGTCTTCATGAACTCGAAGGTGAAGCAGGTGCTGCGAGAGGGGGCGAGCGTGGCGGACATCTCGGCGGGCATCGCCTACTCTGTCATCAAGAACTGCCTCTACAAGGTGCTCAAGTTGCACGGCAACGACCAGCTCGGAGGAAAGATAGTGGTGCAGGGCGGCACCATGAGAAACGACTCGGTGGTGCGTGCCTTCGAACTCCTTACCCATACGGAGGTGGCACGCTCCAACATGCCCGAACTGATGGGGGCTTACGGTTGTGCCCTGCATGCTGCCGAAACGACTTCGGGGGCACGCGGCATCGACGATCTCCTCGCCCTCGCCCGTTACGAGACGAAACAGCTGCAGTGCCACGGATGCGAGAACAACTGTTATGTGTCGCGCTACACCTTTGCCGGGGGCAACAGGTTCTTCTCGGGCAACAAGTGCGAACGGGTGTTCAACAACAAGGGAGAGAACGACGTGAAGGGCGAGAATGTCTACACGTACAAGTATAAGTTGCTCTTCGACAGGGACACACACTGCATCGCTGGCCGGCATGACGACAATGCCACGAAGCCCACGCGCATCGGCATCCCCCGCATCCTCAACATGTACGAGGAGTATCCTTTCTGGAACGCCTTGCTGCGGGCGGCTGGCTTTGACGTGGTGCTCTCCTCCGAGTCGACCTTTGCCAAATACGAGGCGGCTCTGAACACGGTGATGAGCGACAACATCTGCTTCCCTGCCAAGTTGGCCCACAGCCATCTGAAGGAACTGAACGAGAACATGGAGGTGGACCGCATCCTCATGCCCTACGTGGTGTATGAGCACAACGACGACCCGGACAACACGCTGAACAGCTTCAACTGTCCCGTGGTATCCGGCTACAGCGACGTCATCAGGAGTGTCATCGACCTGAAGAAGCCGCTCGATGCTCCCGTCATCAACTTTGCCCAGGCGCAGTTGCTCGAAATGCAGATCATCGACTACCTCAAGTCGCTCGGCGTGAACAAGAGGACGGCGAAAGCTGCCCTCCAACAGGCTATCCTGGCACAGGAGGAATACAGCAAGAACATCAAAGCGAAGAACCAGGAGATTCTTGCCGGCAAGCAGCGTACAGACAGGTTGACGATTCTTCTTGCCGGCCGCCCCTACCATACCGACCCGCTCGTGCAGCACAAGCTATCGGAGATGATAGCCAGCCTGGGCGTGGACGTCATCAGCGACGACCTCGTGCGCAACACAACCGACATTCAGCCGGAGACCTATCTGATAAAACAGTGGGCGTACATGAACCGCATCATGAAGGCGGCACAGTGGGTTGCCGAGCAGGGCAACGATGTGCACCTCGTGCAGATGACGAGCTTCGGGTGCGGTCCCGACAGCTTCATACAGGACGAGATACGCGACATCATGCGCCGCTACGGCAAGCCTTTCACGCTCCTCAAGATTGACGATGTGAGCAACATCGGTAGTCTCAAACTGCGTGTGCGCTCACTCGTGGAGAGCCTCAAGGGAGTGGAGAGCCTCAAGGGAGGGAAGAAGCAACGTTCGGCGGCCGAAGGGAAAGCCAACGAAGAGGGAATAGTGAAAAACTCAACACTCCCCCAGACGAAGGTCTTCACCAACGCTGACCGTCACCGCAAGATCCTCGCCCCTTTCATGACGGAGTACCTCACTCCCATCATCCCCCCTATCCTCAAGTTGATAGGCTACGACGTGGAGGTGCTGCCGATGAGCGACGAGGCGAGTGCCGAACTGGGACTGAAGTTTGCCAACAACGAGGTGTGCTACCCTGCCACGCTCATCGTGGGCGACATCATCAAGGCACTGAAGTCGGGCAGGTACGACTTGGAAAACACCGCCGTGGTGATGAGCCAGACGGGCGGACAGTGCCGCGCCACCAACTATGCCGGACTCATCAAGCGTGCCATGGTGGCGAACGGTTTCCAGGAGGTGCCCCTCCTTACCCTTGGCGTCACGGCATCCACGGGCGAGGCGAGCGGTTCTACCGACGACAAACAGGACTACAACGAGCAGGAGGGTTTTAATATCCCGTGGTTCAAATACTCGCAGATCATCGTTACCGCCATCCTCTACGGCGATGCCGTCAACGAGATGTACAACGCCTGCATCGTCAGGGAGCGCAAACCGGGCATCGCCAAGGAGTTGCGCGACAAGTACATGCGCCTCATCGACGAACCGATAGCACGCAACTCCGCCAAGGGACTTGTCCGCCTTCTGGAGCAAGCCGCCGTGGAGTTTGACAGCATGACGATCGACAAGGATCTGCCACGCGTGGGCATCGTGGGCGAGATATTCCTGAAGTTCAACCCCTTCAGCCATCAGTTTCTGGAGCAGTACATCATCTCCAAGGGCGTAGAGGTGGTGCCACCGCTGCTGGCTCCCTTCTTCCTGCAGGAGTTTGTCAACGTGGAGGTGCAGAAACACATGCGCCTCTCCTGCTCCCGTGTGCCCGACTTTGTGGTGAAGGGTGCCTACAAGGGACTGGTGGGGCGCCGCCTGAAACAAATCAACAGGGCGGCTTCGCGCTTCCGCTACTTCCGTCCCTTCACCAACATCTACGACGATGCCAGGGAGGTGGACGGACTGGTGTCGCTGGCTGCCCAGTTTGGCGAGGGGTGGCTCCTGCCCGCCGACATCGTGGGCTACCTGCGCGACGGCGTGGACAATGTCATCTCCCTGCAGCCCTTCGGTTGCATCGCCAACCATGTCATCTCCAAGGGTATAGAGAAACGGCTGCACGACCGCTTCCCGCGTCTCAATCTCCTCTCGCTCGACTTCGACTCGGGTGTGAGCGAGGTGAACGTCACCAACAGGCTCTTGCTGTTCCTCGACAGCATTGCACGCCCACAAAGCTAAAGGCGTGTTCTAAAAAAATGGCACGTCTCCTTTGCCAATCAAGAGAATAATCGTAACTTTGCAGCAGATTTTCCCCGAAAAAGAAACACTGATGAGCAAAGATACACTGACAAGACAACTTACCGATACCATAGACAAGCTCGCAAGTCCTGACTCCCTACGGGGACTTTTCCACCAGCACCGCGACGGCAACCCGTTGCCCTCGGCATGTGCACTGGAGGAGATTATCGGACTGGCGCGCTCCATCCTCTTTCCCGGTTATTTCGGCAACTCGTCGGTCAACATCTCTACCATCAAGTACCACATCGGCGTAAGGGTGGAGAAGCTGCAGGAACTTCTGGCCGAGCAGATTCTCGCCGGCCTGTGCTTCGTCAACGACTGTGAGAGCGAGACGTCGGCTGAGCTGCAGCGCCTGCGTGCACGCGCCAGTGTCATTGCCGCCAAGGCCATCATGCGGTTGCCCGAACTGCGCAAGGTGCTTGCCACCGACGTAGAGGCGGCATACGAGGGTGACCCTGCCGCCATGAGCCACGGCGAAATCATCTCGTGCTACCCCGTCATCAAGGCCATTACCAACTACCGTCTGGCACACGTGCTCTGCGAACTGGGCGTGCCGCTCATCCCGCGCATGATGACGGAGATGGCGCACTCCGAGACGGGTATCGACATTCACCCCGAAGCCACCATAGGCAAACACTTCACCATCGACCACGGCACGGGTGTCGTCATCGGTGCCACTTGCATCATCGGCGACAACGTGAAGATCTACCAGGGTGTGACGCTCGGTGCCAAGAGCTTCCCGCTCGACAAGAACGGCAACCCCATCAAGGGCATCCCCCGCCACCCTATCCTCGAAGACGACGTGGTGGTGTATGCCAATGCCACCATTCTGGGCCGCATCACCATAGGCAAGGGATGCGTAGTGGGCGCCAACGTGTGGGTTACGCGCGACATGAAGCCGCAGACAAGGAAATACAGAAAAGAAAAACAAAGTTTATTAGACATAGAATTCAACAATGGAACAGGAATTTGAACTCATAGCCAAGACCTTCATGGGCCTCGAGCCCGTCTTGGCAGAAGAGCTCACCCGTCTGGGTGCCAACAATGTGCAGATAGGCCGGAGAATGGTGTCGTTCACCGGCGACAAGGAGATGATGTACCGTGCCAACTTCCAGTTGCACACCGCCATCCGTATCCTCAAGCCCATCAGACACTTCAAGGCCCGCTCGGCTGAAGAGGTGTACGACGAGGTGCAGAAGATTCAGTGGGACGAGATACTCGGCGTGAAGAACACGTTCTCCGTCGACTCCGTGGTCTACTCGGAGGAGTTCCGCAACTCGCGCTTCGTTACCTATAAGGTGAAGGATGCCATCGTGGACTGGTTCCGCGAGCAGAAGGGTACACGCCCCAACATCAGCATCTCCAACCCCGACATCCGTCTTAACATACACATCGCCGAAGACAACGCCACGCTGAGCCTCGACTCCAGTGGCGAGAGTCTGCACCGCCGCGGCTACCGACAGGAGTCGGTGGAGGCACCGCTCAACGAGGTGCTGGCTGCCGGCATGATCCTCATGACGGGATGGCACGGCGAGTGCGACCTCATCGACCCGATGTGCGGCTCGGGCACCATCGCCATCGAGGCGGCGCTCATTGCCCGCAACATCTCGCCGGGCGTGTTCCGCAAGGAGTTTGCCTTCGAGAAGTGGGCTGACTTCGACCAGGATCTCTTCGACCGCATCTACAACGACGACTCGCAGGAACGTGAGTTCGAACACCATATCTATGCCTACGACTGCGACATGAAGGCGGTGAACACGGCGTCCATGAACGTGCGTGCGGCGGGTCTCTCCAAGGACGTCACCGTGGCGCAGCAGGACTTTAAGGACTTTACCCAACCGGCTGAGAAGAGCATCATCGTGATGAACCCGCCCTACGGCGAGCGTATCTCTACGCCCAACCTCCTCGGTACGTACAAGATGATAGGCGAACGCCTCAAGCATGCCTTCGAGGGCAACGAGGCGTGGATTCTGAGCTACCGCGAGGAGTGTTTCGAGCAGATCGGTCTGAAGCCGAGCATCAAGATTCCCGTGTACAACGGCAGTTTGGAGTGCGAGTTCCGCAAGTATGCCATGTTTGGCGGTAAGATGAGGGAGTTCCGTGCCGAGGGCGGCATCGTGAAGACCGACGAGGAGAAGCGTGAGATGGCGCAGAAACACCGCTTCAAGAAGGAGCGCGAGTTCAAGAAGCGCATCTCTGAGGAGACGGAGAACGAGGATGGCGACATCCGCTCCTTCCAGTTCCATACCCACCGCATGGAGGACTTTGAGAAGCGCCGTGAGGAGATTCGCACAGGCAAACGCTTTGACCGTGACCGTGATGACGACAGGCGCGGCGGTTTTAAGGGCGGCAAGCGTTTCGACCGTGACCGTGACGACGACAGGCGCGGCGGTTTTAAGGGCGGCAAACGCTTCGACCGTGACGACAGGCGTGACGACAAGCGCGGTGGTTTTAAGGGCAAACGCTTCGGTGGCCGCGACGACAAGCGGGGCGGTGACAGGCGCGGAGGCTTTAAGGGCAAGCGCGACTTCAACGAAGAATAACAGCATCATAACGTCATGTATCTGAAACATTCACTCTATACGCTTTCTATCGCTGCCATGATGGCTATTAGCAACACTGCCGCTATGGCGCAGGGCATCGTGCCCGCACAGAAGGGCGACAAGACCTTTACGCTCGAGGACCTCAACTTCGGTGGTAACAACTACCGCAACATGGTGGCGCAGAACCGCTGGTGTACGTGGTGGGGCGACGAACTGGTGCGCCAAGACACGGATGCCTGCTACCTCGTCAACAAGAAGAACGGCAAGGAGACGAAGCTCTTCGGCGTCAACGACATCAACCAGTGGATTTCGCCCACCAAGGACATCAAGGTGAGGGCGCTCTACAATGCGCAGTTCCCCTTTGCCGGCAAGACCGTCGTGAAGGTGAGCAACGGCAGCACGACTTACTTCGTGGACTGGAAGAAAAAGAAGTGCATCAGCGAGGTGTGCTTCGAGGACGGCGAGAGCATCCTCGAGGCGAACGCACAGCAGGATGCCTTTGCCTTCCTCAAGGACAGCAACCTCTATGTGCGCACGGTAAACAACGGCAAGGAGACTGACACGCAGCTCTCTACCGACGGTAGCCGCAACATCGTGTACGGACAGAGTGTACACCGCGACGAGTTCGGTATCTCGAAGGGTACGTTCTGGAGTCCCGACGGACGGAAGTTGGCTTTCTACCGCATGGACCAGAGCATGGTGACGGACTATCCGCAGGTCAACATCCCGGAGATTGACTACTTCAACCATCCCGAGACGCAGAGCTGCATCGCCACTCCGGCTCCCGACAAGTACCCCATGGCGGGCGAGACGTCGCACAAGGTGACGGTGGGTGTCTTCAACGTAAAGACGGGAAAGACGGTCTACCTGAAGGCGGGCGACCCTACCGACCGCTACTTTACCAACATCGCATGGGCTCCGGACGGCAAGACCGTCTATATGTTCGAACTGAACCGCGACCAGAACGACTGCCGCCTCGTGAGCTATAATGCCGAGACGGGCGACAAACTCGACGAACTCTACCGCGAGACGGACGAGAAGTATGTGGAGCCGCTCCACCCTATCATGTTCCTGCCGTGGGACACCAGCAAGTTTATCATGCAGAGCCGTAAGGACGGGTATAACCATCTCTACCTTTGTGAAGTGAAGAACGGCTCTTCACTCCAAATGAGTCAACTGACGCAGGGCAAGTGGGAGGTGATGGATGTGCTCGGCTTCTACCCCGACCAGAAGCAGATTGTCATTGCCAGCAACGAGGCTTCGCCCATTCAGCGTAACATCTACCTCGTAGACACGGAGACGGGTAAGCGCACGCTGGCGGATGCCAACGGCGAGGGATGGCACAACGCCATGCTGAGCAGCAGCGGCAAATTCATCTGCGACAACTACTCTACGCCTACCGTGCCACGCAAGATCGACATCGTGAACATGGAGATTGGCGACCGCTTCCATTACTTCACGGCAGAGAACCCATGGAAGGGTTACAACGTGCCGGAGTATAGTTGCGGCACGATCAAAGCTGCCGACGGCGAGACGGATCTCTACTGGCGTATGGTGAAACCGGTGGGTTTCGACCCGAACAAGAAATATCCTACTATTATATATGTATACGGCGGTCCGCATGCCCACAACGTGGATGCACGCTGGAACTACTGTAGCCGTGGCTGGGAGACCTACATGGCGGAGAAGGGCTACCTCCTCTTTATCCTCGACAACCGGGGCAGCGAAAACCGTGGCAAGGCGTTCGAGCAGGCTACCTTCCGCCAACTGGGTCAGGTGGAGATGCAGGACCAGATGAAGGGTGTGGAGTACCTGAAGAGTCTGCCGTATGTGGATGCCGACAAGATAGGTGTACACGGATGGAGCTTCGGCGGTTTTATGACCATCTCGCTCATGACCAACTACCCCGACGTGTTCAAGGTGGGTGTGGCTGGCGGTCCTGTCATCGACTGGCACTGGTATGAGGTGATGTACGGTGAGCGTTACATGGACACGCCGCAGACCAACCCCGAGGGTTATAAGAAGACGTCGCTGCTCTACACGGCGAAGAACCTGAAGGGCAAGCTCCAGATCATACAGGGTCTGAACGATGTCACCGTCGTGCCGCAGCACTGCCTCACCTTCCTCAAGGCGTGCATCGCCGCAGGCACCCAACCCGACTTCTTCGTCTACCCCGGTGAGCCGCACAACATGCGGGGCCACCAGAGCACACACCTCCATGAGCGCATCAGCAACTACTTCTTCGATTACCTGAAGTAGTTCTTACACCTTATTAAATATATAGCGTAGGCGTTCCGACGGATTTATTATCCGCAGGAACGCCTAATATTTTTCACCCACGGGGTGTTTCGACCACGAAACTCACGGAAGGGCTCACACCGGATGGGAAAATCTCCCACAGATCTCACTCCACAGATTTTTTTCCACCTGTACGGTTGGTACAATGGGGTTGTGTAGTGGGCGACGTGTCTCACGTCGCAACAGGTTTCGTCTATGATTGTGCGG
>CAVKZC010000129.1:0-9728 GCA_963660455.1 Sphaerochaetaceae bacterium | reverse complement strand
TCTTGCCGTAGACAGCGTAACGCAGCGAGTCGTTGTATGCCACATTGGGGTTGGCGTTGCGGTTCTTGAGCATTGACTCCTGCTTTGCCATCATGTTCTGGAAGATAGCCTTGTCCTTGCGAGGTTGTGTGAGGTAGAGATACATTATCTCCAGCCATGTCTTCAGGTCGGAAGCCACGCACACGCCCTTCACACCCTCTTCCTCAGAGTCGATATATGGAACCACACGCAGCGCCTTGCCACGGCGTTTCTTCTCCAGAGTGAGGAAGTCGAAGTCGGCAGCACCGCTCTCCTTTACCACTGAACCGAGGAACTGCAGTGTGGCAGCATCAGTGTCGGGATAGAGCGAGCGTCCGCCCAGACGGAACATGTCTATCGTAAGGCGGTTGGGTTCGATGTCCGAGGGGCGTGCACTCACCTTGATGCCATTGGAGAGGAGATACTCCGTGTAGCCGTTGGCAGCCTGCTTCTTGGAGAGAATCTTGCCCTTCTTGGGCAGTTTCTTCATAAAAGTAGGGTCCACCTCGTTGTTCTTGTTGTCGTTGGTGTACTTCTTCTGCTGCGCAGTTTCTATCCAGTTCTTGAACTGCTCCTTGGTAGGCATGGTGTAGGGTTTGCCGTCATACTTCGTAGGACCGAAGACGATGCACACCTGATTTTGGTCGGTCACAATCTCCTTCATGGCCTCGTTCACATCGGCGAGAGTCACAGTGGCAGAGAAGTCAGCCTCAAGTGCAGCCTCATACACGATGTTCATGCAAGGTTCGGCACTGCAGAAGTTGCTCACGATATTCTTGGCATACTCCGCATTGCGCGTCTTGTTCTTGTTGTCGAGACGGTGCTCTATGTTCACCGTGTGCTGCACCTTGGCATGCTCAAGTTCAGCCTCGGTAAATCCGTAACGGCGTGCCTTCTCCACAATCTCCAGTGCTGCATCGATGCCAGCCTGAGGATTGTTGGGCATCAGTCCGAGGTTGAGCGCAAAGGCATCCTTCTCGGGTGTCACATAGAAATTGCTGTTGCGGCAACTTGCTGACATCACCCTTGGCTGAGCCTCATGAGAGAGTTGGGCAAGGCGCTGGCGCAGGATGAACATGGCAAGGCGTGACTTGTATCCGCCGAGGAAAGCCTCGCGTGTGTCACGAGTCTCGCGCGGTTCTGCGTCACGCTTCATGTAGAGTGAGAAGTTGAGCGTAGGCTGCTCGTTGTCGGCCTGGGTGTAGACTATCATCTCCTTGTTGTCGGGCACAGGATAGTAGGTGCGCTCGGGCACACCTGCCGGCACCTTGTCGCCAGCGAAGAGCGCCTTTATCTTACCTTCCATCTCGTCCACGTTGATGTCGCCCACCACGATGATGCCCTGCAGGTCGGGGCGGTACCACTTGTGGTAATAGTCGCGCAAGGCTTCGTGCTTGAAGGTGTCTACCACCTCCATGCTGCCGATGGGCAGACAGTCGGCATACTTCGATCCGGCATAGATTACCGGCATGGCCTCCTCCATCATGCGGGTAGAGGCGAAACGCGAACGACGGTTGCGCCACTCCTCATGGATGACACCGCGCTCCTGGTCTATCTCGTCGCCCTTCAAGAGCAACGAACCCGCCCAGTCGTGGAGAATGATGAGGCACGTGTCGGCAACTCCCGCCTTGGTGACAGGAGCGTTGGAGATGTTATATACGGTCTGGTCTATGGACGTATAGGCATTGAGGTCAGCACCAAACTTGATGCCGTTCTTCTCACACCAGTTGCGCACAGACTTTTCACCGCCATTGCCGTCGGGGAAGTTCTTGGTGCCGTTAAACGCCATGTGCTCCAGAAAGTGGGCCAAACCGCGCTGCTGCGGTTCCTCCAGAATGGAACCCACACGCTGGGCGATGTAGAAGTCAGCCTGCCCTGGAGTCTGTGCGTTATACCTTATATAATATGTGAGACCATTGTCGAGTTTTCCCTTGCGGATGCAACTGTCCAATGGTAACACTTGTGCCCCGACAGCCGTAAAACTGCCGAGGCACACGAGTAATGATAATATCTTTTTATGTCGCATAAAATTGGTTTTATAGGGAGCGGATTACTGCTCGATACCGAGAACGTTGTATGTCTTGCCGTTCTTCACGATAACGATCTGACCGTTCTTCAGATACTTGCCGTCTTTAGCGGTAGCATTCTCCTTTGCGTTAACATCCTCAATGCCTGTAGCGATGTTGTCGGTGTCGAGAGGCAACTTCTCAAGGCTTGTGCTGATAGAGTTGTCAGAGCCGATGGTGATAGACTCGCTACCGCGGATGTTGCCAAGGAGTGATGTAGTGCCAGTAGAAGTCACAGAGCCTCTGTTGGTGCAACCTTCTACAGAAACCTTGCCAGCCGTGCGTGCACTGTTACCGACAATACCGCCAACGTTCTCGCCTGTGGCGCTTACAGATCCGTTATTGGTGCAGTTGTATATTACAACGTCTTCATTTTCACCCTTCATTACGTTGGCGACAATGCCACCAACGCTCTTTCCACCGGAAATGGCGCCTTCATTCTTGCAGTTTTCGATAACAATAGCATAACTTGGGCAAGAAACGATACCTGCGGTATACTGTATGTTCTTTCCTGTTCCCTTTGAGTCGTCTACGTTACCGTAGTTGTCGCAGTTCTTGATTGCGCCAGAGAAAGAACCTGCAATACCTGCAGCACCCACACCATTGGTGGAAACTATTTTGCCATAGTTAGTACATGAAGTAATGAGATAGTTGTATGAAGTAATCGAAGATCCTGACTGTGAGCCGGAGCAAATACCAGCGGCATATGTAGTAGAGGTTATGTTGCCAGCATTAGAGCAGTTTGTTATCGTACCAACGCCGTTTGCCATGAAGCCGCAGATGCCGGCAGCATCCAAGTTGGCGGCAGTGATGTCAGCATTATTTATACAATTCTCGATTGTTCCCTGGTTGATGGAAACAATGCCACCTACATAGTTGTAGCCACAGATGTGGTTATTCTTGTCGATGCGGATGTTCTTGATGACAGCGTTGACATCTGTCAAACTGAAGAGAGCGTTGTACTTTCCTGCTGCATCATTGGCGATGTTGGTGTGATAAATGCCTTTGATGTTATGGTTATCGCCATCGAATATGCCGTCAAAACCGCCTTTCATCTTAGCAATACTAAGGTCAGCATTTTTGCCGATAGCAGGTAACTGTACTGGGTTTTCTGCACTGCCGCCGAAGTCTACGTCATTCATCATGAGGAAGTACTCGCCCTTACCGGTGTTGGTTTCTGCATTGTAGTTTGTAGCCATTGCGGTGAAGTCAGCAGCATCGAAGATGCGGTATGGGTTGGCCTCTGTACCACGACCGACAAGCTGCCACTTGTTCTCGGAATCCGTGTAGTAGCCCTTGAAGCTGTAAACGACATCCTTCGCTATCGATTCGTACTTTAATGTAAACGTAACCGTAAGCACTTCTGTAGCGTGCGTATAGGTTGCCTTGAGGTCCGAAACGGTAATAGACTTTGCTTCACCATCAGTGCCAGTAGTGGTAGAAGTAGTTTTATCCGATGTCCAGCTAATAACCATGCCACTTTGGTCACTCGACATTGTGTAGGTAAGTCCAGAGATGGCAAATGACTTGATGGTGGCCTGGAGGCCTTCCTTGTCAAACGCCATGTCAGGGATGATGATGCTCTGAGTGTCATTATCACCCATTATTACCTGGACAACATCCTTCACTTGCGTCGTGAAAGTTGCATTCTTTTCACCAGACCAGAAGTCAGCATCTCCAACGAAATTCATTGTGCCGTGCGCCTGTGCCATTGCTGAAACGGCAGCTACGCAAGCAACGATAAATGTAAAAATTTTCTTCATTTCTCTTTTTTGTTATGTTTATAATGTTATGTTCGTGTATTAAGGCGTGTTCTAAAATGTAGCGGCAGCAGTTACGCTGAGCGTGTTTCTTGTCAAGTTTTTCATCTCACCACCTGTGGCAGTGCGGAAGTCGTAGCCAACGGTAAGGCTCGGTCTTATGCGTGTGCCGCGAATCGGCATTTCGTAAGACACGGCTGCCTTGGCTGCCAACTGCTCCTCACTGCCTGTGAGCATGGAGCACCCCAACAGCACCGACCATAGTGAGGAGTTGTGCGTCAGAATGCCGTGGCGGGCAGTAACGAAGGGAGCAACGATGTGGCGATTGGCAGTGTGAGTGTCGGGGAAGACGTATGCCGTCTGCCTACGTCCCCAGTAGTCTACGCCACCTTTCACGTGCCAGAGGAATATCTCGCCCGCAGGCTTCCAGTAGGCCGTTACCGCTGCCGTGCCGTAAGTCTGCGACTTGTCAGCCATCTTCGTCGGTTCGAAGTACTCGTAGTAGGTTGCCGCCGTACCGTCGGTAGCCGTTGTCTTGCGGTAGTTCTCCCGCTCGGCGGTGAGGCGTTCCGTCGCCATGCGCAGGTCTATCCATGTCTGCAGTTGGGTGCTGCGAGCAATGTCGTAGCGCAGATGCAGGTCGAAGGCATCGCCACGGTGCTGCTCGTGCGAGGCAGAGTATTGTGACTGTCTGCCGTAGTAGCCCGTGCGGTGGGTGTAACTCATGTCGACGAACAACCTTTGCCATGCCCCCTGTGTAGAGAATCCCACGTATTCCGAAAGCAAAGGCAGTTCGCGACTGTCGTCGGTAAAGCCATCGGTGCCGAACATCTCCGTCTCACCGTAGCCGTTGGCATAGTCTACGAGCGTAGTGTAAATCTGGTCGGTCGTGCCGTACGTCTTGAAGAGCATCGTCTCCGTGCGGCGCCGGTAGATGAATCCTGCTCCTACACCGCTATTCTTAGGCAAGGCGAGGAAACCGTTGAGGCGAGCGTCCAAGTCCATGAGCGTATTGCTGTGGCGCAGGTCACGATGCTTGGCATAGGTGCCGGCGGTATAGTCCACCTTTGCTCCGATGGAGAAGTTGCGCCATGCCGTCCATCCTATCGCACCGTTGATGTGGAATGTCTCCATGCGCTTGTCACCGGCATTGTCAGACGAGTCGTCCACCAAGTCGAAGGGCATCAGTTCCTGCGTAGGTATAAACATGCTGCCGTTGGCCTGTGTAGCGTTCGTGTAACTGTAAGTCATACTGCCGTATGCCACGAGTTTGGGAGACAGGCGGTAGTAGGAGCGCACGTCAGCCTCCAGCGCATTCACCCTTCTTCCTTCGGAGAGCGACCGCAGTGCACCTCCTGTGTGAGCGTAGCCAACCGAGGCCCTGGCGATGGTACTGTCGTGCAGCGTCACCAGTGCGGCGGCATTGCCCGATGTGAGCCATGCGTTGCGCTGCTGGGTCAGCATGAAGTCGCGTTGTGCCATGGCTGGCAGGTACAGCAGACTAGCGAAGAGAACAATGGTCGGCTTCATAGAAATCGTTAGTTGAATTGTTAGTATCCTGGTAAACGGCATGGCCGTTGACGGTCTTCTCCACCTTCCTCACAAGTGCATGCCCGTAACCGCCCGTCAGTGCAATGTACCCATTGTCAAGGTCGGCAGTGATACGCTTCTTGCAGCTTGCCAGCGAGGTGGCGTTGTAAATCTCCACTGCGTCTATCACCCACTGCCGGGGCAACTTGAGACAGGCATACACGATGTTGCCCTGCTTGCCTGTAGGATAGATAATGTTGTCGGTGTTCTCTCCGAAGGCCTTGGGCGTGATGCCCTCCGTGCGGAACATGAGGAGTGCCGGCGAAGTCTGACTCATAGGCCAGGCATTGCCCTTGCCGTATTTCACCGCCTTCAGGTAGTGACTGGTAGGAATGACGTCAGCCGGCGAAGGGTAATACATCGTGTTGCTGTACTTGCCTCCGTCGCTGCTTGTCGCCTCCACATCATACATGCAGTAGTAAGCAGCGTTGGCATAGTTGACAGAGTTGCTGTAGGTCAGCGTGTTGTCGATGGCGCCATGCACGTTTACCACAAGTTCGGTGTAAGGCGGCAGCGTCTGGCCGTCCTGGAAGTACCAAATGCCGTTCAATGCCGGAATCCAGTCACTGTCGGCATAGTCGAGTTTTCCTCCGTTGAGGAAATAGTGCGAGGGTGCTTCGGCATTGTACGGTTCCACGAAACCGAAGCCCACATTGTCGAGCGACACAGCCACCGACGAGTTGTTGTAAATGATGATGCACTTGTCCTTAGCGAACTTGCCCGACCCATCGTCCATCATACAACCGCCATTGTACACCTCCTTGATGACGATGGGGTTGGCTGTCTGCATGGATGTGACAGTGACAGGCAGGGTGATGCGGGTTGACGTGCTGCCGATGGCGATGTCTGACAACGAACCGTTGCACACCTTGCGGAAGAATCCGTCGTCGGACACTTTCGACGCATTGGCACTGTAGATGCCGGCAGGCAGCGAGAAGTGTGCCGCACCGTTGGCATCGGTCACGGCAGAGAAGGTGTGGCCCGTGCCGTTGGTCAGTTGCACAGGCACAGAGTCGAGCACTTCGCTGAGTGTCACCTCCACATCGAAGGTGTCTATGTGCTCATCATAATTGCACGCCATGAGGAGTGCAAGTATGGTGAAGCAAAGAGAAGTATGGCGTATGATTTTCATCTTTTTCATGTTTTACAGTTTGATACGTATAGATGCTCCATAGTAGAACTTAGGGATGTAGCCACTGCTGAAGAGCGACGACTCCAGTCCCGTCTGCGAGTTCTTCACCATGGCCATGTTGTTGAAGAAGTTGTTGGCATAGAATGACAGACTTACCCATCTGCCTATCTCCTTTGTGATGGAGAAATTGGCCGAGTAATAGGAAGAGAAGTCCTGCGGATTGAAGTAGTATGCCGTGTTGCTCCTTACTATCAGCCTACTCAATTGTTGGTATAAGGCAGGGTCGTTGTCCTTGGCTGCAAGCAGCGCTTCGGCGAAGGGGATGCGCTCCGAAGGGTTGTCCCATGTGGAGTAATACTCGGGGTAAACCGCCACGTAGTGGTTTTCCTCCCCGTTGTATACAGTACCCGTAATGTCGCCAGCCTCCTGCAGGAGCACCGTAGTGCGGTTCTCGGAAAGGTTGCGGCGATAGTTGAGGAATGTAGCCTCAAGGCGCATGGTCATGATGAGTCTCAACTTGGGTATGCGTGCCGTCAGCGTGGTGTTGAGACTACAGCCCTTGTTGAGTATGCCGTTGCTTACCGACGGTGTGCTGGCAGAAGAGGTGGAGGTCACGTTGCTGCCTACGTAGTAACCTATCAGCGGCTGCACTGCCGCGCCTTCAGCCTGGTCGCCGATGCCGTTGGGACTACCTGCGATAAGCGTGTTGTCTATACCTTTATAATGGTAGTACTTGCCGTCGAAGCGCAGCGAGAGTCCCACGGTGTGGGCGTTGTTCACGAGCGGCACCTCAGCCACCCACTCCAGTCCGTAGCGCGTCACGGGTGAACCGTTCACATACTGGCGGTTGGAGGTGAAGGTGTGACGTGTGGAGTAGGGCAGGGTGATGCTGTGACCGTCGGCAGTAGACGTTACCGTCACGACACCAGTCGTAGGGTCTACGCTATAAGAGCGGTCAGCCACAGCGATGCCACAGTTCTCCAGCGCCGACTGCGAAGTCTGGTTGTAGGCGAAGGGAGTATAGATGTTTATCGTCTGGTAAGGATTGTAAGTCTTGTTCCAAAAAGCCGACAGACTGAAGCGTGCTTTCCCTATGGTAGCGTCAGCCCCTACTTCCCACTGCCTGGAGTGCTGCCACTTCAGATTAGGGTTGTACAGTGCGCGCTGCACCTGGGTGTAGTAGGCGTAGTATGCCTTGTTGTCGGCGGTGGACCCCGGTGTGAACACCAGGCGGTCAGCATAATTGTCGGCAGGATAAAGCACCTGGAAGGATGGCAATTTCACACTCTTGCCGTAGCCGGCATGGAGCGTCAGCGAACAGTTCTTGCCCTTCAGCAGGTCGTAACGCACATTGACACGCGGCGAGAGACTCGACACATTGCCGTAAGCCGAACCGCCTATCATCGTGATGTCGTCGCGAAGACCAGCCACCAGGAGCAGTCGCCCAACCGTGAGCCGTTCCTCCAGGAAGAGGGCAAGGTTGCGCATGGTGGGCAGTTGGCTGTAGTCGTAAGGTCGCCACGTGGGTGCCAGACTCATGTCTTCATAGTAAGAACCGTGCCCATTGTTGCGTGAGGAGTTGAGTTCGGCACCGAGCGTCACCTTGTTGACAGCGCCCAAGAGTCGTTTGATCCACTCCCCCTTCAGTTTCAGTTGGGTAGAAAAAGGCTTCTGGTCATTGTACGAGCGCACATACCAGTAGCCCGTAGGACCGAGGATGATGCTCCCCGCGCCCATGCCCTGCGCATAGTCCTGCGCAATGGCGTAGCCGTCGGTCATGGTGTGCAGGTAAGCCTGCGTAGACGAAGAGGAAGTATTGGTGTAGTTCTCTGTGCGCTTGTCGGCAGTCTGGAATGCTGCCATCAGACTCACGTTGAACACCCCCGCACGCTGCGAGTTGCAGAGCCAGTCCAGTTGCAGATTGCCACGCAACTGGTTGTCGCGCTGTTTCTGATAAGTGTCACGGAAAGCGTCTGGGTCTGCCTCCGAGTTGTACCCGCCCACGTTGCCGGTCAGTCCTGCCGTGAGGTTAAGGGTAGACGAAGCAAGACGGAAAGCCTTGCTGTAGGTGGCGGAAAGGATGTTGCGGTTGTAGGCGGTGTAGGGAGATGCCAACTCACTAAACGAGCGTGCATGCTCAAAGGAGAAGTTCAGCGTACCTGCGTTCCTTCCCAACGTCAAACCCTTGCTCAATGCCACCTGACGGGTGTAGGGGTTGATGGACCCTTCGAAAATCCAGGGAGAGTGACCCTTGCGCGTGTTGACCTTCACCACACCGTTGGACATGTCTCCATACTCCACGCCCGGTATTCCGGCTATCACCTCCACACTCTCTATGTTAGAGGCAGAGATGTTGCGCGTAGAGGCAGAGAGCGTCTCGTCCATGTTGGCATTGTTGTCCAGTCGCATGCCGTCTATCTCAATGGCAGTTCCGAAGGCGGCATTGCCCCTCTCGCTGCTACCGGCACGCAAGGCAAGGCGCGAGTCGTTCATGAGCGAGGAGTTGACGGTCTGCCCGCCCGGCAAGAGAGCCGTGACGTCGCTGAGCGAGAGTACCTGAGAATGGTCCAGCGTGTTGCGGTCCATGGTGTAGACGGTAGTGCCCAGGGTGGTTTTCTTGCGTGCCGTCACCTCCACGCCAGAAAGACTGAGGTTGTCCTCCTTCATGCGTATGTTCTTCAGATCGGCATCATGGGCAAGGCTGAACGTCACGGTGCGCGTCACGTAACCCAAGGAGCGTATCTCCACCACGACTTTCCCGTCGGGCACATTGGCAATGACAAACTTTCCGTTGTCATCGGCAACAGTCCACAGTTCCATGTTCTGAATCCTGACCGTTGCGTATGGGATAGGCTCCTTGGTACGGTCGTCGAGTACTGTGCCCGACACCGTAAAACGCCCGGTATCGGCCATTGCCACTACTGTTGTCATCATGAACGCCAAACCTGTTATTCCTGTTCTCATACTTATTGCAATAATTTCAGCGGGCAAAGTTACTCTTTTCCAATAATATACACAATACCTAAATGTAGGTATTAATACAGCACGTACCTTCCGAAAAAAACTCGGTCGAGCAAAGGCGAATCCGATAGATTCAGGCTCTTTGCTTGACCGAGTTTTCGTTGCCAAAGGCTATTCGCCCAATAGCCTTTTCACCTCTTC
>CAVKZC010000128.1:0-9795 GCA_963660455.1 Sphaerochaetaceae bacterium | reverse complement strand
ACACATGTACCTTAATCAACGGAAAGGAGAATGTATTTGAGAAGGCTATCCTCGCATTGGTGCTCCTTTCTTATATACAGGCATTTACCGACGGTAACAAACGGACGGCACGCATAACAAGCAATGCTATCCTTATAGCCAATGGCTATTGCCCCATCTCTTTCCGCACGGTCGACTCCATCGACTACAAGAAAGCCATGCTTATGTTCTATGAGCAGAACAACATCGCTGCATTCAAGAAAATCTTCATCGACCAATTCCTGTTTGCGGTAAAGACATATTTTTAATTGTTACAGCAATGGCATTCTCTTTCTAAGGTATGCTTCCCAATAAGCTCAAACAACGTTATGCCTATATTTATCAGGCATAACGTTGCTATGAATAAATCTACCATTAGAAGTTGTCATCTCTTATCTGATACCCCTTTTTAGAGCATCCCTTGCTTTTTGAGGCTCTCGACACAACCAATCAAGAGTTAGAAAAGCACCGATTGGTTGCATTCCGAACTTTGTTGTTAGCACAGAGAATGTATAACCTTCCACATTAAGGGATGGAGCCTTTCCATCCTCCAACCACTTTTTCAATGCTGTAGCTGTTTGAGGTTGCAGGTTACTTAATTTGTGGAGAGTATTCTCAATCATATGAGAAGGATAGTTTTCATCCTTCAGTATTTTAAGTAATATATTTCTGTCCATATCAAGCATAATTTACGTCCATACCCTTTTTCATGACACTGTCAGCGTAATAGTTCGCATCTTTCTCTATTTCCTGGTTTTCGTAAGCCTCAAAATCGTGGCAAGGGCTAATGTAATTTTGGAAATTGTCTTTCCAAACATCTATTACATTGTTCTTTACCGTCACAGATTCCGGGCTTTGTATACATTTACCTTGAAACGCATGACGCGACTCATGCAGAATCGTATTGAGCAAGTCTTCACAGTCAGCCTTTTCAAGGTAGTTAGAATTGAGTTCGATGCAATTTGTCTTTGGATTATAACCTCCAAGCTCATTTGGTGATTTTGGTACAAAACTAAGTTCTGCGTCAATTCCCATACTTTGCTTCACTTCCTTGTAAAAGTCTGTCGCGATTTCGCATCTGCCTTCCAACCCTTTGTCAGCAAAAGTTAGGTCTAGCTCTTTTCCGTAAAACTCTTTGACTATACCAATACACTCCTTTTTCATCTCGACATCGTCAATGACATCATGAGTTTTGGGAAGTTCTAATGAAGTTGACTTCACATCCGAGGATTGACCAACACTTTCACGCACATCTACTGCTTTTGAGAAGTTGTGGTCTGGTAACCGTTTGACTTCCCAATGTCCTGTGTTGAGCAGGTATTCACGAGATTTTACATCTATACCATTGATTGCGAACTGCTGGATGGCTTGTCGTCTGCTCTCTGGATTGGAAAAGACACTAAAAGGCTGAACACCCACAGTATGGATGTTCATTGTAAACCTTTCGCCTCTCATGATTTGGTTATTTCCCCCTAAATTCATGGGATGCTTTGCAATAAACTCAAATGCAGCCATTAATATTCAAATTCCAACAAACAACTGTCATCAACCTTAAAGCTGCCTTTATCACACAATATACACATATCTGTGTCAGACCATTGGGTCCTAAACAAAATAGCATATTTGCCATTCTTAAAGAAAAGCACTTCAAACGGAATCACTGAGAATGATTTTTTCTCAGTCAATTGTGGCTGTGTCAAATCTGCCATTTGTTCTTTATGTCTGCCGATGAACGAATCAATCTGTTCGCTCGCTTTTGCAAGTACATCCGAAACATTTGCTTTGTACTGCAAATATGCCTTTTGTTGGGCTTCGGTAGGAAGTTCGTTCTTCAGACTTGAAGTTCTAATGCGAACATTGTATGTATTGCCTTCAAAAGACAATTCTTCGTTTTTTGTCCAACCATATTTGAAGGACATATTGCCAAATATTTTATCTTCCATATCTTCTTATTGATTTCTCATTTTTGATATACCACCACTGTGAGGAACATTCCCATGGACTTCACGTGGTACTTTGTCCATCGTTTTACAATCACTTCGTTCGTGCCAAGTGTAATTGTTTTCTTTACGCCATTCAAAAACATCCTCTTTTGAACATCCTCTTTCTTGAGCAAGTTTTTCATCAGCCTGATCAAAATTTGCACCTGCCCCATATCTTACATCGGAAAAGTCATCAATTTCGACAGTTCCTTTACTGACCTCGGAAAAATCAGGTTCTCCTTCATGGAATGGAATTCCATCGACTTCATATTTGTCAAGGATCTCACCCCATGTTTTTCCCTCAGGATTGGAATAATTGCGGTCGTTTGGCACAACTTCTCTATTAGGTTTCCAAACGGAATCTCCAGGAGTCTCAGTCCACTCACCTCCATTACGAGGTATCATGCCCATCGCTTTTGTTCCAAGAGACTTATTCAACTCTCTATCTGGCAGAGTGTCAAATGACTTTGACAACTCAGCCAGAGGAGATAGAGTTTTGTTTAATTCTGATATTACGAATGGATTGTTCATAACACTTTATTGATATTGATTGATTGATACCATGCACTGTATATCTTCTTTTGCACTTCGCCATCAAGTGAATAGTCACGCATAAGGCATTGTGATGTCACAAGGCGTAGTTCATCTGGAATGTATGGGACTTTATCCTCCACCAACTCTGTCAGTCTTTGAGTCAGTTCGTCGAAACTAGCAGTGCTGTTGGTCAATCGCATCACCTCCGACTTCAAGGACACGATTTGTGTTACCAGCCGGGATAATGTCTCAAACTTATTGTCCTTCCAAAGTTGTAGCACACCAGTCTTTTTATATTCGTCTATCGCTTCATACACGGAGGTTTTGTTGAATGTGGAGAGACCTGATGATGCTAAGTTGTCTTCCACAATATCAATGTTTACATCAATAGGTGATGACACACGTCCTTTCAGAAGCAATTTCAATATCTCGATGGTGGTCTCGGACGAGCAGTCTGTATCTGCAATGTCTTGATTTTGCCAAACAAAAGGAATTTCCTCTTTGTCGAACTTGCCAATCTTGCAAAGAACGGGCTCTTCCCAGTCGTTTTGATATACTACAGCAACACCAGTGGGCAATTTGGCGATTTCGTCAATCTGCTCGTCCTTCATTCCAGAAGCCTTTCCGGCAACTTTCCGGTCACTGTCCTCGGGAAGACGCATGACTATCTTGGTGTTAGTATTTCTAATAGCAGAAACGTCCACAGCTCCAGGAGACTGGTCTACGATGACAAAGCCCTCACCATAGGTACGCATTTCTGCAATTGCATTGGAAATCATTTCTACACTCTTGCCAGCAACATTGCTGCCTTCCATGCTTTGTTCCTGCGAGCAACGCTTCAAGATATTGTGAGCCTCTTCCAAAATAGTTACGTGCCGTAAAGGACTGTTATGCTGTATTCCGCTATTGGCACGATACTCATTAAGACGCATAATCAAGATACCCATGAGCAGCGACTTTGTCTCCTGAGAACCGATTCTGCTCAGGTCGACAATGACATTTTCATCAAACAAAGCCTTGTCGCCCAACTCATCACAAGAGAATATCTGCTTGCATATTCCATTGTCAAGAGACTTCACTCGTGTCACAAGTGAACCTTGATAGTTGCTCTTTACTTCCTCTGAATAAGCGGAATTGTTGATGACAAGAACAAGTTCGTTCAGCAAATCGGCAAATGTGGGGAACAAGTCGTTTGAATAACGGTTTGTTGACTTATACAAGTTCCATCCACAATCCTCGTAGGCATTGAGTATTGCCTCTTTGAGTACCGCAGGCATGGCTGCATACATAGGCCAACAGACATTGAATATTTCAATAAGTCTGTCGATATGCTCCAAGACATGGACACCCTCAGGGAATCTGAAAGGATTGATTTTAAGCAATGGAGTTTTCAATGGGTTTGTGCCATAAATATGCTCATTGCCAAACACATCTTTATATTCACCTTTAGCAGGTTCGATTACTAGGAACTTAGGCGCATCCGGCTGATGACGTATCTGCTCAATGAGATAATAGATAGTGTTGCTCTTGCCGCATCCTGTGGAACCGGTCACAAATGTATGTTGTGTCAAACTTTTGGCATCAAGGTAAACCTTGTTGTCTTTCCGTTCTACACCCTGGTCGAAGATACACCCCAATTCAAGTTTGTTTCCTGATTGGGTCTTGTTTAGACGGACAACTTCCTTTCCCAATGAAATATGCTCAATGACAGGAAGACCTGGAACTGATTTTCTTGGCAACCCCAACATGATGGCAACCTCCTTACTACTCAGCAATGAAATTGGCTGCACAGATGTTTGTGTACCCATTACAGAATTTTCATACAAGAATGCAGGATGAGCCAATGCACTGACATATTTCGCAAGTTCGTTGCCTTTGTCCTCGGGGTCAAGATACCATGTGTTAATCGCAGAGTTTTCCACACCCGACTGTTCTCCCTGCATGATGGAACGGAATATCGTTGCACCTATTTCCGCAGAAGCCCGGTCTGTATCATAAGACATGAAATAAGCTTCTGCAGACCATAAACCGGAACTTTCACATGCTTCGATACGTTCCAACTGCTTGTCAATACGTTTCAGAATTTCCTGTATATGTTTGTCTTGTACAGTTATAGTGAAATTCTTGGATGAACCTATAGTTGATGTGGTTCCATTTGTTTCGCTAAACGAATCAGAATGGGCATCGCTAACAGTTGTTGTTATGGATTTTGTATGAGTTATGCCATCTGAAGATGTATAAGACTCTGTTTCGGTTAGTGTCTCTGTATCTGACTTTGACTTGTTTTTTGCTCCACAAGCGCCAACTCCACCAAGTAACGCACCACCAGCCATAAGAGGAATACCAATAAGTGCTCCTGCAACTGTTGCAGTCAAAGCCATGCCAACACCAGCTATTGCTCCTCCGACTTTACTTGCTTTACCCCATGCATTATCTTTGCTTTCACTATCTGTATGGGACTTGCTTTTGGACTTTGAAGAGGAATTGCTTTCTGTATGTGATGCCGAATCAGAAATACCTTCAGCATTACTAACGGTGTGAGTATCGGATGTTCCTTTTGTTCTACTCAACGCATTTGCCAAAGACTCATTTGTACTATAAGCTAATTGGCGAGTAGCCATAGCCGAAAGCTCTGTATAGACATTTTCATATCCGTTACGGATGTTCGCTATTTCAGCCTTTCTTATGTTCGAGGCAAGGACAACAGCCGTATACTCCTTACCTTGCATCGCAGAAGCGAACTTTTCTATGCCTTGGATAAAATTGGCATTGGTATATTCGCCCTTGCTATTCTTATAGGAAGGTATTCCAACGCAAGAACTTATGCTGACTGCATCTTTCATTCTTTCCAAAAGGCGGGCTTGCATGGGCCTTTCCTCGTTCTTCTGGATAAAAGAATAGTCTTCCAGTGATGCACCGGGGAATTGTCCCAAAATAGAACTCTTCAACGTATCTGCCACATAGTTCTTCTGACGGTCTTCGTCTTCGCATTTCACGCCAAGATAAAAATCAGTATGGTCTTTGTGTCCGTCAACGATTAAGAAAATAGAACTATTCGTAAACGTCATTGCACTTACGACGCTTATGAACTTGTCTGTAGCATATTCGTCCTTCTCGTAAACCATTTCGTTGATTTTGAAAAGGATAATATTGCTTGTGTCAAGGACTTCTTCGTCTGCAGGAATGATTTCCATATTGGGCAGTTTCGTCAAATAGTTCTTGAGCACAATGTCATCGACAAGTTTCATCGCAAAGTTGGAACGCTCCTGATATGTCTTCAATTCTGCAAGATTTGCATTTTTGACATCTTGTGAAATGACTTCCATTTGCGGTTCTTTGCTTAACGTACCGCTTTCATCGGTGCGAACAGGAACACCGGAACTTGTCGATGGCGAACTTGTTAGGCCACCATCGAGCAAGTTGTTGTATTTCGGTTTGTTGTATATAGAACTCATTTTTGCGATTCTTTATAAAGTAAGACACCTCCTATAACAAATCCTGCAACACCAAGGGAAGCAAGAATAGCCTTTTGAGCACACAAACCTGCAACTGTTAGAACAACACCACCTGTCGTAACGCCAGCATATGCTTTTTTCTTAGAATCTTTTGACTTAAAGGCTGATTTTTTAGCATTTCGACGAGGGTGTTCGCCTTCATACGGTTGATGTTCTTCTTTATCTAGTTGATAAGCTTTTTCTCTTAGAACGAATTTTGCTACTTTCTCGTAAAAAGTCAGCTTTTCTTTGGAAAAATTCAAATCCAAATCGTTCTTCAAAGAAAACAAAAAATCTTCATTCCATGAAATCTCATTTTCTTTGTACGTTTTACCATCATCTTCCTGATATAGTTCAGATGCAAGATTCTCTTCTGCAAAACATACCATTTCTGCAAAAGATTTACCACGAGGATCCAGCATAAGCTCATTGGAAATGAACAATCTGACTCTGACAAGATTCTTGTCTTCTACAGCGTTGACAAATTTTTCATCCATAATATTTAGAAATTAATGATGTTGTTAATTTGTTGTTGAATACTCTCTAGCCACTTTAGATTATTCTCTTTTTGTATAATCTCAGACTCCTTGGCCTTTGTGTCTGCCATAGACTTTGACAACTCGGCCAATTTCTTATTCAAGATATTGTCTATCTTAACAAGTTCTTTTTTAAGATAATCTTTAAGTCTTTGAGTCTCATCCTTAACAAAAGTGGTAGTAGTAGCCCTCGCATTCAAAAGTTTCTCTTGGAAATCCTGAGTGTATTCCTTGGAGACCTTACGCATGTCAACATAATCAGTGTATTTTTCCACACGTTTTTGTCTCGTGCGAGTTTCAAAGTGCTCATCATCGCCAGCAATTGCACCACCAGAAGCACCTACGAAAGTACCAATGAGGCCCCCGATAAGTGTCCCTATGCCAGGAATAAAACTGCCAATTGCAGCTCCAGCTGCAGCTCCAGCCGCGGCGCCACCGGCTGCCCAATCACCACGTGTCGACTCTACCTTTTCTTGATATTTCTCTGTCTTTGTGTAGCTTTCATCTACCGTTTGGGTATTCTCCTTAACTTTTGATGACAAATCCGCAAGTGAAGATACAATTAAAGATACAGGGCTAAATGACAATGCTGAAGAATCAACGGAAACACTCAAATCCTTCAAGTTCTTTTTATATTCATTTAGAATCGAAGCAACGGTTTCTTTGTAAGAATCTTGGATGATTTTTTCTATTTCTATTTTAAGCTGAGTAGAGATGTTTTTACATTGCTTCTCGATGATTTCACATTGCTTCAAAGCAACTGCTTTTTCAACTTTGCTCTCACCTGATTGCAGTTTACTTATCTCCGTATTTATACATTTAAAATAATCGTCCAGTTTCTTTATTACGGGACTAGCCACATCCAATTTGTCTATTGCGTTTGACGTTTTTTGTGCATTTTTTGCAGACTGAATGTTTGCCTTTATCTGTTGAATCTGCTTGTCTAGTTCAGCCTTCTTGTTTTTATCTTTTCGGATTGCATCCTCAAGGTGTGCGACTGCTGAGAGTTCATTCAACTTCTCGTTAAAAGCCGCCACCAAATCACACACCTTTGTAATGCGTGCATACTTATTGATATACAAAGAAATGGCCTTTTCAATCGACACAATACCAGAGTGTACCTCTATCAATGCATCTTCGTCACCGTCAGCATTCTCTATAATACCTTGGATGTCGGCACGCACATGCTGGGGCAGGTTTGAGAATTGATAATAATCCTCAAAGTGCATGATGTCATACTTTTTTGAGGTACGTCTGAACGTATCCAACGCCATAGGCTCATCATCATCTGTGCGCAATTCCAAAGCAGCACATGCAGATACTGGAAATATGTTTGGAGATTTGATACCTCTGTCCTCAAGCCCTCGTTTTACATTCGACAAAGCCTTTTCGATACAGTCAAGCCCTTCATCTTTAGGTTTGAATGCATCCATTTTATTGACGGCAAAGATAAAACGCTCACGGCTTTGCTTTCCGCCTTCCTGCATCTTCTGACAAATATAGTCAAGGAATTCCTTTTCATCATTGATACCCAACTGTTGTCCGTTCATTACGTAGAGAACTAGCGACTTGTCTGAATCCGCAATCATTCTGTAAGTCATTTCCTGATGACTTCTGTCTCGTGAGTTGTTAGGACCCGGAGTATCCACAAGCACAAGTTTCATGCCCACAGAGGAGACAAACGGTATCTTCCCTTTCATCACAACAGTAGACACCTTGGTATCACCATTGAGTTTCTTCATATCCTCCAAGGTGACAACTTTTATATCCTTGACCACATGCCCAGACTTGTCGTATGCAATAGCAGAAAAATCATCTTGCTCTGCATCTTCGATTTTTACAATAGTCGCCGTTGTTGCTTCATTGGCAGCAGGCATCAATTGTTTGCCCAATAGTGCATTGATAAGTGTTGACTTACCAGAACTCATCGTAGCGATAACGTTGATTTCAAATCGTGAGTCTTTTGCCTTGCGGAAAGCCTCTGTTATCTTCTTGTCTTTAAGTTCTGGTATCGGACCTTGTTGTATATCAGTGAAAATACGGTCGATGGTCTTTTCCACATCAGTTATGTCCGCAGCCTTATGGAACTTGAAAGAAGCCGACACCTTTGAGTCTGCCGCTTCAAAAGCAGTCTTAATGTCCTCAAAATCGGATGTCATTCCCGTAAATTCCACGGAAATGTTACTGTCGCGGTACTCATCGTGGATGATTTGCGGAAGTTGTTCCACCCATTCTTGAAGCCGCTTCTTACCCACATTCAAAGCACTGTTAGGCTTTGGACTTTTCCCATCAATGGTTATCTGGGTATTCACCAAATAGGGATTGTACTTTATTGTTACAGCTTTCATGTTAAAACTATTTTGTTATTATTTCTTTTCTGATTTTATCTTCCAACATTTCTATGCCAGTTGTGTCAGAATATTCTTCACCAACATATTTCGGAAGATTGTAGTAGTCTTGTTGGAACTTTCTTTCAAACAACCGCCTGTCCTCAATGTCTTCTTCATCCATCTCATTAGAGCTAAGTTTCTTCATTAGTGCAGCTTGAGCAGAAATTGGAAACACTTGCGGATGGCGGAAACCGATCTTCTTCAAGTCTGATTTATAGTCGTTTATCATCTTTTCGATGGAATCCTCTTTCTTCTTGAATCTGTCAAGTTGATTCAGCACAAAGAATATCGGCTTACGTGTACACTTTTTCAACTTAACCAGCAAGTTTTCCTCATCATAAGTTCCAAAGTACAAGCTATTCGACACATAGATGATTGCATCGTAGTTGTTCTCTTTTATAGACTTCTCCGTAATCTGTCGATGTTGTTGATTCTCGCTGTTGTTTATGCCTGGCGTGTCTATAAGACATATATTACTTTCTGACAACAATGAATTAAACGGCAGACTGGCATCAACGAAATCAAGACTGTTTGTTGCGTCAAATTTGGCATAACAAGCATACCTGTCATTGTTAAGTCGAACTGTCATCACATCATTCTCAACCTTATTGTGCAGAGTCGCGATTTTGTGGGTACATGCTCTGTTCATAGCCTTGTTCAGCCGATGTCCTACCAAAGCATTGATAAGTGTGGACTTTCCTGCACTGACATTTGCGACCACCAAAATTCGCTTCTCCTCTTGGCTCAGAATTCTTTCGTTCTTTTCCCTATGTGATATGAGAGAAGGAGCTATCTTTGGACAGTCTTTGTCTTCCTTAAAATAGAGATAGACTTTCTTTAG
>CAVKZC010000127.1:0-9874 GCA_963660455.1 Sphaerochaetaceae bacterium | reverse complement strand
TGAAACTGCATCAAAAATTGACATAATTTTGAAACCAATTTTGAACACCCTACCTTTCAGGGCGTGCAGGGACAAATTTAAAGCCCTGCAGTTGAATTCTTCACTCTTCTTTTTACTTTTTTACCTTTTTACCTTTAATCGGCTTTCTCTTACCACACATATTGTATTTTTACAACAGATTATTACTTTCCTGCCCTTTTTCTTGGCAGTTTATCGGATTTTTAGTACTTTTGCCGCCAAGTTTTGCTTCGGCCCCGGTCGTATCGGGGGAGGCAGAGCATTACCAAACAATAAAAGAACATGAAAGTACTAAAATTCGGCGGAACATCTGTTGGTTCCGTAAAAAGTATCCTGAGCCTGAAACGCATTGTAGAGAACGAGGCCAAGAAACAGAGTGTTGTGGTAGTGGTAAGCGCACTTGGCGGCATTACCGACAAACTCTTACAGACCTCACAGCTCGCCCTCAAGGGCGATGAACAATGGAGAGTCGAATTCGACGCCATGGTTGACCGCCACCACAAGATGATAGACACCATCATCACCGACACCACAGACAGAGAAAACTTGTTCAAATCGGTCGATGCCCTCTTCGAACAGCTGAGGAGCATCTATTTCGGTGTGTACCTCATCCACGACATCAGCGAGAAGACACAGGATGCCATCGTGAGCTACGGCGAAAGGCTCTCGTCCAAGATTGTCGCCACGCTGATACGCGGCGCCAAATGGTTTGACTCGCGCGACTTCATCAAGACGGAACGTATCAACGGCAAGGGAAAGCATACCCTCGACAGCGAACTGACCAACAAACTGGTGAAGGAAGCGTTTGCCGACCTGCCTCGCATCTCGCTCGTACCGGGATTCATCAGCCGTGACAAGGAGACTGAGCGCACCACCAACCTGGGTCGAGGCGGCAGTGACTATACAGCTGCCATCATCGCAGCAGCCCTCGACGCCGAAGTACTCGAGATATGGACCGATGTGGACGGTTTCATGACTGCCGACCCGCGTGTCATCAAGTCAGCCTATACCATCAACGAACTGAGCTACATCGAGGCTATGGAGCTTTGCAACTTCGGTGCAAAGGTAATCTATCCCCCTACCATCTACCCCGTTTGTATCAAGAATATACCTATTAAGGTAAAGAATACCTTCAACCCGGAAGCACCGGGCACCATCATCAAGAACAAGATAGACGGCGACTCCAAACCCATCAAGGGCATCTCCTCCATCAACGGCACGGCTCTCATCACCGTAACCGGTCTTTCGATGGTAGGTGTCATCGGTGTCAACCGACGCATCTTCACCGCCCTCGCCAATGAAGGCATCTCCGTCTTCATGGTTTCACAGGCATCATCCGAGAACTCTACATCTATCGGCGTACAGGAACAGGACACCGACGAGGCCGTGCGCGTGCTGAACGAGGAGTTCAGGAACGAGATTGCCGACGGGGCCATGTTCCCCATGCATGCAGAGAAGGGACTGGCCACCATCGCCATCGTGGGCGAGAACATGAAGCATGCAGCCGGTATCGCAGGCAAGCTCTTCGGTACACTCGGACGCAGTGGCATCTCGGTCATCGCCTGTGCACAGGGTGCCTCGGAAACGAACATTTCTTTCGTAGTGAAGAGCGACTATCTGCGCAAATCGCTCAATGTGCTGCACGACAGCTTCTTCCTTTCCGAATACAAGGTGCTCAATCTCTTCATCTGCGGTGTGGGAACCGTAGGCGGCAAACTCATCGAGCAGGTGAAGAACCAGTACGCCGAACTGAAAGAGCGCAACAAACTGAAACTGAACGTGGTGGGCATTGCCACCTCACACCATGCCATCTTCGACCGCGAAGGTCTGGACCTCGACAACTACCAGGAACAACTAGACGCTTCCGAAGCAAGCACCAACGAGAGCCTGAAAGAGAAGATTCTCAGCATGAACATCTTCAACAGTGTTTTCGTTGACTGTACGGCAAGCAAGGACGTTGCGGCACTCTACCAGACGTTCCTCGAACATAACATCAGTGTCATCGCCGCCAACAAGGTGGCTGCATCGGGCAAGTACGAGGACTACATCAAACTGAAACGCACGGCCATCCAGCGCGGCGTGGTGTTCCGCTTCGAGACCAATGTGGGTGCAGGACTCCCCATCATCGGAACCATCAACGACCTGCGCAACTCGGGCGACAAGATACTGAAGATAGAGGCTGTTCTCTCAGGCACACTCAACTTTATCTTCAATGCCATATCCGGCGTTGTGCCTTTCTCCGAGACCGTACGTCTTGCCAAGGAGAAGGGATACAGCGAGCCCGACCCGCGCATAGATCTCAGCGGCATGGACGTGGTACGCAAACTCGTTATCCTCAGCCGCGAATCAGGCTATCGCGTGGAACAGGAAGACGTAGCCAAGAACCTCTTCGTGCCCGACGAGTACTTCGAGGGCAGCCTGGACGACTTCTGGAAGAAGCTCCCCCAACTGGACAATGACTTCGAGGCCAAGCGCAAGGCACTCGACATTGAGCACAAACGCTGGCGTTTCGTGGCCACGCTCGACGGTGGAAAGACGAGCGTAGGACTGCAGGCCGTAGGGCCTGAGCACCCGTTCTACAACCTCGAAGGCAGCAACAACATCGTGCTCCTCACTACCGAACGCTACAAGGAATACCCCATGATGATTCAGGGATATGGAGCCGGAGCCAGCGTGACTGCCGCCGGCGTGTTCGCCAATATCATGAGCATCGCTAACATCTAACGATAACTATTATGAAGCACATCATAATCCTTGGCGACGGAATGGCCGACCACCCCGTGGAGAGACTGGGCGGAAAGACACTCCTGCAATACGCCAACAAACCCTATATGGACATGCTTGCCAAGAAGGGCAAGACAGGACGCCTCGTCACCGTACCCGACGGATTCCTGCCGGGATCGGAAGTGGCCAACAGTTCTATCATGGGCTACGACCAGAACGAGGTATACGAAGGACGCGGCCCCCTGGAGGCTGCCAGCATTGGTTACGAACTGAAGCCCACCGACCTGGCCATGCGCTGCAACATCATCAATGTGCAGGACGGCAAGATCATCACCCACAACGGTGGCAATCTGGAGACACAGGATGCCGACGTACTCATCAAGTACCTCAACGAGACACTGGGCAAGAAATACCCGGAGGTGGAGTTCGTCACGGGCATACAGTACCGCCATCTGCTCGTGGTACACCACGGCAACAAACACATCGACTGTGCCCCACCCCACGACCACCCCAACGAGGAGTGGCATGGCCTCCTGGTGAAGCCCGACGCTTCGGGCACTACGGAAGAGGGACACGTCTCCGCACAAGAAACAGCCGACCTCCTCAACCGTCTGATACTGGAGAGCCAGGAACTGCTGGAGAACCATCCGTTCAACGTGGCACGCAAGGAACGCGGCGAGCGCATGGCCAACCTCATCTGGCCTTGGGGCGGCGGTTACCGTCCACACATGCTCACCCTTACGCAGATGTACCCGCAGATCAAGCGCGGCTCTGTCATCTCTGCCGTAGACCTCATCCGTGGCATCGGCCATTATGCTGGTCTGAGAAATATCATCGTGGAAGGAGCCACCGGACTGGCCGACACCAACTATGAGGGCAAGGCGCAGGCTGCCATCGACGCACTGAAGGAAGGCGACGATTTTGTCTATGTACACGTGGAGGCAAGCGACGAGGCTGGACACGACGGCGACCTGGAACTGAAGCTCAAAACCATCGAGAACCTTGACCAGCGGCTCATCAAGCCCATCTACGACGAGGTGTCGACATGGGACGAACCGGTGTGCATCGCCGTGCTCCCCGACCACCCCACGCCCGTGGAGATACGCACCCACGTGAAGGAACCCGTCCCCTTCCTCATCTACTACCCTGGCATAGAGGCCGACAAGGTGGAGAAGTATGACGAGGTAAGTTGTGTGAGCGGCAGCTACGGACTGCTCCAGCTGCAAGACTTCATGAACGCGTTTATGGCTATCAATTAATCTTTTTAGAAAGACAAGAAAATGAAATACTATTCTACAAATAAGAAAGCACCCATCGCCGACCTTCACAAGGCGGTAGTAAAAGGACTGGCAGAAGACCGCGGTCTTTACATGCCCGAAATCATCAAGAAGTTGCCGCAGGAGTTCTTCGACAACATAGAGAAACTCTCCTTCCAGGAAATTGCCTACAAGGTGGCAGATGCCTTCTTCGGCGAGGACGTGGACGCTGAGTCTTTGAAGAAAATCGTTTACGACACATTGGCCTTCGACTGTCCTGTGGTAGAGGTAGAACCCAACATCTACTCGCTGGAACTGTTCCACGGCCCTACCCTCGCCTTCAAGGATGTGGGGGCGCGCTTCATGGCACGCCTGCTGCAGTACTTCGTGCGCCAGGAAGGCAAGGAGGAAGTGAACGTGCTCGTGGCTACATCGGGCGACACCGGTAGTGCTGTGGCCAACGGATTCCTCGGCGTGGAAGGCATCCATGTCTACGTGCTCTATCCCAAGGGTAAGGTGAGCAAGATACAGGAGAGCCAGTTTACCACCCTCGGCCAGAACATCACCGCCCTGGAGGTGGACGGTGTGTTTGACGACTGCCAAGCCTTAGTGAAATCGGCCTTCATGGACGAGGAACTGAACAAGCACATGAAGCTCACCTCGGCCAACAGTATCAATGTGGCGCGCTTCCTGCCCCAGGCATTCTACTACTTCAACGCCTACGCCCGCATGAAGGAGAAGGGCTTGTCCGACAAGCTCGTCATCTGCGTACCCAGCGGCAACTTCGGCAACATTACCGCCGGACTCTTCGGCCACGAGATGGGACTGCCCATCCACCGCTTCATCGCTGCCAACAACGCCAACGATATCTTCTACAACTACCTGCAGACGGGCGAATACAATCCCCAGCCCAGCAAGCAGACCATCGCCAACGCCATGGACGTAGGCGACCCCAGCAACTTCGCCCGCATCTACGATCTCTACAAGGGCGACCACGATGCCATCGCGGCCTACATCAGCGGTGCCACCTACAAGGACGAGCAGATAGCAGACACCATGAAGCAGTGCTACAACGACACCAAGTATGTACTTGACCCTCACGGAGCTTGCGGCTACCGTGCACTGAAGGAGCAGTTGAAGTCGGGCGAGACAGGTGTGTTCCTGGAGACGGCTCACCCTGCCAAGTTCAAGGAGAAGGTGGACAGCATTCTCGGCACAGACATCGAGATACCCGAGCGCCTCGCCGAGTTCATGAAGGGCGAGAAGCAAAGCATCGAAATGACAAAGGACTTCACTTCGTTCAAGAACTATCTCTTAAGCAAGTAAATAGACATAAGCCCTGTAAAGGCTAAGGCACTATAAAACAAACCATCAGAATATTGCCTTGTCTTTACAGGGTATTATTGTCGTACCAAACTATACATTTTCCGTTAATAATGTTAAAAATGGGGGGGTAAAATTACTTTTACTCCCCTTAATTTGGAGTGTATTGCAAATTTATGTAATTTTGCAAACCAATTACAGCGTTTAGGCAGCAAGAACGGACGAAGTGCGCCCGTACTAATCTTGTATATATGTAGTAGAAGAAAATAATTTAATCAGTTACAAAAAAAAGAAATAGCTTACCTAATATGAATTTACACTCGATCAAGAAATGGAGTGCCGCATTGGCTTTTCCATTGATTTTGTCAGCATGTTCCACACCTACCAACATCAGTTATTTGCAGGACTTGCAGAACGGTAACACCATAGCCGCCTCAGCCCCGATGATCAAGATACAGGAAGGTGACAAGATTTCTATTGCCGTGAAGAGCAAGAACTCCGAACTGGCCGAGCTCTTCAACCTCTCTATCTCCGCCAGCCGTATCGGTTCCACCGGCAAGCAGAACAGTTCCCAGCAGATGTCATGCTACACAGTGGCAAACGACGGCACAGTGGACGTACCTGTATTAGGTAAGGTAAAGGCAGCTGGGATGACCCGCGAAGAAGTGGCAGAAAATGTCAAGAACAAGCTTATCTCACAAAATCTCTTGAAAGACGCAACTGTAACCGTTGAGTTTGAAAACCTCCACTACTCCGTAATGGGTGAAGTGAACAGCCCAGGACAGTTCAGCATCGACCGCGACAGGATTTCCCTGCTCGACGCGCTGAGCAATGCAGGCGACCTTACCATCTATGGACGCCGCGACAACGTAATGGTAATGCGTCTGGAGAACGGCAAGCAGCAGGTGTACCGTGTGGACCTCACCAAGGGCAGTGACCTTTTCAATTCGCCCGTTTGTTACCTGCAGCAGAACGATGTCGTATACGTAGACCCCAACGACACACGCAAGAGACAGTCTACCGTAAACGGAAACACGGCACTGTCCTACTCGTTCTGGATTAGTTTGGCATCATTTGCCACATCTCTGGCTGTACTTATCTTCAGATAAAAAACAATCAACATCATGAACAATACTCCCGCAACCAAAGAGAGCACCCAGCAGGAAGAGTCCTTCCTCAACATACACGACATCATTTACCTCTGCATCGCCAGATGGAAGTGGTTTGTACTTTCGCTGGCCGTATGTATGGGCATCGCACTTTACTATCTGCTCAAGACACCGCCTACCTACGAGCGCACAGCCTCTGTCCTCATCAAGGAAGACGGCAAGTCGAAGTCGGTAAGCAGCGATGTTGCATCCATGTTCTCGGACATGGGACTGAGCAGCGGCAAGACGAACGTATACAACGAACTGAACGCCATTCAGTCACCCGCTGTCCTTCTCGAAGCCGGCAAGCGACTGAACTATGACATGACCTACCAGGTGCCCGGCACATTCCACAAGCAGGTAATCTATGGTGACGACCTACCTGTAAAGGTTGTCTTCCACGACCTCAAACCGGAGGAGAGCGCATCACTCACCCTGCGTCTGAAAGCCGACAGGACATTCGAGGCTACCAACGTCAAATTCTCCGGCAGCAAGAAAAAGAAGCTCGACGACATCCAGGGCAAGTGTAACGCTACGGTGAGAACCGAACTGGGAAGAATGACCGTGGTTCCCACTGCCGAATACAACAACTTTGTAAAGGAAGACGAACCGCTCTATATCAGCCGTTCCAACCTCATCGACATGACCAACCGTATCAAGGGTAGTCTGCAGGCCAACATCACCGACAAGAACACTACGCTCATCGACATTACCTACGATGACGTGCTGCCCAAGCGTGCCGAGGACATCATCAACATGGTCATCACGGTATACAAGGAGAGCTGGATGAAGGACAAGAACCTCATGACCATCGCCACCTCCAACTTCATCACCGAACGACTGGGCGTGATAGAGCGTGAGCTGGGCGATGTGGACGACAACATTTCCTCATACAAGAGTACACACCTCCTGCCCGATGTCAGTCAGGTATCGAGTCTCTACATGGATCAGGCACGCGAGAACATGACCCAGATACTGCAGCTCAACACGCAGCGCTCCTTAGCCAACTACATGAAGAACTACCTTACCGAGACAAGCAAACAGAACCAGCTCTTGCCAGCCAACTCGGGCATCGAGAGTCCGGGCATCGAGGGGCAGATCAGCGAATACAACAGCAAGTTGCTGGAGCGCAACAGTCTTGTGGCCAACTCCAGTGAGCGCAACCCGCTCGTACAGGACATCGACCAGGCACTGGCAGCACAGCGCAAGGCTATCCTCGCCACCGTGAACAACCTCATCGTGAGCATAGACACACAGATACGCCACGTGGAGGAGAACGAGAACCGCACCGTATCACAGATAGCCTCCAGTCCTAACCAGGCCAAGTATCTGCAGAGCGTGGGTCGCCAGCAGAAGGTGAAGGAAGCCCTCTACCTCTTCCTCCTCCAGAAACGTGAGGAGAACGAACTGGCACAGGCTTTCACCGCATACAACACACGCATCATCACTCCTCCGAGCGGCAGTCTCGCCCCCATCGCTCCCGTCAGGAACAAGATACTGATGATAGCTTTCGCCATCGGTCTGCTCTTGCCCATCGGCATCATCTACCTCCTCGAAAGCACCAATACCAAGTTGCGTGGCCGCAAGGACCTCGACAGCGTCAATGTTCCTTTCCTCGGAGAGATTCCTTTGCACATGTCTGGCCGCAAGCGCAAATGGTGGGAGCGTAAGAAGAAGCAGAAGGAAGAGAAGACTTTACTGGTGAAATCTGGCAAGCGCGACATCCTCAACGAGGCTTTCCGCGTATTGCGTACCAATATAGAGTTTGTTTGCAACGAGCAAGACAAGGCCAACGTCATCCTCCTCACCTCGTTCAACCCCGGCAGCGGAAAGAGTTTCCTCTCGGTCAACATAGCACAGTCGTTTGCCATCAGAAACAAGCGCACGCTGGTCATCGACTTTGACCTCCGCCACGGTTCCACTTCGCAATATGTAGGCAATCCTTCCAAGGGACTCACCGACTATCTGAGCGGAAAGGCAGACAACGTACAGGAACTTATCGTGAGCGACAAGCTGTCAACTGCTGCAGACGTCCTGCCAATCGGTACCATTCCTCCCAACCCCACCGAGTTGCTCTACAGCGACCGTCTGGCTCCGATGATGGAAATGCTGCGTAAGCAGTATGACTACATCTTCCTCGATTGTCCGCCTATAGAGGTGGTAGCCGATACGAAGATTATCGAACAGTATGCCGACCGCGTCATCTTCGTGGTACGTGCCGGACTGCTTGAGCGCTCTATGATCGGCGAGCTGCAGAAGCTCTACGAGGAGAACACCTACAAGAACATGAGCCTCATCCTGAACGGTACACAAGGTTCGGCAGGACGCTACGGCAACAAGTACGGATACAGCTACCGCTATGGTTACGGATACGGATATGGTTACGGATACCACTACGGCAGCAAAGACGACAAAAAAGCGTAATTTTATTATTTACAACAAGAATAGTTCTGGCAGAAAGGAAACAAACCTTTCTGCCAGATTTAATAATAGACCTAACAAAAAACTATGTCCCTGTTCAACAAGAAGACAACGCTGAGGGAGTGCAAGGAAGTCTGGAACGGTTTTACCGACAGCCACTCGCACATCCTTCCGGGCGTAGACGACGGTGTAAGAGACATCAGCGAGTCACTGAAGATACTGGCGTGTTACGAAGAGATGGGCATCCGTGACGTATGGCTCACGCCCCACATCATGGAAGACATTCCCAACACGACAACCCACCTCAGAGAACGGTACGCAGAACTGCTGGCAGCATACCAAGGGCCACTCACACTGCACCTCTCTGCCGAGAACATGATGGACAGCCTCTTCAGGAAACGTTTTTCAGAAAAGGACCTGTTGCCGTGGGGAGTGAACGGAGACCACATGCTGGTGGAGACATCCTGCTTCTTTGCGCCACAGGGACTGGAGAACATCCTTCAAGGTATCTCCTCAGCAGGCTACTACCCCATCCTTGCCCACCCCGAGCGTTACATCTATATGGAAAAGGATGACTACCGCGAACTGAAGGACATGGGCGTAGAACTACAGCTCAACCTGTTCTCCCTCGTTGGGATGTACGGAGAAACGGCACAGAAGAAAGCAGAATGGTTGCTCAAGGAAGGGCACTACTCTTATATGGGTTCAGACCTTCATGCATTCTCAGCCCTGCAGGCAGCACTCGACAAGAAAATAAGCAATAAAACAGCAGACAGGCTTATTGCCCTCAAAGGGCAATAAGCACAATAACATTTACAAGTATGGTGTTTATGCTTTGTTTAGAGCATACTTACGTAGCGTAAACTGGCACTTTCTCCCAGAATGTGCATATCTTGTCTTTGTATCACATAAATGTTAGTGTATCAAAGTAGGCTGTCCAATTTGATGTACCCACAATTTATCAATTAAGTTTTATCAACTTAT
>CAVKZC010000126.1:0-9924 GCA_963660455.1 Sphaerochaetaceae bacterium | reverse complement strand
AAGAGCAGGGACTCGGCAATAATACCTACCGTTCCGACTATACACGTAACAACAACGTATTTGCTGTAGGTCTTGACATCAATTTCTAAGTGAAGAATTAATAACCACTATAACTACAAATATTAAAGGCTATCTCGTACGCAAGAATGGGATAGCCTTTGCCTTATATATGCATTTGAATTCTTCACTCTTCACTCTTCACTCTTCACTCTTCACTCTTCACTCTTCACTCTTCGTTCATCACTCTTCACTCTTCCCTCAAAGCGGGTCTACATCATAGTATATCTGCAGTGCGCCATAGCGTGCGTCCTTCTGCATACATTCTTGGGCATACAGGAGGTATTCCCTTACTTTCTTCTGGTCGATGCCATTCTCCAACTTGATGACGATCTTGCGGATATTCATCGTCTTCACCCTTGCCACGGCTGGTTTGTCGGGACCGAGAACACGCTGGCCGAACCATCCTTTCAATGTTCTCCCCAATTCCTCGCTTGCCTGCTGGCATACCTTTTCGTGCTTGTGCTTGAGGTAGACATAGACGAGATGGTAGAACGGCGGATAATGGAAGGTGCGTCGTTCCTCCAACAGTGACTCGTAGAACGAGGCATAGTCGTTGTGTACCACCTGTGAGATAACGGGAAGTTCGGGCGACTTGGTCTGTAGGATGACCAGTCCCCGTTTTCCTTTTCGTCCGGCACGGCCGCTTACCTGTGACATCATCATAAAGGCATGCTCGTAGGCACGGAAGTCGGGATAGTTGAGCATCGAGTCGGCATTCAGAATGCCTACCACCCGCACCTTGTCGAAATCCAGTCCCTTGCTTATCATCTGTGTGCCGATGAGCAGGTTGGTTTTGCCCGACGAAAAGTCAGTTATCAACCGCTCGTAAGCATTCCGTGTGCGTGTCGTGTCAAGGTCCATACGGGCGATGCGTGCCTCGGGGAATATCTCGCTTATCTGGTCTTCTACTTTCTCTGTACCCACACCGCGCCCCATCAGTTCCGTACTGCCGCAGTTGGGGCACTCCGTCGGTACGGGATAGGTATAGCCGCAGTAATGGCATGTAAGGAGGTTGATGTTCTTGTGTAGCGTCAGCGACACGTCGCAGTTCTTGCATTTAGGAACCCATCCGCACACCTTGCACTCTATCATCGGTGCAAAGCCGCGGCGGTTTTGGAAGAGGATTGCCTGTTCGCCGTTCTGCAGTGCCTCGCGTACGGCGGCGAGCAACTGCGGGGAGTATGCCCCCTTCATCATCTTGCGGTGGCGCAGGTCTTTCACGTCCACTACCTGTATCTCCGGCAACTGGATGTCCTTGAAGCGGGTCTTCAGTTCCACAAGTCCGTACTTGCCCTGTTGGGCATTGTAATAACTCTCCATAGAAGGGGTGGCTGTTCCCAACAGCACTTTTGCCCCGTCATACATCTTGGCCAGCACAATGGCGGCACTGCGTGCATGATAGCGCGGCGCAGGGTCCTGCTGCTTGAAACTGGTCTCGTGCTCCTCGTCGACAATGACAAGGCCAAGGTTTTGAAACGGCAAGAACACGGCACTCCTGGCACCGAGAATGATATCGTAGGGATGGGGAGAGAGTTGCTTCTGCCATATCTCCACACGCTCTGCGTCGCTGTACTTGGAATGGTAGATGCCGAGGCGGTCGCCGAACACCTTGTGCAGGCGTTCCATAATCTGGACGGTGAGGGCTATCTCGGGCAGAAGATAAAGAACCTGTTTGTGTTCGTCGAGTGCTTTCTTGATAAGGTGGATGTATATTTCGGTCTTGCCGCTCGACGTAACGCCATGAAGCAGCACGACATCCTTCTTTATCATCTGCATCAGAATGCTGTTGTAGGCATCCTGCTGAGACATGGAAAGGGGTTTGATGGTGTCGAAGTGTGGTTCGCCCGTGGTGTTCAGTCTTCCCACCTCACGCTCGTAGGTATAAAGAAAACCGCGGTCTGTCAGCTGCTTGACAATTGCCGACGTGGAATGGCTCTCGTTCATCAGTTCCTCGCGCGTAACCTCTTTTATAAAGGATGGTGTCTCACCCTGCTGTACAGCGTAAAACGGTTCGCGCAAGAGACCGTTTTCGTCCAGTTCGTCTTCCAATAAAGTCGACCATCCCGAGAGGTGCAGATAGTCGGCAAATGCCTTGGCCTGTTTCTGTGCCCTTGCCATGACAGCCATGGCGGCGCGGAGGGAATGGGGATTGTGGTAAGCCTGTGACAGAGCGATATAGAGTTCGGTCTTCGGCTTGTATTTCTCCAGCGACTTCAGTCCCGCAGGAAAGGCGGCATTGTATACGTCGCCAAGTGGCGACATGTAGTAGTTGCCGATCCATGTCCAGAGTCGGTATTGCGTGTCGATGAGTGAAGGCTGTGTGTCGAGCACACATTCCAGTGGCTTGACGTCAAAGTCGGGCTTGACGTCATGCAGTTTTACAGCCAAGGCGATATATTTCTTGCTCTTGCCGAGGGGTACAAGCAACCGCTTGCCGAAAGCTACTTTCTCCTTCCAATCGTCTGGAATGGAATAGGTGAACAGTCCCGGCAGAGGCAGAGGCAATATGACATCGACGTAGCCCACTTTAGAACCAATAGCCAAGGGCTATCTTCCATGAATTGTTGCGGCTGCTTCCTTCTACAGTTTCACCGTTTACGGTTGTGGTAGCATTAGCCGACTTAGTGCAAGCGAAGTTGTAGTTGGCTGTGATCTGAAGATGGTCGAGAATGGTAGCACCAATACCCGCATTGATGCTGAGGCTGGAACTCTTTAGCGAGTAGCTGCTGCTGTCGTTCCATTTGAAGTCCTTGTCGCCCACGTTGATGCCCCACTGTGGACCTGCAAAGAGGAAAATGTTTGCCACTTTGGCAAGACCTATACCGTAACGCACGTTGACCGGGATGTCTATCGTCTTCTGCGTAATGGTGGTCTTCTCTGTGTTGTTCTCGCTACCTCCCACCTTAGCCTTGGCCTGGTTATACAATGCAGCAGCGTCGAAGCTCAAACCTGTTATGGGAACGGTCAGTTTGATCATCGGACCGAGGAAGAAACCGTCCTTGTTGGATGCATCAAACACCTTGTTGTCGAACGACATGCTGTTGACGTTGAGTCCGGCCTTTACACCGAACTTTACCTGTGCCTTTGCTTGCTGGACAGACAATATGGTTGCGGCAAGCATCATGATCATCAATATCTTTTTCATCCTATGTGTGAATCTCTTTTCTAACGTTACTTTTTTACCCTTTTACCTTTTTACCCTTTTACCTTTTAATGCCTTTCTCGGCGTACCGATACCCTGGCTTGACTGCCAGACGACGAGGCTGACGACTTGGCACGGCGTGTCTTGACGGTAGACGAGGAGTCTGAAGCACGGCGCGACTTCTTTTTGGTTGCCTTGACCTTCTCGCCGGCATTGGCTATGCTGTCGAGAGAGTCTTTCTTCACCTGGTCGCCCCAGATGTTCTTCTCGAATGCAGCCAGTTCTGCCTCTATTCGTTTCTGCTCCTTGGCCATGGCAGAGTCAGTAGGACAATACTGTGCAAGGGTCTTGCCCAGCATGTTGGTGGTCTTGTAAATTTTCCCCTTGTACTGGTTGCGTACAAAGTAGTCGTCGATGCTCATCGTGGCAGCATTGTTGAGGTTGCTCGTCATGATTTGCTGCTTGGTGAGATAAGGAGCCAAGTCGTCGTACTTCATCCAGAAGAGCGGGTATTTCGTTCCGGCATCGCCGAAGTCATCCTCGCGCGTCATGATAGGGCACAAGGCAAGCACCTTGGTGTGGAATGTGGCTGTACGCTGGTCAAAATAGGACGACTCTTTGATGTAGTATGCCTTTACCTCGCGCGAAGGGATGTCACTGTCGTCGAGAGTCAGCGAACCGTTCTTGCGCTCGTAGTAGATGTGGTAGTTGTCCATGAAAGTCTTGGGCACCACCCTGTCCTCATATTTGAAACTCTCGTTGCCGTCGAGTCTGTACTGGTAAGCGCGAACCTTGCCGCTCAGCATGAGTTTGAACATGTAGGTGAAAAGGTTCATCTGTCCGCCTACTGGTTCTACGGGGTAATAGAGGGCTGCATTGGCATCGTTGCTGAGGTCAATCTCACGGTAGATGTCACGTCTCCATACCACGTCTTCATCCATCGAAGCCGCTGTAGGGAACATGATTTGCGCACGTGTTGTCATGTTGTTGGCGTTGGACTGCTTTGCCTTCTGCTGGGCTTGTCTGCGTGCCTCCGGTTGGGCATCCATTCCCTGTGCAAATGCAGCGAGTGCCAAAAGCAAAAATATATTTCTCAATCGCATTTCTATCTTATATATATGTAATGAATTCTTCACTCTTCACTCTTCGTTCTTCACTATCTCACTATCACCTCCATGGCGGCAGAGAGATTGCGTGTGATGCCGTCGGGGCCTACCGCCTTGATGCGCGAGATGTAGAAACGTCTGTTGCGCGACAGCTTGCGGAACTCCTCACGCTGACGGTCGGAGAAGTTGGCTCCTGCCGATGCCAAAGGCACTGCGTTGCCCATGTTGTCGAAGAATACGGTCTCGAAGCTCAATACCTTGAAAGGGATGTCGAGCAGTCCGTCGTCTATGGCAGCATGGATGCCCGTAGCCCCCATGAGTGAAGCCTTGGGCAGTGCACCGCCCCTGTAGCGGTTGGTACCGAGGGCGAGATATGCCGTCGGGTCTGGCAGCTTCCTGACATGGAAGGTGAATGGCGGCATGGTGCGTGTCTGTCCCTTGTCGCGTGCCGTTACTGTTATGGTTACATCCTTTCCCACAGCCGAGGGTACAGCTACGAAATGGCCGTTGCCTTTCGACGTGAAGGTTCCACCTGTCATGGAAGCTGAGATGGCATTGGCAGGAACTCCAGGAACACTGATGCTGATGGGGTTCTGGAATCCAGCATAGAGCACGTTCATCATGTCGGCGGCGACAGTGGCTGTATTGGGTGCAGGGATGACGCTGTACTTCTGCGTAAAGTTGCGGCGCAGTATATCGCCTTTGGCATTGTGCATGACGATGTATCCGCCAAACTGGTGGTCGCCCACACCTCCGGCTGTAAACGAATAGGCTCCTCCGCGGGTGTTGACACGAATGCCGTTGACGTATATCTCGGGTTGCTGTGTGGTGTCGACGGCAGCCATCACGATGTTGGCATTGAAGCGCTCGCCGGGGTAGAGCGTGGTTTTCTCGGGGATGACAAAGGCATCGAGCTTGTTGACGCGTATGTCTTTCATGTCCACGTTGGACACCAGTGTGTGCAGCACTTCGCCCTCGGCATAGCGCACATCGCTCTGCAACTTGGAGAGCAGCGTGACGGCTGCTGCCACCGGCATGTTCTCGAACATGTACTCTTGCCAGTTCTTGCCCAATGTCTTGGCATCCTTCGGTATCACGGTGGAGAGATTGCTGGTGATAACCTTCTTCTGGTGCTCGTCTGTCACCATCGTGAGGATGCGCTCACGGTAAGCGTTGATGACACGGTATAGTTTGTCGCCTTTCCCCGAACCGGGTGCAAGCATTACGATGCCGGCAGCCTCCAGGTTGTCCTTGTTTTCTATATGACTCACGTCGCCGTCCTTGCCGTCGGCTTCGCGGACGATGGCCTCTTTCAGTTGCTGTGCAAAGTTATAGAGCGAGTCGCTCATCTCTTTTACCTGCGTAGCTTTGTCGAACCATTCCTTTACCTTGGCTGGGTTTTGTTTCATCTGCCCGGCGAAGTCGCCATAGAGGGCGGCATTCTCTGCTGAAGAGTTGGCCGTGGTACGGTTCAGACTTTCCTCCACGATAGAGAAGCCGTTGAGCACCTCGGTAGAGATGTTCAGGGCGAGCATTGCCATCAGGACGACATACATCAAGTTGATCATCTTCTGGCGTGGGGAAACAGGTCTTTTCTTGATTGCCATTGGTTTGGATTAAAGATTTTTTAATTTACAGAAGTTTTAGAGCTTATGAAGTAGGGGGTAATACTTGCCTTTTGCGGTAGTGCTTTTGCCCTTACAGGGTGCACGTTAAACTCCTTGCATATACCCAGGGTGTTGCCCTGGGCTAAGTGCTTCTGCCCTTTCAGGGCGTGTGGGGAAGGACCGTTGAATTCTTCGTTCTTCACACTTCGTTGACTTTCCCTTCGGCCGCCGAGCGTTGCTTCTTCACACTTCGTCCTTCACTTCTTTTTTTACCTTTTTACTTTTTTACCCTTTTACCTTTCAATCAGTCTCTTCGTTCTTCACTCCTGTAGCAGCCGCCCTCATGTTGACGGTCATGGCTTCTATCATGCGTGTGTAAATCTTGTTGAGCTGTTCTATCTGCTGTGCCATCTTGCGGCTCTGTTCATTGATCTGGTCGATGGTGCCTATCTGCTGGCTGGCCCCCTTCAGCTGCATCTCGTACACCTTGCTGATGCCCGTCAGTGTGCGGTTGAGGTTCTCCATCTCTTCGCTGTCGCGTGTCAGTCGGCTGCTCTGTTCGTTGACCTTCTCGAGGGTCTCTACGAGTTTCTTCAGTTCTTCCACATAGCTGTCTTGGGCTTCAGCCATCTCTGCGGTTACCTGTTGCTGGCCTTCTGCCCATACCGTCTGGGCGGGCTGCGCTGCAATCGGTCCTGACTGGGATGACTGTCCTGACTGTCCTGTCTCAACCTGCTCTTCTCCCACTATAGGCTGTCCTGTCTGGACGGTGGGGCTTGTTGTAGCGGTATGTCCTGTCTGGACGAACTGGATAGGTTGTGCGACGGGCTGACCGCCCTCTGCCTGTAATGTAGGTGATGGGGCGGCATTGCCGTACTGCACCATGCCGCCGTCGAGGTATTCCTCCGTGACGTGTGTGGGGATATCCATGCCGTCGGCAGTCTTGTCGAAAGGACGGTCGAAGGCCGAGAGGAAGAATACGAACACCTCGGTGCCCATACCCAAGAACAACATCAGGTTGGCACCCGGCAGGTGAGTCAACTTGAATAAGGTACCCAGAATAACGATCGAAGCACCCCAACTGTAGGCATAGTTGAGGAACGTCTGTCCCGGTACACTGTCCATCCACTTCTGCAGACGGTAGACTATGTTAAATTTGCTGTATACTGACATTGTCGTAATATGTAGTGTTATTTACTTTTCTTTGCTGGTTTCTGTTTGGCACTCGAGGTGGTGGCAAGGCTCCGCACGCAGCGGAATCCGATGTACGAGCGTGGCTGGTTCTGATATTCCCACGAACGCCATGCCGAGCGGATAAACGACTCGGGGTCTTTCCACGAACCGCCCCTCACGCTCTTCTTCTTCAGGCGGTAAGGGTCTTCCTTGGCGGCATTGTACACCAACGTAGGGTTCAGGTCGTTCATAGCATCCACACCTGCCTCGGTATATACCGTACTTGTCCATTCTGCCACGTTACCAGCCATGTCATACAGTCCGTTGCTGTTGGACGAATAGATGCCAACCTTGCTGGTTATCAAGTTGCCGTCCTTGGTATAGTTGCCGCGGTCTGGCTTGAAGTTGGCGTAGAAGCATCCGTCACCGTTCTTCACGTTCTTGTTTTCCCAAGGGAACTCGTTCTGGTTCTTGCCGCGTGCGGCAAACTCCCATTCTGCCTCTGTCGGCAGACGGTAACGCTGCACGAAGCGTGCTTCAGGTCCCAATCCCTTCAGCAGGTAGTCGGTGCGCCATGCACAGAAAGCGTTGGCCTGTTCCCATGTCACTCCCACTACGGGATAGTCGTTGTATGCCGGATTGCTGAAGTAGCTGCGCAGGTATGTCTCGTTGTCCGAGTTCTTGAAGTCGTTGACCCAGCAGGTGGTGTCGGGATAGACATTCACGATGTAGGTGTTGAGGAAGTCCCACGGACCAGAGAGCGGACGGTTGATGGTCTGCGAAACGATATGCCCTTCGTCGTCTACATAGGCTGTGTCCTTGGATATCATCACCACCTCGTTGGCGTCTACGGTGACATCCGTGTTGAGGTTGCGCTCCTGTGGATTGATGCGGTTGCGGCGCAGGGCAGCAGCCGTATAGTCGTATATCTCGTACTTGTAGTTGAGCTGTCGCCAGTCTATGAGTTTCTCGCCCGTCACGGGGTTGGTGGTGTATACGCTCTGTATGGCGCGCTGCTCATCCTCGTTGGGCTTGCGCGGCAGAGGCTTCTTCCAGTTGAGGTGTGGCGTTACGGGGTCACCGTGCTTGTCTTCCGTTATCATATAGGTCTCGTCGCCGCCATAGGCAGGGTCTGCCAGGCGGGTACGGATGATGGAATCGCGCACGTATGCTACAAACTGCTTGTATTCTGAGTTGGTTATCTCTGTGTCGTCCATCCAGAATCCGTCTACAGAGATGTCTTTCTTAGGGGTGCTCTGTCCCCAGAGCGAGTCGTTGGTCTCCAGTCCCATGTGCAGGAAACCGCGGTTTACCTTTACCATGCCGTAAGGTGATGGCTCTGTAAAACTTCTGCCTCCGACGCCTACTACTTCGCCGCCCCGGCCTGAAATGGACGAGGATTTGGCTCCGAAGCAACCAGTCAGCGTCAATGCTGCAATGGCCGAGCAGAGGTAAAATATACATTTTCTCATATCTGTTCTTTAGTCTTGTTTTCTGTTCTTTAGTCTTGTCTGCCTCTTCCGGTTTACACCTTCCGTGGCAATGTTGTTACACCTTATTATATATATAGGGCGCAGCGTGTAGCATCTGCTTAGAGCACTCTGACGCTCTTGTGCTTGTTCCTTCCTTTTTTCACAAGGTTGATGTCGGTCTGGTATCCCACGTACAACTCGTGGCTGCCGTTGCCGGCCGATATGGCCGATGTGTAGAACTCGTAGCTGTAGCCTATCACCACACCGTGGAACTTGCCGCCTATCAGTCCGGTGACCGAAATGGTAGGCGTATAGGTGATGCCTCCGTAGAACATGGTCTTTTCGTGGGTGTACACCAAACGGCAGGTTACGTCACCACGCCATGCTACCCAGTCGCTCTTTACCAGTACGGACGGCTTCACTGTTAAAAACGGATTTCTCAACTTAATATTGTATCCACCCGTCAAATAATACATCGGAGAGATGGAAAATTCGTTTGTTTCCCCCATGTGGACCGTTGGGGAGGTGAGGTGCTGGGCGGAAATGCCGGCGTACCATGCTCCGTGTGTGTAATAAAGTCCTGCACCGAGGTCGAAGGTGTTTCCGTTCACTTTCGACTTGGGCAGTGCCGGGTCGTTACTCTCTTCTGCGTCCAGTTTGCTGCCGTCGAAACTCACGGAGATAAAACCACCCTGTATGCCGGCGCCCAACATGCCCCCAAACAGTTTGTGCCTGAAGGCATACTGCAGTGCCAACCGCTGGTTGGTATACAGACCTATCTGGTCGCTTATCAGTTGTATGCCGCCTCCATGGTAGTTCTTAAACAGGTAGAAGGGCATGTCTGCTGCCGCATAGAGTGTCTTCGGACTGTTCTCATAGCCAGCCATGCTCAGTGCGTATGCCGCCGCTACGTTCAGCTGCGACTGCTTTCCGACTGAAGCCGGGTCGAACGAAGGCTCCATGTCAAAGTAGTGGCTGAACGATGGGTCGTACTGGGCTTTCATGCCGAGCACACCTGCAAACAGTGTCAGGCAAAGTATGATAAAACGTCTTTTCACACCACAATAACGATAAAAGGCGGATATTATTGTATGTAAATGGCAATTACTTGTTTTATACAGTGCTGTTGGCTATCCTTCCGCCTTGTAGAACCTATATGATATGATGCAAGAAAGCACATTCTTTGAATGATTGGCAATTGCCATCCACGTTGTTGGCAACTGCCATCCACGTTGTTGGCAATTGCCATCCACGTTGTTGGCAATTGCCATCCACGTTGTTGGCAATTGCCATCCATGTTGTTGGCAACTGCCATCCACGTTGTTGGCAACTGCCATCCACGTTGTTGGCAACTGCCATCCACG
>CAVKZC010000125.1:0-9963 GCA_963660455.1 Sphaerochaetaceae bacterium | reverse complement strand
CCTAAAAACCGCTGCCCCTAAAAACCGTTGCCCTTGAAAATCCGCTGCCACACGCGCACGAAGCCCGTAAAATGTATCAATCATTACATAACAAAAAAAAGACAAGAAATCTTGCGACTTCTTGTCTCTGTAGTTGCGGCGGCAGGACTCGAACATGCGACCTCCAGGTTATGAGCCTGGCGAGCTACCAACTGCTCCACACCGCGATATAATCAACTCATTTCTGAGTTGCGAGTGCAAAGGTACTGACTTTTTTTGTAACTACCAAATGTTTTCCTCTTATATTCTTGTTTTTAACGGATTTTAAAAAATAATATTTGTCCATATCAAATTAAAAGACTACTTTTGCACAGAATAATTTGTTGTGCAATCATTTTAACGAAGGGACACGATTATGTCAATATCCAAAACTCGTCAGAAACTTGTCGACGTGGCACGTCAGCTTTTTGCCAAAAACGGTATCGCAAACACTACGATGAACGATATTGCCGTTGCTTCCGGCAAGGGCAGGCGTACCCTTTATACTTATTTCAGCAGAAAGGAAGACGTTTACTATGCGGTCATTGAATCGGAGCTGGAGCGTCTGTCCGACAAGCTCGACGAGGTGGCTGCCAGCAAGATGCGCCCTCAGGAGAAAATCATCGAACTGATCTATACCCACCTCAGCATGATCAAGGAGACGGTGGTAAGAAACGGCAATCTCCGTGCCGAGTTCTTCCGCAACATCTGGATGGTGGAGAAGGCGCGCAAGAACTTTGACGAGGACGAGATAGAACTGCTGCGCCGCGTCTATTCGGAAGGCAAGTTGGACGGTGAGTTTGACATCGACAACGTAGACCTTGTGGCCGACATCACGCATTACTGTATCAAGGGTCTGGAAGTGCCTTTCATCTACGGGCGTTTGGGCCACGGACTGGACGTGGAGTCGAGCAAGCCGCTGGTGGCAAAGGTTGTCTACGGTGCATTGGGTAAGACCGGAATGAAACTATAAGGCAAGACGGCATAAAATGATAGGCCAAGCCTCTATAAAACTATAGGCCAAGACAACAAAAAAGAACATTATAGAACAACTAAAATAAAACAAAGAAAAAATGGGATTATTAACAGGTAAGACAGCCCTTGTAACAGGAGCTGCACGCGGCATCGGTAAGGCTGTCGCTATGAAGTTCGCCTCAGAGGGCGCAAACATTGCTTTCACAGACCTCGTTCTGAACGACGATATGGCTGCCGGTCTGGAAGCCACCCGCAAGGAGATAGAGGATCTCGGCGTCATCTGCCGTGCCTATGCCGGTAACGCTGCCGATTTTGAGGAGACAGAGAAGACCGTTAAGCAGATATATGCAGATTTCGGAAGCATCGATATCCTCGTGAACAACGCCGGAATCACCAAGGACGGTCTGATGCTCCGCATGAGCGAGGCCCAGTGGGATGCCGTGCTGAACGTAAACCTGAAGTCAGCCTTCAACTTTATCCACGCTTGCTCGCCCATCATGCTCCGCCAGCGCAGCGGCTCCATCATCAACATGGCTTCTGTAGTAGGTGTACACGGCAACGCAGGCCAGTGCAACTATGCAGCCTCTAAGGCCGGTATGATCGCCCTCGCCAAGTCCATCGCACAGGAGTTGGGTCCCAAGGGTGTACGCGCCAACGCCGTGGCTCCTGGCTTCATCGAGACAGCCATGACAGCACAGTTGCCTGAGGACATCCGCAAGGACTGGATGAAGAAGATACCTTTGCGCCGTGGCGGTCAGACAGAGGACATTGCCAACGTATGCCTCTTCCTGGCTTCAGACATGTCAAGCTACGTAAGCGGACAGGTTATCCAGATAGACGGTGGCATGAACATGTAAGCCGCCCTTTCGGGACCTTTACAGCAAGAAAGAATGAAGGTAGTTTACGAAGACAACCACATCATCATCGTCTCGAAGAGCAGCGGTGAGATCGTGCAGGGCGACAAGACCGGCGACGAACCCCTCTCAGAGACAGTAAAGCAGTACATCAAGGAGAAGTACCACAAGCCGGGGAACGTGTTCCTCGGCGTGGTGCATCGCCTTGACCGTCCTGTTTCCGGACTTGTCGTCTTCGCCAAGACCTCCAAGGCGCTGAGCCGTCTCAACATGATGTTCCGCGACGGCGAAGTACACAAAACCTATTGGGCCATCGTCGGGAATATGCCGCAGGAACCCGAGGCCACCCTCACCCACTGGATTGTGAGGAACGAGAAGCAGAACAAGAGCTACGCATACGACAGGGAGGTGAAAAACTCCAAGAAAGCCGCATTAAAATATAAGGTGATAGGCCATACCGACCGCTACACGCTCCTGGAGGTGAACCTCATGACAGGGCGCCACCACCAGATACGCTGCCAGTTGGCCAAGATGGGGTGTCCCATCAAGGGCGACCTGAAGTACGGCTCCCCACGCAGCAATCCGGACGGCAGCATCAGTCTCCTGTCCCGTCATGTAGAGCTGGTGCATCCCGTGTCGAAGGAAACGGTGCGTGTCGATGCTCCCTTGCCCGATGACAACCTGTGGCGCGCCATCAGTCCGGTGGGCGCTATGCCGCGCGACTGAAGAATACCGCCCCATCCTTAAAACGAAAAATCCATGTCTACGAAGAAGAAATATGGCATCTTTGCCGGTATCGCTGTCCTGACACCCTTGTTGTTGCTCCTTCTGACAGCGATACTGTTGTATTTGCCCCCCGTACAGAACTGGGCAGTAAAGCGTGTGGCTGCATACGCCTCCGAGTCGACGGGCATGGATATCAGCGTGAAGCATGTCAACCTTGCTTTCCCCCTCCGTCTTGAGGTGGAAGGCGTCAAGGTATACCAACCCTCGGATACACTGGAAAACACATCCCCCGCAACCCTCAAGAACAAGAAAGACACCATTGCCGACATCGGCAGCATGCGCGTAGACGTACAACTGTTGCCGCTCCTGAAGAGTCAGGTGATGGTAGACGGTCTCGAGTTCAGTCGTATGCGGGTCAATACCGCCCATTTCATCCATGAGGCTCGCATCAAGGGCGACATCGGAACCCTCTCGCTGCAGGCCCACGGCATCGACCTGAAAAAGGAGCACGTCCACGTGGACGATGTCCTTCTTGCCGACTCGCGCCTGTCGGTAGAGCTCAGCGACACGGTACCGGAAGATACTACCCCCAGTACCAATTTCTGGAAGATCAACATCAGTCAACTCAAGATAAAGAACACGGGCTTTACGCTCCGTATGCCCGGCGATACCCTTCAAATCGCTACTTACATGGGTGAGGCGGCAGCGCGCCAAACCTACATGGATCTGTACAAGGGACTGTACCAGGTGTCACACCTCGACCTGCAGCGCAGCAACATCGCCTACGACAACTACCAGACGGCCATGCTTGCCGGCAAGACACCCGCCCAGGTAACGCCTGCGACAGGGATGGACTTCGACCACATCGCCCTGCGCAACATGGCACTCTCTGCCGACTCCTTCTATTTCTGCAAGTCGGACATCGACGTGCGTATCCGCAGTGCACGGTTTGCAGAACGCAGCGGACTGCAGGTAGACAGGATGGCGGGCAGGTTTGTCATGGACTCCGTCAAACTGCAGTTGCCCGACATGTATCTGCAGACACCCTATTCCCGTCTGCAGACCACCTTCAGCATGGACATGAACACCTTTGCCGTGTCCGCCCCCGGCAAGATGAAAGCCCTGCTCCGCGGCAGTGTGGGGCGTGAAGACCTCATGCTCTTTGCCGGACAGTACATGCCCGCAGCCATGCGCAGCCGCTGGCCCTATTACCCGCTCAGCATAGAGGGAACGCTGAAGGGAAACCTCCAGTACCTTACCTACGACGGACTGGATGTGGCACTGCCCACAGCCTTCCGACTGGCCTCCTCCGGCAGTGTCGCCAACCTGGCAGACCCCTCACGCCTCAAGGCAGACATCCGCCTGGATGCCAAGACCTACAACCTCTCCTTCCTCACCGCCCTGCTCGACCCCTCCCTGCTCAAGGAACTGCGCATACCGTCGGGCATCGGCATCAAGGGCAACCTGCATGCCGACGGTCCCCATTATGCCACCCGTCTCTGCGTGACCGAGGGGCACGGCCGCATGGACATCGATGCGGCAGCAGACACCCGTACCGGCAAGGACGGCAGTCTCGACATGGCAGCACTGGCCTACCGTGCCAAGGTGAAGGCCGTCAATGTGCAGCCCCGCCATTTCCTTCCCCGTCAGGAACTCTATGCCTTTACCGGCGACATAGAGGCAGAGGGTAGGGGAGTAGACCTCCTCTCGTCCGCCACACGCCTGAACGCCAAGGCACAGGTAAAGAAGGTACATTACGGCAAGTACAATACCGGCAACATACAGGCCGTGGCACATGTGGCCAACGGCAAGGTGCATGCCGATGTGGACAGTAAGAACGCATACCTTACGGGCAGTCTGAGCATCGATGCCCTGACAGCATCCGAGGACGTGCAGGGCACTGTCGTGGCCGACGTGCGCACGGCAGACCTCTGGCTCTTGGGCCTCACGCAGTCGTCCATGAAAGCCTCGGTGTGCGGACATGCCGACCTGCACTCCGACCTCAACGAACGCCATTCGCTGCAGGCCGTGCTGGGAGACATCACCGTGCAGACCAAGCAGAAGACATACCATCCCGTAGACGTCGTCGTGGACCTCCTGACCAACAGCGACACGACCCATGCCGTAGCCGACTGCGGCGACTTCCATCTCCGCATGGACACGCACGGCGGCTACCGCAAGCTGCTGAGTCGCCTGGACGTGCTGCAGAAGGAACTGATGGAGCAGCTCCACAACCGCACCATAGACCAGATACGCATACGGCGCGAGTTCCCCCTGGCCCATATCTACCTCACCACAGGGCGAGAGAACTTCATCTCGCGCTTCATCGAATACAATGGCTACCACTTCAAGTCGGTGGAGATGCAGCTCGACACCTCCCCCAAGTCGGGCGTCGACGGTTACCTCAACATCGACTCGCTGGTGGCACAGGGCGTGCAGCTCGACACCATCCGTGCCAAGATACTCACCCAGGGAGACACCATCCGCTATACGGCCCGCATACAGAACAACAAGAACAACCCGCAGTATGTGTTCCGTGCCCTCGTGGACGGAGAGTTGCAGGAACAAGGCTCCAACATCAGTGCCAGCATCTACGACGCCAACGACAAACTGGGTGTCAAGGTGGGACTTGCCGCCATCATGCACGGCAACGGCATACGCGTGAGCCTTACCGATACACATCCCGTGCTGGGCTACAAGACCTTTACCGCCAACGATGACAACTACCTCATGCTGGGCAGGGACATGCGAGTGTCTGCCAACCTGCTGCTGACGGCGGGCAAGGGCATGGGCGTGCGCATCTATTCCAACGACGACAACGAGGATGCCCTGCAGGATATCACGGTGGGCATGAGCAATTTCGACCTCGACAAGGTGCTCAGCGTCATACCCTATACGCCCGATATCTCCGGCATCATGAACGGCGACTTCCACATCGTGCAGACCAAGGAAAACCTCTCCGTGGCCTCCAACGTCACGGTAGACAACCTCGTGTACGAGAAATGTGCCATGGGCAATGTGGGTACCGACTTCGTATATATGCCTAAGGACGACGGCACCCATGCCGTAGACGGCATACTGAAGTATGACGGCGAGGAGGTGGCCACCATACAGGGCACCTACCGCTCGGAAGGCGAAGGCTACCTCGACGCACGCCTGGCCATGGACAAGTTGCCGCTCCATTTCATCAACGGTTTCGTGCCCGACCAGCTCGTCGGCCTCAAGGGGCGCGGCGAGGGCGAGCTGACCGTGAAGGGAGCACTGGACAAACCGCAGGTGGACGGCGAGATATACCTCGACTCCGTCTACCTGGTGAGTGTGCCCTACGGCGTGTCGATGCGCTTCGACAACGACCCCGTGCGCATCGCCGGCAGCAAGTTGCTCTTCGAGAACTTCATGATGTACGCCAACAATGACAGTCCGCTCAACGTGCAGGGCTACCTCGACTTCTCCGACCTCGACAAGATGATGCTCGATGTCAAGATGCGGGCGCAGAACTTCCTGCTGGTGGATGCCAAGGAGAATGCACGCTCCGAAGCCTTCGGCAAGGCATACGTCAACTTCTTCGGTACGATGCAGGGAGCCTTGAGCAACCTCAAGATGCGCGGCAAGCTCGACGTGCTGGGCAATACCGACATGACCTATATCCTGCGCGAGTCGGAACTGACCACCGACACCCAGCTCGACGAGCTCGTGAAGTTTACCGACTTCAGCAGTGGCAAGGAAGAACCCGTCGTGCGCCCAAAGATAGAAGGCTTCGACATGCTCTTGGGCATGTCCATCGACGAGTCTGCCCACATCCTCTGCGCCCTGAATGCCGACAAGAGCAACTACATCGACCTGATGGGTGGCGGCGACCTGCGCATGACCTACAACCCGGTAGACAACCTGCAACTGACGGGCAAGTACACCCTCAGCAACGGAGAGATGAAATACTCCCTCCCCATCATCCCGCTCAAGACCTTTACCATACAGGACGGCAGCTACCTCGAGTTTACGGGCGATCCCCTCGACCCGTCGCTGAACATTACCGCCACGGAGAGTGTCAAGACCACCGTCAACGAGGGGCAGGGCACAGGGCGCACGGTAGACTTCCTCTGCGGTGTCAAACTCTCGCAGACGCTCAGTCAGCCCGGTATACAGTTTATCATCTCAGCCCCCTCCGACATGAACATGCAGGACGAGCTGAACACCATGAGCATAGAGGAGCGCGGCAAGGTGGCGATCACCATGCTGGCCTCCGGCATGTACCTGGCCAACGGCAACACCAGTTCGTTTACCATGAACAGTGCCCTCAGCTCGTTCCTCAACTCCGAGATCAACAACATCGCGGGTACTGCCATGCGCTCCATCGGCCTCGACATCGGCATGACGGTAGACAACTCGGTGAATGCCGCAGGAGCCATCCATACCGACTATAACTTCAAGTTTGCCAAGCGCTTCTTCAACAACCGCCTCTCCTTCAGCGTGGGCGGACAGGTGTCGTCGGGAGCGGAGATGGAGAATGCCGTGAAGAACGATGCCTTCTTCAGCAACGTAGAGATACAGTACAGGCTCAACGACGGTGCCAGCCAGTATATCCGCGGCTTCTACAACAACAATACCTACGACTGGCTCGAAGGGCAGATAGGCGAGTATGGTGTCGGTTTCAAGTGGCAGCGCAAACTGCAGCACTTCCTCGACATCTTCCGCTTCAAGACCGATAAGCAGACCCTCCCCGCCGTGCAGGACTCTGCCGCCACAGCTGTGCCTACGTCAGCATCCCCGTCCGTCACTTCTAAAGAAAATACCCATGAGAAGAAATAAATACTATAGGCTGCGCGCCCTCTTGTGCGGCATACGTCCTGTCGTGTGTATGCCCCTTGCCCTTGCCCTTGCCGGGGCGTTGGTGGCGGCATGCTCCTCCACCAGTGCCCTGAAGGACGACGAACAACTCTTTACTGGTCTGAAGAAGATAGAGTATACCGACTATGCGGAGAGCAGCTATGCCGACTCTACCATCCAGGAAATGGAGTCGGCGCTCGCCTCGGCTCCCAACGGTGCCCTCTTCGGCAGCAGCTATTACCGTACGCCCTTCCCCGTCCGCCTATGGATATGGAACGCCTTCTCGCAGTCGGAGGGAGTCATCCCCAAGTGGCTCTCCAAGACATTCGGTTCGCAGCCCAAGCTCATGGCGAATGTCAATCCGCGCCTGCGTGCACAGGTGGCGGAAAACCAACTCGCCAAGTTGGGCTACTTCCACGGCAAGGTAGACTATAAGGTGCTGACGCAGAGCAACCCCAAGAAGGCCAAGGTGGCGTATCATGTGTCCATGGGTCCGCTCCTTACCATCGACACCGTGCAGTATGTCAACTTCCCCGAGGAGGGACAGCACCTCATCGACTCCACGCGCCGGCAGGCCATCGTGGGCAAGGGAAGTCCCTTCAACGTCTCCAACCTCGAGTCGGAGCGCCAGCGTGTCACGCGCCTCTTCCGCAACAACGGCTACTACTATTACCAGAACGGCTACGCATCATGGCTTGCCGACACCCTCGCCACGCCGGGCAAGGCAAAGATGAAGATTGTCATGGCCGACAGCCTCGACACCCTCGTCAGGCGCAAGTGGTATCTCGGTAACATCAACATCCGTTTCCGCAAGCAGTTTATGGAGCAACTTACCGACAGCTTCTGCCGCCGCTACCTCAATATCTATTATAGTGGCAAGAAGATGCCGGTGCGTGCCGGTGTCGTGCTGCGCGACCTGCAGTTGCGCCCGCGCCAGCTCTACCGTGTGGAGAACGAGGAAAAGGCCCGCCAGAACCTGCAGTCGATGGGCCTCTTCAGCTATACCAGTCTGCAGTTTACGCCGCGCGACACCACGGCGCTCTGCGATACCCTCGATGCCAACATCGACCTCGTGTTCGACAAGCCCTACGACTTCTACATCGAGGCCAACGGCAAGGGAAAGACCACGGGCAGGATCGGTCCTGAACTGGTGGTGGGTCTTACCAAGCGCAATGCCTTCAGGGGAGGCGAGAAGCTCGACATCAACCTGCACGGATCTTATGAATGGCAGACACGCAACAACGGCAACGGCTCCAGTTCCAACCACGTCAACTCATACGAGTATGGTGCCGATGTGGCAGTGACGTTCCCGCGCATCATCACGCCCCTCAACCTCTTCCGCTCTTCCGCACAGAACGAGCGCCGTTTCCGCAAGGGACACATGCCACACCGTTACTACGGTACGCCCACCACCACCCTCAAGGCATCGATGAATGTGCTCAACCGCGCCGGTTATTTCCGCCGCCATGTCGTGTCGGGCGAGTTGACCTACGACTGGGCCACCTCTGCCCAGAGCCGCCACTCGTTCAGTCCGCTGGTGCTGTCATACGAATTTATGAACAGCCGCACCAAGGCCTTCGACGATGCGATAGCCCAGAGTCCCTACCTCCAGATAGCCATGCGCAACCAGTTTGTGCCCAAGATGAGCTATACGTACACTTACTCCAGTCCGTCCACCTACCGCAACCCCATCACGTGGAGCACCACGGTGAGCGAGGCAGGCAATGTGCTCTCGCTGGGCTACCTGTGCGCCGGCAAGAAGTGGAACACCAAGGACAAGGAACTCTTCCGCAACCCCTTCGCCCAGTTCCTGAAGTTGGAGACCGACTTCTCCAAGGCATGGCGCACGTCAGAGCAGTCGGTGCTCGTGGGCCATGTCAATGCCGGTGTGGTTTGGAGCTACGGCAATGCCGACAAGGCGCCTTACTACGAACAGTTCTATATAGGTGGCGCCAACAGTGTGCGCGCCTTCAATGTGAGGAGCATCGGTCCCGGCAAGTTTGTGCCTACAAACAGCAAGTATTCCTACATCGACCAGACGGGCGACATCAAGCTGCTGGCCAACTTGGAGTACCGTCCGCGCATCTGGGGCGACCTCTACGGAGCCGTGTTCCTCGATGCCGGTAACGTGTGGACACTGCGGAACGAGGAGAACAGTCCGAACGGCCGTTTCGAACTGAAGAGCTTCTTCCGCCAGATGGCTGTGGGCACAGGTGTAGGCGTGCGCTACGACGTGGGCATGTTTGTGATACGCATCGACTGGGGTATCGGACTTCATGTGCCATACGACACCACCAAGCGCGGCTTCTTCAACATCGACTCGTTCAAGAATGCCAACAGCCTGCACCTGGCCGTGGGGTACCCGTTCTAAGGGATGATAAAAAACTTGGTACATTTCCCCTGCACGCCCTGAAAGGGCAGAAGCGCCTAGCCCAGGGTATCACCCTGGGTAATGATGCAAGGGAGAATGTCGCCCTGTAAGGGCAAAAGCGCTACCACGCGCATGATGTTTAGCGCTTTTGCCCTTACAGGGCGCACGTTAACCCCTTGTATACCCAGGGCGTTG
>CAVKZC010000124.1:0-9967 GCA_963660455.1 Sphaerochaetaceae bacterium | reverse complement strand
TCATCTTGGATGGTTATAATTGGTAACGGTTGTTTTAGAGCGTCTATTTGCCGATATTGAATTTTTACTATGCACCATCTCACGGCAAGTTCATATCAGAGCGTTACCGCCTTATGGTCTATGACAAGCAGACCCTCTACCGCTGGCACTCCAACAACCTTGTGGCTGCCAACGAGAAGACGAGTGCGGATGATAAGAAACCTGTCGGTGATTTCCACTTCTACAATGGTCAGTGGATTCTTATCAACCGTCGTTTGCCAGATATGTATGATGTCACAGACAAGAAGCCTATCCATATCGGGCAGTTTGTGCCACTAACGGATGGCAGGCAGATACTGCTCGACAAGAGTCAAGGAGGTAGATTAATTGTTGTTCAACTTGTAAAGAATTAAAGTTATGGGTATAGATTTAGAGAAAAATGGAGAGAATCAAGGTAGTCGATTGCAGATTACAGAGTCAATGAAAAAGAATCTTTTGGAGGCAACCAAATGGATAAAATTTATGAATATCATAGGTTGTGTTTCTGTTGGTATCTTGGCTTTTGTTGGTTTGATAACTTTCTTTTGGGGACTTAGAGATAGCTATAGTAATGGTGAGAAAATATATATTGGGTTAATCTATGTAGCAATATCTGCTGTCTATTATCCTGTTCTGAAAAAAGTATTCGCATTCGTAAAACAGGCTCGTAATGCATGTCGGAATGATGATGAGGAGGAATTGGAAGGGATGTTTGGCAGCTTGAGATATGTTAGCAGATATTCTGGTATTATCTGTGCTGTTGTCTTGGGAGTCTATGTCCTTGCGATAATAGCATTTGTTATTGGATCAGTTGTTAGATGATATTTTTCAATGAACATCTACCAATAATATTGGCTTGTTTCGTTGGTAATGGTCTTCTTGGGAGTGATTCGGGTGGCAGCTTCTTTTAAGCAAGTCGTTGATTGCCAGTCTGAATTAAAGCGTTAGGGAGTATGTTGTAACCTTGCATCCAAAAGAAAAGCATTTTTCGGCTGATGTAAGTGCAACGTTGTGAAATCACGATCTCATTGCAAGAAAACCCATACCTTTGCACCAGAAAATAAAAATAACAACAATTAAAAAAGTGTATAGACTATGGGATTCTTTAATTTCTTAAACAAGAAGGGTGACAACGAGAAAGCTCTTTCCGTTTCACTGCCAGTAGCAGAGCCTTCTCCAGCAAAGGAGGTAGTTGAGAGTGTAGTTCCTGTAAAGGAAGAAACTCCAAGTGTGAACAGACCATTGACGGTTTCTTATGCAACCGGTTGGCCGATAGACGTCATCTATGGCTACCTCCACAAAAACTATGAGGAGAAGGGGTTGGCTGATGCGATGGTGAAGAGCGACTTGGCTTTCCGCGATATGAATATGAACCTTATCCGCAACAAGATACTGATGGTGTTCAGAGAAATCAACCTCAACTATGATGTGATGAAGCAAGACTTGCAGGTTCGCATCGATAATTGCAACGCAGCTGGCTTGCTGACTACGGTAGCGGAAATAGAGAAGACGATGTCCTTGCTCGATTCTCACAAGGAAGAATTGCGCCAATTGGAACTTGACTTTAGAAACAATGCCAATGAGGCATCAATACCTTTGCAGTCGTATGAGTGTGGTTTCTTGAGAGGTGTTGCTACCATCGCCATGAGTGGCGCAGCAAAAACTGCAACAATTTCGCAAATGCCTACCAGCAATTACATGGCCGCAAAACAGGCTATGGCTTCTTAACATGTGGAATATTCAAGGGAAATGGCTTATGAGTTGGTGGATAAAATTCGGTTGTGTGCTGACAGGTTGGAATGCAAATGTCTTGGGGCAGTGCTCTGAGGCGAGTAAGAGTCAGTTGAGCAAATATACTTCAGCGTTGCTTATCTTGGTCATCGTGTGGAGCGTCATTGGATTCTGCTTTGCGCAGAGATACATTGGCCTTCCTCTATGGGGATGCGCATTGGTTTCGTTGGTTTTCGTGACGATTATTGTCATGATAGAGCGACAAATTCTTTTAGCGGTGCATCCTACGAAGGCTCTTGTGGGATTCAGAGTGGGCATAGCTGTCGTGATGGCGGTTGTTGGTTCTACTATTTTTGACCAAACGATGTTTGGCAAGGATATCGACAAGCAGATGGCGGATACCATAGAACAGCAGACTGCAGAACTTACACAGAAAAGAGTGGGTGTGATAGACGGCAAACTGAATGCCGTCCATGCAGAAAAGGATTCTTTGGATAAGGTCAATGCCATGCTTCAGGCGGATGTGAATGCCCATCCCCGGATTCTTCAAAAGTCTGTGACGAACAGTCAGGCTAAGTTGGTCGTGAACGGACGCATCAAGACGGTGCATAACCCTTCGGTGACCACCAACCAAGTGCCCAATCCCAAACAAGCTGTCATCGTGGCTAACAATGAGAAGGTGAAGCAGCTGGATTTGCAGGAGATAGAGTTGACAAAGAAGAAACTGACCGTTGAGGAAGTCACTCGAAAGGAATGTCAGGCCAATGTTGGTTTCTTGGAGGAACTGGAGGCGATGGTTGCCATCGTTACTACAAGAACTGTTGCAGGAATCTTTTATGCCGTGTTCTTTGTGCTGCTGATGAGTTTGGAACTCTTCGTTGTCGCAAGCAAAATGGGCGACAAAGAATGTGACTACGAGATGGCCATAGCTGGTGCCGAAAGGGTAAGAATGGCGCAGTTTAACATGGCTTTCAGTAGGGTTCAGAGTTTTGCTGAAAGATAAAACTTGTGTGTGGGAAGGTGCAAATGGTAGGCTTTCGTACGATTGCATAAATTGCAATACCTTTGCACCTGAAAACAAAGTAACAAAAAATTAAAGTAAGGTATTTATGGAATGTGTTATCTCATTAATCATTGCAGTAGTCTTATTCTGTTATTTCTTAAGCTATAAGAATAAGAAATACAGAGAAGAATAGGAGATGGACCGTATAGCCAACGCACCCAATATGACGGTTGGTGCGGAAGTATCACATTTTAATAATAATGGTATGGATGAATATCAAAACGAATATCAAGGATTGAACACAAAGGAATTGTGTGTGAAGATATTGGAGGAAAAGTTGAATTGTCAATTGCAATTTGATGAGAAAGACGAAAGTCGTATCTCTTTCACTTATCAAGGTGAATATTTTCATGTTGATGCATCGAAAGACTGCTTGATGATTACGATTTGGGATACCTTTTGGGGAGATGTCAGTTTGGATGATCTTGACGATATATGTCATATCCGTAAGGCAATAAATACTGTGAACACAGGGCAAGCATTGACTCTCATATATTCTATCGACCAGGAGAACCAACGTTTCTCTGTTCACACTAAGCGACAATGTTTGTTGGTTCCGCAGATTCCTCATGTGGAAAACTATCTGATTGCAATGTTGGCAGGATTCTTTGATGCCCAGCGTTATTTTAGACAGGAGTTTGACAAATTGAAAAGAGAAGATGAAGTAAAGGAAAATAAATGAACTTGAATATTATGAGACAATTTATCTTTACACTTTTAGTCTTGTGTGCCTCTGCAACCTATGCAGACAACATCAAGCGACCAGATAGCTATAACTACACAAGAGGTGTGGAAGCTATCAACAAGAATAATACAGAGGAGGCTCTTGAGTATCTGAATAAGGAAATCACAGAGCATCCAGACAATGGCTATGCTTTTGCATGGATTGCTTTGGTGAGAAACTATAATGAAGAGTTTGGACGTGCTTTGACTGCAAGTAATGTTGCAGTAAAGAAAATCCCTGCCAAGGATAAGGAATACAAGGCATTTGCATATTCTACACGTGCCAAGGTCTATCTTAATCTTGAAGACACCATTCAAGCCATCAAAGATTACACGCAAGCTATTTCTGTAAGACCTGATGACGACAGACTCTATGATGCAAGAGCGCAAGTTTACTATGAACTAGAAAAATACGACCTTGCAGATAAAGACTATCAGAAAATGATTGCCTTGAAAGAAGGTGACGTGATGGGATATATGGGATTGGGGCGTAATGCCAATGCTCAAAAGAAATATGAAGAAGCCATAAAGCTGTTTGATTATGTCAACAAATTGGAACCGAATTATTCTTCCGCTTATTCTTTTAGGGCAGATAGCTATATAGGACTGAAAAAATACAACGAGGCTATTGATGATGTAATAACTGCATTGGGAATAGACCATGACAGTAAAGCATTCTATGTTTTACAGGAATTGGCTGATTCTGCATTTAACCAAACTGTTGCCAAGTTGAAAATCCAGAAGATTAAGGAACCTAAGGAAACGTCATGGCTATACGATTTGGGGGTTGTGTATGAAAGAGCAAAAAAGTATTCCACTGCTATTACATACTACAAGGAGTATATGGCACAAGAGCCAGAACATATGGTTGCTAATCGCATAGCTTCTTGCTTTGACGAAATGGGTGATTACGATAAAGCATTGGATTATTGCAATCAAGCTATTGCTATAGATTCGACTGAAACTAAATATTTGTATTACAAGGCAAACATTTTGGACAACTCAGGAAATTCAGCCGAGGCAATTAAAGTCATGGATGACTATATTGCTTTGAATCCCGAAGAATATTTTGCATACTATCGTAGAGGTTGGTTCAAAGATCATTCTGGAAACACAGAAGGAGCATTGGAAGATTACACAATGAGCATTACATTGGAACCAGAATATGCTTACGGCTACTTTAACCGAGGTGTTTTATATCTGCAAAAAGGAGATAAAAATGCAGCAGATGAAGATTTCAAACAGGCAATAAAGCTTGATTCCATTCCTGAAGATGCCGAATGTTCCTTCTATGCATATTATTATCTTGGCAACAAAGATAAGGCGATTGAAATATTGAACAAAGTATTGGAGAAAGACGGCAAAGGTAATTATTATGATGCGGCTTGTCTATACTCTATTATGGGCGAAAAAGAGAAGTCAATTTCATACTTGCGTAAAGCTCTTGAAAGTGGTTATAGACGATTTGCTCATATCAAGCGCGACCGTGACTTGAACAATATTCGTAATTCAAAAGAATACGAATCTCTAATGAATGAATATGAGAAAAAACATCAGGCAGAAATGTTGGAAGAAAAGGACGAATCTGTATATGAACAGAAGTCCGAAGAAATCCCCTTTACAAAGGATAATGGTGTATGCAAAGTGAAATGTAGCATCAACAACCTTCCGCTTCACTTCATATTTGATACTGGAGCTGCTGATGTTTCTATGTCTTCTGTCGAGGCTACCTTTATGTTGAAGAATGACTATTTGTCTTCGTCAGACATAATAGGTAAACAAAACTATATGACTGCAGACGGCAACATCTCAGAAGGAACTGTCGTTAACTTGCGTGATGTAAAACTGGGAACACTACATCTTAAAGATATAAAAGCTTCCGTTGTTCGCAACCAGTCTGCTCCATTGTTGTTGGGACAAAGCGTTTTGTCAAAACTCGGAAAAATCGAAATCGACAATAGTAACAAGGTGTTACGAGTAACTTACAAACAGAAGATTAATAATCAATAAATTACAATATGGAACAAAAACATCACTACTCTGGCTTGACAGATGCCCAAGTGCTCGAAAGCCGTAAGGAACATGGTGCCAATATTCTGACACCACCTGCAGAAGACTCCATGTGGGACAAGATTAAAGATTGTATGCATTTCTGGCTGCTAAAGGTCGATTTGGCAATCTTCGTCATCGCAGCTGTTGCTGCATTTGTAGTACAGCACGATGGAATGTGGATAGCTCCCGTGCTATCGTTTGTCCTGTTTGCCCTCACGTATCTCGTGGCTTATCTAGGCGGTGAATGGAATGAAGAAGAGAAGTCTTTTGATATTGACTCGCTGTTCACCATCCTGCTCTTTGCCCTAATACTATCAGGCGGTATCGCCTTCTATAATGGTGTCTTTGGCGGCATTGAAGGATGGGGACCATATCTCGAACTTATAGGTATTGCTGCAGCTGTGCTATTGGCTACAACCGTTGCACATATTCTTGATGCACAAAATGAGAAAACGTTCAAGAGTCTTAATGAAGTTAACGACGATACGCTCGTAAAGGTTATTCGCAATAACAACGTGTGCCAAGTACCACGCAAGGATATCGTAGTGGGAGACATCATTCTGCTTGAGGCAGGTGAAGAAGTACCTGCTGATGCAGAGGTGCTGAGTTGTATGAACCTTACGATCAATGAGTCTTCGCTTACAGGTGAACTACAGTGTGCCAAGACAACTGACCCTGCACAATTTGACAAGGATGCCACCTATGATTCTAATCATGTGATGAAAGGCTGTACCGTCATGGAGGGTGACTGTGTAGCTCGTGTGTTTGCTGTTGGCGATGCTACTGCTTGTGGTGAAGTATTTAAAGCAGCTCAAGTAAAGGATGGCGAAGCTACTCCTTTGAGTGAAAAGCTTGATGAACTGGCAGGACTTATTACCAAGACAAGTTATGGTCTTGCTATCTTGATTGTCCTCGGCCGTTTGGTTCGTCATGCCATTATGCTTCCTGACCCGAACTATGGATCATTGGGTGGATGTCTCGGTGTGTCGCTTGTATTGGCTGGTATCATATACTTCATCCTCAACAAGAAGAAAAACGATGACAACGAGGAGAGTATGGAGCTATGGCAGGTGCTCGCCTTTATGGTATTGCCCATCATGGGCATCATCGTTTACTTTGCAGAAGGTACAACGACGGCAACAAACTGGCTGGTACTTATTCAGTATGCGCTTGACTCTATCATGATTGCCGTAACGCTCATCGTGGTAGCAGTGCCTGAAGGTCTTCCAATGGCAGTAACGTTGAGTTTGGCATTCAGCATGAAGCGATTGATGAAGCAGAACACCTTGCCCCGCACCATGCACGCTTGCGAGACAATGGGCGCCGTTTCTGTTATTTGCTCTGATAAGACTGGTACACTGACACAAAACCAGATGACTGTCGTAGGTACAGCATTCGCTGGGCTTGAGAATCAGAAACTCGGTGATGACAAGACTTCTTCTCTCTTGAAGGAATGTATCGCCATCAATACCACTGCTAACCTCGACTTCTCTGACAATAAGTCTGACGGAAAGATTAAGGCAATAGGTAATCCTACAGAGGGCGCATTGTTGTTGTGGCTTAACGCACAAGGCATAAACTATCTCGACTTGCGTGAGTCACTCGATGTGCTTGACCGCATCCAGTTCACCACCGAACTGAAATACATGGCAACCATCGTCAAGTCTGCCGTTACTGGTAAACCTGTCGTTTACGTGAAGGGTGCGCCAGACATACTTATGGGTATGTGCTCGTTGTCTGATGCAGACAAGAAGTCATATAACGACAAACTTGCCGAGTATCAGAGCCATGCCAACCGCACCTTGGCATTTGCATACAAGGAACTAGAAACTGTAGATGGTGCTTTCAAAGATGGCAAGTTGGCTATCAATGACCTAACTATGATGGGTATCGTAGGAATAGAGGATCCTGTCCGTACGGATGTTCCTGCTGCCATTGCCGACTGTCTCAATGCTGGCATTCAAGTGAAGATTGTGACTGGTGATGCTCCGGGCACTGCCAAGGAAATCGGTCGTCAACTTGGCTTGTGGAAAGAGACTGATACGGATGAAAATATTCTGATTGGAACGGACATCGCAGCTATGAGTGACGAGGAACTGAAGAATCGCTTACCTAAAGTAAAAATCATCTCCCGTGCCCGTCCTAACGACAAGGAGCGTGCCGTACGCATCCTGAAAGGACTTGATTACGTAGTGGCGGTTACAGGTGATGGTACCAACGATGCCCCTGCCCTCAATGCTGCCAATGTAGGTCTCTCAATGGGTGATGGTACTGCAGTGGCAAAGGAAGCCAGTGATATGACTATCCTTGACAACTCGTTCTCGACTATTGCCAACGCCGTGATGTGGGGCCGCTCACTCTACAAAAACATTAAGCGATTCATCCTGTTCCAGATGACAGTGAATGTTGCAGCATGTCTCATCGTAGCCATCGGTGCTTTCATCGGTGAGGAGTCTCCGCTTACAGTAACTCAGATGCTTTGGGTGAACCTTATCATGGACACCTTTGCGGCTCTTGCCTTGGCATCCTTGCCACCGACAAAGACAGTGATGGCAGAGAAACCGCGCTCTGTCAACGAGCATATCTTGAAAGGTATGGGAGCTGGCATTCTCGGCGTGGGTGGCATCTTCACGGTGATATTGCTCGGTCTGTGCATTTACTTCCAGCATACTGACATCACTTGTCTCACGGACATCTTTGACGGCACTGCCGTATGGGGCGAGAACAATGGCTTGTCTGCCTACGAACTTGGCTTGTTCTTCACCATCTTCGTGATGCTGCAGTTCTGGAATATGTTCAATGCCAAGGCATTTATGACCTCTGATTCTGCTTTCAAGGGAATCTCTTGGAAAGACACCAAGTGGTTTATCCTCATTGCACTTGTCATCTTTGTTGGCCAGGTGCTTATGACAGAGTGCCCTGGCTTACAGGAGATGTTCAATGTCGCCGAAGGCGGTGTGAGGTTGATAGACTGGATAATTATTACGGCCGCAACATCCTTTGTCCTTTGGATTGGAGAGATTATGAGATTATTCAAGAAGTAACTCTTAGATTTCAAGAAGGGTTGCGCAGTCTTGGTTATGGTGCAACCCTTTACACATTTATATGATAGAACTTGACAAAAGCAATATGGAAGAGTCTTCTTGGGTAAACAAAAAGAAATGGTCGCACTTCTTCACTAAGAAAACTTTATTTGTTGTTGTACTATTGATGATTCTTGTGATACAACAAATTCAAATACAAACTATAAAATCGGAATTAAATAACATTGAGTCTGATGTTGAATCTGCTCAGTCAAGAGCAAACGAGGCATATTCTGTAGCTGATGAAGCGCAATCTACGGCAGAAGATGCACAATCAACAGCAGATGAAGCACAGTCAACCGCAGAAGATGCTCAAAATTCGGCAGAAGACTTAAAATGGGGATTTTAATATGGTAAAACGCAAATCAAACACCGGAATTCCCGGATTGTCATTTTCATGGAAAAGGGCATTGGGAGTCACACAAGCAAAACAAAAGTTTGCTCGTGAAACAGGTATTCCAACGTCAAAAGCAGGCCTTGAACGCAAAATCGGAAAGATGATTCTAAAATCGTTGTTTGGCAAGTAAAATGAGCAATAATAATCAGCATAATACTAAAGGAGTACCTATATTGCACCTCATTGTATCTACTGGGCTTGGAACTGGATTTGTACCTTGCGCTCCTGGGACCGCCGGCGCATTTCTAGCGTTGCTTATTTGGATAGGCTTGTATTTTGCATTAACACCAATGGCTTTGTTCATTGCAACGTGCTTTTTGATCTTGTCTTCACTCATTATTGGAGTCTGGACTGATAATGTCATGGAAAGATATTGGGGAGAAGACCCGCGTGCTGTTGTTATCGATGAATTCTTTGGAACGTGGATTGCTGTACTTGCAGCTACTTTTGTATCAGGCTCTTCATACATCATTATTAGTCTTGCCACTATTGGGTTTATTTTGTTCCGTATAATAGACATAACTAAACCGTTTGGATGCAGATGGATTGATAAAAACATACATGGAGGATGGGGATGTATGCTTGATGATGCCTTGGCTGGATTCTATGCATTGCTATTAACTCTTGTCATTCGGCATCTTCATATTGTAGAATACGTCCACAACTTCATTTTTCTCAAAGATTGACACACTTTTCCTTTTTCGAGGAAAGGAACTAAAAGTAAGGGATGAGCAACCATCGGAAAAGATTAAGTTGCTCATCTCTTTTGTTATTTTCTTGTTACCATCAAATTTTATGGTATGACGTTGCATCTTGTGTATAAGTATGTTACATAAATACCGCTATGTATTAGCCTAATGCCCCACCTGCCAAAAGGCAGTGGGAGGGTTTGCCATACAA
>CAVKZC010000123.1:0-9978 GCA_963660455.1 Sphaerochaetaceae bacterium | reverse complement strand
GGTATAACTATTTTCTTGAGGCTCTTGCATCCGTTTAATACATTCTTTTGTATTGCCTTGGCATTCTTAGACCAATGTATTTCTTTCAAATTCTCACATCCAAGGAATGCTTCTTTCCCGATAATCTCCACACTATCAAACATATATATCGTGTCAAGCCCTTTATTACGGCGAAATGTCTTTGGAGAGATCTCTTTACATTTTGGCGACAAAATCACATTACCAAAATAGTTTTTACTAACAACAGTCTCTGTGTATGGAGTGAAACTGAAATACTCATTGTTTTCCATTAATGGCAATATTGCAGGGTAGACATGAGTTCCATCGTCGTTCCAAATTTTATCCCAATTTTGATTAATCCATGTTGACAATTTGCAAAATCTATCTATCTCACCTGTTGGAATAATCACTTTCCTTAAATTGAGAAATGCATAGAAAGAATTATCCATATAATCGTATGTGTCATCTAAATATGCGAGGTCTTCTACACGAAAAGTCTTTGGCAATCGAATGGTTTCTATGTGTCCTCTCCATTCTGCAGATGTATTCGGTAGTGACTTAAAGGTTAAATCCGTAAATATGGAAACACCTTCAGGAACAATCCACTCATTTGATGTACCCCCATTGGACTTTTCTTCTTTTATAGTCGATTCCCTATCCACCAATGATGCTTGTTCAATAGACTCTTTGTTAGCTGCACAATTCTCTTCATCGTCATAAAGTTCACTCAATAAGCTCTTAGATTCAGCATCGCCAGCTTCTGCGGCTTTAGTGTACCACATTAAGGCTTTCTTGCCATCTATCAGAACTTCTTGGTAATATTGCCCTAAATCTTTCATGGCACTTACATTGCCCAAGTCAGCAGACTTCTTGAACCATTCAGCTGCAGTCTCGTAATCGGCTTCTACACCAAAGCCTTCACGGTAGCAACAACCAAGATTGTACATACCCATGTCATCACCTTTCTTTGAAGCCTCATTAAACCAATAAAAGGCCTTGTCGGGATTTGCCTCACCACCTTCTTGCCCCAAATAGATATAACCAATTTGGTTCATGGACAATTCATCTCCAAGGGCTGCAGCCTGAATGTAATTTTCTTCAGCTTTCTCTATATCCTTTTCTACGCCCCAACCATTTAGGTACAATGCGCCCAAGACTTGGTATCCTGAAGTTTCATCTTCGTCAGCAGCAATTGTGGCATATTCAAATGCTTTTTTATAATCAAGCTTCGCCTCCGTATATGCGTACAGTTCTGCAAGTATTCCTGCAGAGTCTCCATCTTGGTATTCTTCGTAGCATTCTAAGAGACGTTTTTCTGCCTCGTCAAGTTTTTCAGTTTCTCCCTTTAAAAAGTAGAACAGTCCTAGCATATAGTATGCAAACTTGTCGCCCGCATTCTCTGCCTCTTTTAAAAGGGACTCACTTCTTTCAAAGACATTTTGTTCATTACACTCTTTAAATTCATCAAGGAGTATCAACCCCAATAACATCTTGGCCTCGGCAATATTTTGATTGACATATGGCGTAAGCTCTTCTTTAGCAAGAGCACGCTCTTCTTGCGAAATAGTACGTGGGAATCCCTTCTTGTCATAGTATTTGGCAAATCTATAATCTCGTTCGTTGAATGTGCGCTGTTGTGTCTCAGGAACAGCTGGTGCTTGGGAAACGGGGATTTGTTCGGTCAATTTAGTTCCACACTCAGGGCAGAACTTACCAGACTTCGCTTTGTATCCGCACGATGGACACACTAATTCAGGAGTAACCTCCTGAAGTTTAGCACCGCACTCTTGGCAAAATTTGCCAAAGTCGTATTGCGTACCGCAATCAGGACATATTAATTTCATAGTTGCTGATATTTTAATTTATTCAAATTTCTTTAGCTTTGACTTCCAGACATTTGCAAGCATTTCGTTACCTTTGTCCGTATATAAATCTATAAGCATCTTTATGAAAATAGGATTTTTCTTATATTCATCGTCTATCTTCATCCGTTGCTCAGCCTCGTCCAAATCTTTGGGCACAACTTTTCCGTAAATGTAAAAATAGCTCATATAGGCAGCAGCTTCACTCACACCATGTTCTGATGCAGTCTTCAGTGCATCGTAAGCCTTTTTCTGGTTGATTGCCGTATCATTCTCTTGCAAGTAGAGTTGTCCCATAAGTGTCAACGCTTGGTAGTTGTCAGCAGGCGCATCCAATAGCATTGATTTCAATTGAGCCATTTCATCCTCAGAAAGTCTGCGTAAATAGCCAAAGTTATCGAGATAAGTAGATAGTTGTTTGGAATCGAAAGGTGTTGAGACAGAATATTTATCCACATTCTCTATCACCTTTTGCTCCTCGGCAACGCTATTTTCACCGAGTTCTTGCTTTTTTCTTTGCTCATCAGCAAGACACTTTGCTTCTATCCCTTCTTGTTTCAAACGTTTTTCTTCTGCAAGGCGTTTTGCTTCAACTTCCTCTTGTCTCCTCTGTTCTTCTCTAGCGGGTCTCTGGGCTTCAGCATCTTCTTTCTGCTTTTTATTTCTTTCAGCCTTCGGACCTTGTATATCTGCAAAGAGATTGTCAAGGTAGAATCTATTATCATTTTGCATTTGTTTTAGTTCTTCTTCTGAAAGAATGTCATCATAGAGCAAAGTGTACAGGCATGCGGCTAAGTTTGACAGGTAAGGCGAATGTTCCCCCACGATATTGTCATACAATGATTTAGCTGTAAACAAATCCTTATCAATGAGAGCATTAATTGTGGCGAGAATGAATACGTTTTCCTGTGGAATCGTATCAATCCATTTGTCTCCGACATCTGCAACCAAAAGCTCTGATTTTTCTATATCTCCTACACGACGATAGGCTATAGATGACCAGAATGCTTGCCAGTACTTATCTTCCTTATGGCTTTTGTACTCTTCTATGCACTCTTTCGGATGAAGGGTGGCTAATAACATATAGTATGTAAACTGTATCTCCTCAACTGAGTAACGCTGAACCATTGCTTTTAGTTGTGCCATCAAACGATTCACCAAATCCAAACGGTTAGCATTGATAGCCGTCTTGATGTTGTTGAACGTAATTTGGTGCACGGGTGACAACGCTGAGGACTTCTTTTCAGCACGTTTGGAAACCTCAGAATTGATTCTTAAAGCAGAGTTCTCATCAATACCCAATCGGTACTGCAAATCTTCTAACTTCCGTTTCCCATCAGAAGTCATGATGCCATTGCGATATAACTTAATACACTCCTCACGATAAGTAAGTTCCCGGTCGTGTTTCAATTCTTCGGGAGTCTTTTCTCGTTCTACCTGCGTGATATGATTTGTTATCACATTGTGCGAATCAACATTACTTGTCGTTGTATTGACGGTATTGTTGCTGACCGAATGATTGTCAGACATATTTACCCCTCCAGATATAGCATTGGCATCACCAAGATTCATGCTAAAGCCTGCCTTTTCTTGCTGCTTTGCTACCAAAGATGTGCCATCCAAAGGACAAGCATTGAACTCATCCGGCCACTCTTTATTGCATTTTGGACATATCTTACTCATTTGTTTTGTTTCATCTTTTTACATCCCCCCCTCAGGAACTAAATCTAATTTAAATTCAACAACCTCTCCTTTATATATTCCTTTCTGCCATTCACTAACTGAAGTCGTGACGTTTGGAAAAAGTAGGGCTTGTTTCTCATTTATATCCACTTTTATTGTTTTTTTACAATGATTTCTAAGAGTATTCTCCTTAATATACCAATTATACCAAACGACTTTATCCTCTGAGACAATTCCGATTTTCTCAACATTAAAAGCCAAAGATTCTCGGTGAGAATTAAACTTTCTACAGAAATAGACACGATCTAAAACCAATGAGTTATCAGCAAAATTTTTGTTGAATGTTATATTGATTTCCTTGTTGTCCTTAGCACTAGGGGTCATAATGCAATCTGCTTGTTTTAATAATTTGCTGGCTAGTTGAGAAGAATCCTTATATTTGTCTTTGCTATCAGACGGATACTGCTTCTCCAGGACTTTTCCAATCTTTGTAACTATCTGCAAATCTTGCTCATTCAAATTTTGATAGTACAAATGATATATCTTATTAGCATTGCTATTTGGGGCTTGAGAGCAAGACTCAAAAGATGAAAGAAAACAACTACACTCTTTCTCTGCATCGTCCCTTTTATGCCATACAGAGAGATAAAAATACAATTTATGCGAATCTAATGTAACCGTCTCCTCATAGGCAACCAAAGGGTGTGTAGAAGTATACAAGACTTGTTCGCCTTGTTTATTCAAACGCATTATTTCCGGCTTAGGATTATATCCATACTCAGAGATAGAAATTTTCTTATCGTTTGGCAATTCTTCTTCTACGAATCGCACACGATACACTTGAAGATTTAAGGATATATCCTCAAAAGGGATTGGCATACTCAAAAGTTTTGTTATAGATTTCATCTTGATTCTAATACGTCCGTTATACTACCCATGCTATCTATCTGAATTATAAAGAATTCCGGATATAACGGATTCTTCTTGGCATATGTAAAGTTATAGGATTGTTGCCCATTGTACTCAACTGATTCAATACGAGTCAAGTTATCTGCCGTTAGACCAAGTGGTTCATACAACAGCGTGCGTACCTTCTCATCAAGTGCCTTGAGATTTTTGTCGACAAGTGTGCGTACTCTGTTCAGTACGCAGTCTATGCCTTGTTCAAATCTGTCAAACTCGGTCTTGTATTTCACGTCTGGCAAATCCTTTGGTTCAACAAAGAAAGACTTAAATGACTCATGCAACTGTCGTGTCGCATCTTGAGGTGCCAAATAGAGCGTCGGACAACCAAAAAGATTGAACTGATTGAGTGTCAGGAATACCAAATCCTTGTTCTCGTACTTCGCACGATAGTTGAGGTAATCAATCTTTGCGTGCAAGAGAGCATAACCTGCTGGTTCGCCTTGTATCAGATAACAAGCGTACAGCTTGAGCATTGCTTCAGCATAGCCTGCTGGCATCAGCAGGTCAACGGCACTTGCACTATCGTTGATGTGGTCTGTAATAGAGCCGCCACCAATCACCTTACTGCACATACTGCTCGTGCACGAGCCAGTAAAGAGAAGCACTTTGCTTTCGTAGAACGCAGTAAGCAACATGGAGTCTTCACGGTCATACACCTCGTAATCTGGCATCGAACCATCGTTGTTGTCAAAATAATATTGACCATATCTTGCTCCATAACAAGGGAAAGCATTGATGACAGGAACATGCAGAGTCTTCATCAGTTCTATTGTCATTCCCCAATAGGCAGTACGGTTCTCTGCCCCCAAATATCCTGACATGCTCTTGTTTGGTGAACCATGCAGATTAATAAATAGCATATCCGTTTTCTCCAAACTATGCTTGTACTGCTCAACATTCTCATTGCTGAGATACTCTTCACCCAACACGTCCAATGCAGGACAAAGGAACATGTTGTCTTTCGTAAGCACGCCGTCATTCTTCAGTTGTTGCTGTGGCAACTTAGCCATGACATCGGCAGAAGTCCATGTCCAATCATTCCTGTCTGTTTTTCCCGAATTAGCCGTCATCATGGCATAAGAGAATGGAATGCCTTGTTCCAAAGAATCTAATGCTCGTTGGAAATATGTTCCAAGGTCTTGGTCAATGGTAGAATCCAAGGTTCCACTCCCTACATAATCAAGTGGCAAACGAGCCACATTGAAGATGGCATCCTTGATAGATACCCTCTTCCATGCATAGTCCGTAGGGAAACAATACAGAAAGTCGGAGTCTTCGATGGTCTTGATGTCATGCCCTATGGAAGCATAAAAGTCTGGCATAGGGATTACATCGCTGCCACCTATTATATATAAAGGCGTATGGGCAGACTTCTTGATACCAACACCGTCGGCATAGTCTGAAAGTAATTGAGCATAGTCCATCCATGAGGCATCTTTGCCTATAGCACCAGCCATATCTTTGCAACCTAAATCTATCAGTTCCCATTGAAAGCCATTAATGTCATAAGTTCCATTGATAAACTGACGAAGTCTATTAACTACATCCTGTGGGCTGGTATGTTTGTACTTGCGAGCTATCAGTACAGAATTAGTCAAGATGATGCCATCAGGTTCTTTCTCGGAGGATCTTTCTGTAAATGCGCTTTCTTGACAATTCGTAGTTGTGTACGAACGTTCCTCCATCCTTTGTTTTGGATTGTCATGGCTTTGTCCGCGAGCACGCATCAAATATTCGTCAAGTTTGCTGATAGGACGAGCCTCTTCGCTTGATGAACGTATGCCATGTTGCAAATGAAGATAACCCATTTGACATTGGCTACACTTATAGCCACCTGAATTGTAGGCGTTACCAGGCCCTGAATGACTGCCGAAGCAACTGGGGCAGATGTGGTATCCACACTTGTCGCATACATACCAAGTCCAATCCTCGGTATATTGCTGCCCACATTTTTGACAAGGAATAAACATAGACATAGTTACCTCGTTTTAAGCACCACCATATTTTTTCTCCAAGAATGGGAGGAGTTCGTCAATTTCTGCTACAGTTATGGAGTCACCATTAACTTCCAACTCTGTCTCTGGATCTATCGTACCATTGAGAATGAGATTCCCTACCTCTTTCAAGGAGTAACTAGCCCCAAAGTCTGGTATGTAATAAGGTGATTTATCCTCTGTATCACTCTTCTTGCTTGCAACTTTTGCATCTGCCTTTATCTCCTCTTGCGTTACTTTGGTCGTATAATTCAGAGCCTTGTCTTGAGCTGCATCAGTACGCTTCTGCTCGTGTTCCATTTGCTTATGGTACTCCTCCTTCATGCTTTCTGCCTGTGAAAGGCGGGCACCAGCAACATTCTGTATGGCTTCCAAATTGGCTTGTTGCTGAGTCGTCTGACCAACAGCCATATTGGTTGCCATCGTTGCATTAGTCTGCATCGCATCCTGCATCATGGCCATCATCTGTTGCATCATTGCTGATTGCTGTGCCTGGTTGGAAGAATTGCTATCAGCTTGCATCTTTAACATACGATCATACATCTCACGTTCTTTATCACCATTCTTGCCTGCAGCAAATGATTCAGCAAAAGCCTTTTGAGCCTCTGCGTCCATGCCTGCCATATTAGTTGCCATCAACTGTTCTGCGGACATGCTCTGTTGAGCAGCAATACGAGCTAACTCTTCCTGATGCTTCTTTTCTGCCATCTCTTGCTCATGCTGTTGCATTGCTTGCATATTTTTGCGAGCAATCTCGGCTTTTTGACGGAGAATGTCCATCTCGTTTTGGCTGCGTTGCTTCTCTATGTCAAGATTGTCTTGCGCCTCACGATGGGTACGAGCGTATTCTGCATCCTTTTGGCGTTGCTCAAAATCAAAGTCTTTCTCACGGCGTGCGTCTGAAAAATCTGCGTCTTTCTCTCGACGTGAATCCGTGTATTCGTCTTGCCGGCGAGCTGAAGCCAAGTCATGCTCTTGCTCAGCTTCATCCAATTGGAACTGACGTGCTTGGCTCTTCCTCAATTCTTCAAAGCGAATGTCTGTCAGTTCAGCTTCTGCCAGAAGTTCACTCTTATGCAGTTGCAGGTCAAGTTGGGTACGTGCCATCTCGGTGCGATTGGTTGCACGTAATTGGAATTCGGCTGACACTTGTTCTCTGTCAAACTTCTTGTCACGAATTCTGTTTTCAAGAGCATCCAATTCATCTTCACTGACGAGACGATTCCCTTTCAGTTTCAACAAGGCGGCTAACTCCTCATTTTCCGTTTCCGCTTCACGAATTCGTTTCTGGCTTTGCAGGAGTTGTACGAACGCCTCCATCTCATCCTCATGGATAAGTTGGTCATTGTTTATCTTGTCAAGTTCCTTGCGAAGGTCGAGTTCAGTCTTAGCTTCCGATACTTTCTGTTGGTTCTCTACGGATTGCAAACGATTCTTAAACTCATTCGTTCTGCTCAAATAATCAATCTCTTTGTCTGTACAAAAGAGTTTTTCCTCAATGGCACGGAATCGTTCAAAAGCCTCGTTCTCGGTGGTGATGTCCAACACATTGCTGATGGCTATACCGTGCAGCAACTCTCTGCTTTGGGTCATCAAGTTATAGCTGATGGATGACATCAAGTCTTGTGGCAACAGGTCTCCATCGGCAGTATAACTTTGCATAGCCCTTTGTAGCGTTGTCCGCATAAAGGTGTTCAATGCTACACGAAGGTCATTCACCGAATATGAATTGCGATCCATCAAATATGTCGTTCGGAACTCATGGAAATCGTAGATGCGAGCTTCCATGGCTACTGCTACATCGACCGTAAGTGACTGTGTACGAATCTTGAATGGCGCAAATTCCATCGTACTACTTCCATCTTCGCTTGCAACAGGCCGGATGCCCATTGTGAAATTAACGACTCCGTCACGTTTAAGTACTACGGAAACGACAGATGAAGACGTGATACGACGTACATGCTCTTGAATACGCTCATTATCCATTCTCCTTTCTTTACGAATCGCATCATGGCTATGATAGATGAAATTAGCTACACTACGACCAAGGCGACCAAGTTTCTGTATCAAACCTTCTTTTGCACGGCATTCTGCATCTTCCTCTGCTTTCTCTTTCCGTGCGTTGTTTCTTATGGTTTCAGATGAGAATGTATAAACGCCACCTTCCATTTCTGAGACTTGAACGCCATCGATGAAAAGTACCGCTGTCACGCCCTCTTGTACGTAAACACCATCGGCATTTGACATTTCTGTAAATTCTTGTGCGGAGATGTTACGAGCAATCTGACCAGGAGCTATCGTCCAAGATACATAGTGCTTCTTGTGTTCTTTACCTACCGGCAGAACTCCAACGTCTTGACTGTTTTTAGCAGAAACAGTAGTTTCTGTTTTTGCTATGGTTTGAGTCGTTGTTGTAGAGTCATTGTGTGCAGAAGAAGCAACAGAACTTGTCGATGCCAAATTTATTGGGTGTGAATCCGCTAAAGCACTAATGTCATGTCCCTGTTCTTTCCACTTATTTAATAAGCGAGCACTATCATTTGGATTCTTCTTGGCATATTTCTTAAACGCTTCCGGGTCTTTCATGGCCTTTGGATAAGACCAGAATATGCCAGTAAACAGTTTTGTGTCCTCAGTAAGCTGAGGTTTCTCACTCTTTGGTGCGTCTGTAGAAGAAGCATTCAATGGTTGTTTGCATTTAGGACAAACCTTGTACATAGGAAGGATTCTATCGAATCCGCAATTCGGACATTTCATATGATAGAGTTTTTGTAATTGTTAATCAATTTTTTTTATAGGGATTAGCCATCTATGATTTTTCTAAAAACGCAGTTGGTATATAAGCCGTGACAAATGTCATTAGACCATCCACTGAAACACCGACCCTTTGTTGACCGCGATACCTTGCCACGATACCAACAACTCCCTTAAACGCACCGTCAATGACTCGAACTTCTTGACCAATCTCAAATTTTTCGATGATGTCGGTTGAAACGATAACATCAGTAGCTTCCGCTTCACAGATAATCTTCAGGCTGTCTATCTGACTATTTGGTACAATCATCGGAGTTTGTTTAATTTTACGGCCTTCGTGCAAATGACGATAATAAAAGCGAAGGAATGGCAAGTTTACATTGTCGTAAACAAAAGTCTTAATTTGGTCTTCTGTTCCGTAGGCAAAGAAGATATTTGGTAAGCGAGATTCTGTAACGGTTTTCCGTTTCCCGTTTTCAATCTTTGTATTTCTAATCGTTGGAAGGAATGCTTTTACACCTTTAGCAATCAAATAGTCATAGGCTTTCTTTTCTCTTCCGTAAGTCGTTCTTAGGGCAAACCAATGGGATTCGGTTGATTGCAAAGAAATTTCTTTTGCATTGTCCGACAGAGCGTTTTTTGTGGACACCCCTGTTTTTGAGTTCTTTACCGTAATGGCACTTTGAACTTCGGGGAGGACGTTGGAGGTAAGTCCAGCG
>CAVKZC010000122.1:0-9979 GCA_963660455.1 Sphaerochaetaceae bacterium | reverse complement strand
GTTCCTGGTGAGGCTTATTGTCTTACCATCATGGATGCGGACGGCACAGAACAGCCGTTGGCAGACAAAGGCATGGGCTCCATCCAGATGATGATGCTCCTCTTGCGCTTAGCAACTATCATGCGCAAGAAGAAATCACCTGTCGACACGACAATGGTGGTCATCGAAGAGCCCGAGCAGAATTTGCACCCCAAGATGCAGAGCATGTTGGCTGACCTGTTCCAGAGTTTGGCACAAGACAAGGACTGCAAGATAAACTTCGTTATCGAGACTCATTCCGAATACCTCATCCGCAAAAGTCAGGTATTGGTGGCAAACGCCAACTATGCTAACGAAAAGGATGTGGAGGAAAACTGCCCGTTCAAGGTTTATTACTTGCCAAGTGATGCTGGAGAGCCTTACCAAATGCATTACAAGGTGACAGGTGGCTTCGTCGAAAAGTTCGGGACGGGCTTCTTCGACGCTGCAACGGAGTCGGACATGGTGGTTATTCGCAAGGAGTTTGAACAGAAGAAGAAAAACCGCAAGTAGCCTATGTTTACTCTCTATACAACAGAAGATAAACTTACCGAGTTGTGCATGGAAGGTGGAGTTTGGTATGACATTATCCGGAATCAGCGCACCATCTTTGTCTGCAACGATTCCGAGGAAGACGAATGGGACATATCCAACGAGGTGCTCATGAATCTTTACCGAGGAGGAGTAGATATAGATGTTGACAATGAATTGGCAGAGGATATCAAGAATGACAACAAGAATGTCTTGGAACTGTCTAACCCTGCCTATATCATGGATTTTCCAGAACATAAGGCTAATGAGATTTCTAAAAAATATGGAGTCATCTTTTTACCTACGGAAAATACGCCCGAGCCTTCTCTTGCAGAGAGAGGATGGACGCTTGACACTTCTGACGAGTCCAAGGAACAGTCGTGGGAATACTTTCTTGGTGGCATCAAGACAAGGTATAATTCCTTGGTCATCGTAGACAGGTATTTCTTCTCAAGTGAAACAAACGAGACCATAGAGGATTCAAAATTCAATTTGAGAAGTATCTTGAACACGCTACTGCCAAAAGAGCAAATGCACCGATTTACGGTCAGCATCATCTTTGACGGAACGAAAGCTGACTTAGAGATGAAAGACTTGGCCACAGAAGTGAACAAGATAAAGAAGACTCTGGTGGGACATACCTCGTTCGACATGGAGCTAATCTCCATTGACAGCAACTGCTACAACTACGACAAGACGCACGACAGGTTTATCGTCTCCAACTATTTTGTCATTGATGCAGCGCACAAGATAAAAGCGTTCACCATCGACAAAACTGCCCTTACGGAACAGAATATTCATTTCAAGTATCTGTATAGCGAAGGCATCAAAGAGAACGACAAGTCGAGCAAGCCCGAGGTTTCGCAAAACAGAATTCTGAAGGCCATCTGCGAAGCGCTTCATACCAGCAAGGCAGAAATGCTCCATGCGGCAAACGGACAAATCAGCCAAAAGGGATATTTCCAACCCAAAAACGAAATGTTTTGTTTGTAGTGCAGTTACACCGCACAGATACCCAGTAACTTTGCACCCGAAAAGAAGAAACGACATAGAACAATGACGCAATATAGCAACATACACCGCCCCAACGTGGGCTTCGTCTGGAACATCACCGACGTGGTGCTCCGCGACACTTTCAAGAAGAGCGAGATTGGCGACGTTCTCCTGCCATTCGTCGTGCTGCGACGCATGGACTGCATCCTCGAACCGTACAACGAGAAGGTGCGCGAGCAGTATGAACAGTTTAAGGACAAGATTTCCCTGGAGAAACTCGACCCATTGCTCCGCAAGACGGCAGGAGGTTTGAAATTCTACAACACCTCGCGCCACACGCTGCTCTCGCTGCAGGACGATGCCAAGAACATCTCCATCAATTTCGACAACTACCTCAAGGGCTTCAACGCCGAGGTACAGCGTATCTTCGAGTGCTTCCAGTTCGACAAGGTGGTGGCGCGTCTCAACCGCAACAACCTGCTCTACAAGATGCTCGGCGAACTTACCACGCTCGACTTCTCTCCCTCAAAGGTGGACAACCACGACATGGGCTATATCTTCGAGGAACTCATCCGCATTGCCAACGACCAGAGCAACGAGCAGGCTGGTGAGCACTTCACGCCCCGCGACGTGATTCGCCTCATGTCGGCCATCCTCTTTACCCCCGATGCCGACGAACTGCGGCAGAGCGGCATCATCCGCACCATTTACGACCCTGCCTGTGGCACGGGTGGCATGGTGAACGTGGGCAAGCGATATATCCTGGAGGACATCTGCGCCGACTCCGACAGCAAGCCCACCATCAACACCTTCGGACAGGAACTCAACGAGCAGTCGTATGCCATCGCCAAGAGCGAGGCGTTGGTGTCGGGCGAGAACGCTGACAACATCCAGCTCGGCAACACCTTTACTGAAGACCGTTTCACTGGCAAGCGGTTCAACTATATCATGGCCAACCCTCCCTACGGCGTGACGTGGCGTAAGGACCAAGAGTTCATCCTCAAGGAGAGCCAAGACCCAGAGGGGCGTTTCTATGCCGGAACGCCTCGCACCAGCGACGGTCAGTTGCTCTTCGTGCAGCACATGCTCTCGAAGATGAAGCCCGAGGGCAGCCGTGTGGGTGTGGTCACCAATGGGTCCCCCCTCTTCTCGGGCGGTGCCGGTTCGGGCGAGAGCAACATCCGCAAGTGGATGATCGAGAACGACTGGTTGGAGTGCATCGTCGCCCTGCCCAAGGACTTGTTCTACAACACGGGCATTGCCACCTACCTGTGGTTCTTCACCAACAGGAAGTCGGCAGAGCGTCGGGGCAAGGTGCAGCTCATCAATGCCGTGGACTTCTGCAAGCCTTGCGCCAAGAGTCTGGGCAACAAGCGCAACGACATCTTGGAGGAGCATGTGCAGCAGATTCTGCGCCTCTACCTCGACTTCGAGGAGAACGAGCACTGCAAGATTTTCCATAACAAGGACTTCGGGCAGTATGAGCTGACCGTGGAGCAGCCCCAGCGCGATGCCAATGGCAACCTCGTGCTCAACCGCAACGGCAAGAAGCAGGCGGATGCCAGCAAGCGCGACACGGAGAAGATTGCCCTCGACTGCGACTGGAAGAAGTATTTCGCCGAGGAGGTGCTGCCACATATCGACCCCGAGTCGTGGGTGGAGTTGCCGAAGACCCGCAAGCTCTACGAAATCAACTTCACCAAATATTTCTACAAGTTCCAGCAGCAGGAACCCTCTGCCGACATCGCCGCACGCATCATGCAGCGAGAGCAGAACATTACGGAAATGATAAAATCTATATTTGAGGATTGATGAGGACATACGAAACATATAAGGATAGTGGACTGGAGTGGTTGGGCAAGGTGCCCGAGCATTGGGAAGCCATTAAAATTAAGTATCTTTTTTCTTTTGGAAGAGGACTTAATATAACAAAGGCTGACCTCGTGGAAGAAGGAATGCCAGTGATAAGCTATGGCCAAATTCATTCCAAATCAAATACTGGTGTTTCCATAATGGACGAACTACTCCGTTTCGTACCCAGTGAGACCGCATCAGCTCATCCCGAAAACAAGGTGCATGTGGGGGATTTTATTTTTGCTGACACGTCAGAAGATAAAGAAGGATGTGGAAACTGTGTGTATATAGACCGTGAAGGTCTATATGCAGGTTATCACTCATTGGTACTTGATGGAAAAGGACGAGACAATAAATATTTTGCTTACCTTTTCAAATCAGAACCATGGCGTATTCAGATACGTTCCAAAGCAAGTGGGGTAAAAGTGTTTAGTATTACACAATCAATATTGGGTGAAAGCACTGTCATTCTTCCCCCTCTCTCCGAACAACACACCATCACCTCTTACCTCGACCACAAGGTGAGCCAGATAGATGCGCTCATTGCTGAAAAGGAAAAGATGGTGGAAGACTTGAAAGCCTACCGCTCTTCCGTCATCACCGAAGCCGTCACTAAAGGTCTCGACAAGAACGTGGAGATGAAAGAGAGCGGCGTGGAGTGGATTGGAAAAACGCCGAACTTATGGCAGATGAGCAAAATAGGTTGGATATATTCAGATTTGGGCAGTGGCACAACTCCAGATAGCAACAATAGCCTTTACTATGAAGATGAAGGTTTCAATTGGTTACAAACGGGAGATTTAACAGACGGCTATATCACCAGTACGGCTAAACATATTTCTCAGTTGGCAGTGAAAGAAAAGCATATGCGTTTCTATCCTGTTAATAGTATTGTTGTGGCAATGTATGGGGCAACGATAGGAAAAGTGGGATATTTGAAAATTGAGACATCAACTAATCAAGCATGTTGTGTGCTACCGCCAACAGAAAAGATGAGTTCAAGATATATGTTCTATATGATGCAGGCTTCAAAAGATATTTTGATTTCAAAATCAATTGGTGGAGGCCAACCTAATATTAGCCAATCAATCATAAAAGAACATGTGATTCCTATTCCGGCTCTTACGGAGCAAGAAGAGATTGCTTTCTATCTCGATGAAAAGATAGCAACTATTAATTCTTCTATTTCAGAGATTGAACTCCAACTCTCCGACTTGAAGTCCTACAAATCCTCCCTCATCACCGAGGCAGTGACGGGCAAGATAGACCTTCGGGATTGGCAAACACAAAAAGCATAAAGCAACTATGGCAGGAACACCGAACGAAACATATATGGAAGAGTACATCGTGAAGTACTTGACCTCGCAACCCATACTCGATGCCGAAGGCAACAAGACCGCCGACATGGAGTACAGGGAGATAGCGGCAAGCGAGTATAACAAGGAGGAAAACAAGAAACATTGTCTCCTTGCCTCGGAGCTGATAGCCTTTCTGAAGGACACGCAGCCCGAGGAGTACCAAAAGCTCCTCGATGCCAAGAACGGCGACGAGGAAGCCGCCAAGCGAAGCATCCTCGACAGGATAGACTCCGAGATGCGCAAAAAACTGCAGAAGGCCACAGCGGCCAACGTGCAGAGCAGTGCCTTGATACCACAAGGCACTTTGTCCGTTTTACGCCTCGACAAGTTCGATGCCGGATGCGGAGCCAAGTTCACGCTGCTCTACAACCGCCCTGCCAACAACAAGACACCCGAGCACGACGAATGGTATCGCAAGAACCGCCTCGCCATCGTGCGCCAGCTGCGCTACTCCGAGAAGAACGACAACGAGATCGACCTCGCCATCTTCGTGAACGGATTCCCCGTGGTGACCATCGAACTGAAGAATACCCTCACCGGGCAAACCCACCACAACGCCATCAAACAGTATATGGCATCGCGGCAAGTGAAGGGCGAGAAGTTCCTTGAGTTCAAGCGTTGTCTTGTCCACTTCGCTGTGGGCACCGAGCAAGCCTACATGACCACTCGGCTCAATGGCGACAACACGCGCTTCTTCCCCTTCAACAAGACCTACGCCAACATCGGAGTAACATCCCCGTCGGGCTATCGCACCAGCTACATCTGGGAAGACGTGCTGCGCCGCGACTCGCTGCTCGACCTCATCCAGAACTTCATGACCCTGCAAGTGAACAGTGAGAAGGATTACAATGCCGCCAAAAAGAAATTCGAGGTGCAGACATCCGAAGCCCTCATCTTCCCACGCTACCACCAGCGCAGGGCGGTACACCGCCTGGTGGACGACGTCACCCAGCGAGGTGCCGGCCACAACTACTTGGTGCAACACTCTACAGGGTCGGGCAAGTCGAACACCATCACATGGCTCGCCTACCGCCTGAGCAACCTCTACCAGCACGCCACCGACGACAAGGCGCTCTTCGACAGCGTGCTCGTGGTGACCGACCGCCGCGTGCTCAACGACCAGCTGCAAGCCAACATACGCCAGTTTGCCACCACCGACGGCGAAGTATATGCCATCGGACAGGGCAAGGGCGCGGAGGGACACAAGAGCGCCGACCTGAAGACAGCCATCGAAAACAAGAAGCGCATCATCGTCACCACCATACAGATGTTCCCCCAGATAGCCGACACCATCGGTCTGTTCCCCGACAGGAAATATGCCGTCATCATCGACGAGGCACACTCCTCGCAGAGTGGTGAGAACAATCGTCAGATGCGCAAGGCACTCTCGCTGGACGAGGCAGCCCAACAAGACGCAGAAGACGAGGAGACCAACGACGAGGAGAAGAAACTCAACGCCATCATTGAGGCGGAGATGGCACGCAAGGGGCGCAAGGCCAACGTATCGTTTTTCGCCTTCACCGGCACCCCCAAGCCCAAGACCATCGAACTGTTCTGCGAACGGGAAAACGGCAGCAAGCATCCCTTCGACGTTTATACCATGGAGCAGGCCATCAAGGAAGGCTTTGTCCTCGATGTGATGAAAAACTACATGTCGTTCAAGCGATACTACAAGCTGGTGCGCAACGAGCAGTTCGACGACAAGGAATACGACAAGAAGAAGACCGTGCGCCTATTGTCAAGCTACGTAGACTTGCAGGATGCCGCCATCGAGCGAAAGTCACGCATCATGGTGGAGCACTTCGCCAGCCAGACGGTGAACGAGATAAAGGGCAAGGCAAGGGCGATGCTCGTGACGAGGTCGCGTCTGCACGCCGTGCGCAACAAGCAGAAATTCGACAGCATCATGCAGGAGATGAACTTGCCCTACAAGGCACTCGTGGCATTCTCTGGCACGGTGTACGACGAGGATACAGGCACAGAATATACCGAAGCATCCATGAACGGACTGGAGGGAACCGTGTCCATCCCCGAAGCCCTGAAGATGCCGAAATATCGCATCCTCATCGTGGCCAACAAGTTTCAGACAGGCTTCGACGAGCCACTGCTGCAAACCATGTTTGTGGACAAGAAGCTCGGCGGTGCCAATACCGTGCAGACCCTCTCGCGGCTCAACCGCTGCAAGAGTGGGAAGACAGGCACCATGGTACTCGACTTTGTGAACAACCCCGACGACGTGCAGGCTGACTTTCAGGAGTATTACAACGAGAGCAAGATGATGGAAAAGGACGAGACCGACCCCAACTCGCTCTACGACGTGAAGGGGCAGCTGCGCGACTTCGGCGTGTTCGGCTCGGCGGACGTGGACAAGTTCGCCAAGTATTTCTTCGTGGACAACAAAGACAAGCAGAAGGTAAACATCGTGCTCGACGAGGTTTGTGACAGAGCCATCCACGACCTGTCAGGGGAACAACTCGACAAGTTCCGCAAGACTTGCCGCACGTTCAATAAGCTCTACTCTTTCCTCAGCCAGATTATCACGTTCCAAGATGCCGAGCTGGAGAAACTGTCGCCCTTCTGCCTGGCACTGGCGAAGAAACTACCCTTCAAGAAAGAAAGTTTGCCATACGACGTGCTCAACGAGAGCCAGTTGGAGAGCTACCGCGTGCAATACATCAGCACCCGTAATCTGGAACTGCAACCCGGCGACACCGAGATGAAGGGTATGCGCCCGGGCGAGTCGCAAGCAACGCCACAAGAAGAATATGACTGGTTGTCGAACATCATCAAGGTGCTCAACGAAACCTACGGCATCGACCTGACCGATGAGGACAAGGTAGATCTGAACAACCTCAAGAACACCGTCATGGGCAATGACGAGCTGATGTCGTACTTCAACCCTCAGAACTCGCGCGATGACGTAAAGATCAAGTTTGACGAGCAAGTGGATTCAGAGTTGCTCAACTTCATCAACACCAAGTTGGAGTTGTACAACAAGCTGACAGAGGACAGGGCCAACACCCTGTTTAAGAACACTTGGTTCAACGAGTTGTACGATAATAGAGTACGTGGAATGATATAATAATTGATAGATATGGCATTAAAAAACGAATATGAAGTGAAATTGCGTTGCGCCACATGTGGTAGCGATGACAAGTTTGAGTTCAATGACGACAAATCATATGTCAAGTGTACTTTTTGCAATAGAGAGTATCTTGGTGGTTTAGAAGAGTTGAAAGAGCTCAATGAAGAGGCTTTTGCTGAAACAAAGAAAGAAATTGAACGAGATGTCGCCAAGCATGTTCAAGATGAAATTAAAAAGGCATTCAAAGGGAATAAATTCATAAAGTTCAAGTAAATGGAAGGTTTTCTTGCATTATTCAAAGAATGGGGAGGGCATGTATTGTCTGCTTTAGGTATTATAGGTGGTATCTATACCTACATACGGCATGACAAAAAACTGAAATCCCAAGAAGCTATTCTGAATGATTTGCAAATAAAGCAACTAGAAAAAGAAGTGGCTAATGAGAAAAAGGCTGAGATGAAAGCCAATATCATTCACAACCATAATGGTACTGCACGAATCAGATTTGTCAATGCAGGAAAGGTAGATGCCCAAAATGTAAGAATAGAAATTCTGTCTTCTGACAAAGAGATGGAAGGTATATACCATCATTCAAGTTTTGGTCCATACAAAGTAATTAATCCTCAATCTCATAGGGAAGAAACGATGCATTTAATTGACGGATATCCTGATGTTATATGTTTGAAGATTATTTGGGACGATAAATTTCAAAGAGACAATAGTGTTATCCTTTCAGTACCATTCTAATTTAGAACTCGTTAAATTATGAAAGTAGGTATTATCATAAAGAAAATTCAGAAGTCCGATATCTTCATCGTTGATATGGGATGGGGGCAACTCCGCTATTTTTCATCAAAAGAAGATTATCAAGAAGGCGAAGTGATACTGTACAAAGAACAGCCACGTCATTTCTTATTTGATAATGATGATGAAACTGACAGTTTTTATGCAACAAGGGAAGATTGGCTCAATAATGCAAATAATAGAAATAAGGGAACCGACTCTAATGAAATAAAAGCTATTTGCAAGCTTGATGATTGTGATTTCCTCGGTAATATTCGGTATGATATGCATAGACCTAAGTTCGAGAAGTCAAACATTGCAATAGGCAGAAAAGATACATTCGTATATTGGGAATTTTTCGAAAACGGTACCAGTTCGCATTGTGGGTCAATGCAGGCCTTCGATAGTGTTAGCAATGCCGTGCTGTTCTCACAATATGCCGAGCGCAGATTTCCATATCCTAATGAAAAAGACTGGTTTAATGCATATGCTTATGCGAAAAGAAAAGTAGCAGAATTGGACATACCCAAAATGATTGAAGAACTAAAGGTTGAAGTTCACAATAATTCATGGACACGAAGAGGTTCTGACAATGTATTGTTCAGTCATTCTAGCTTTCTCTACCCATATGAATATCACTATAGCTATCTTAGTGACAAATACTTAGACGCCATATTTCCAAAGTATGAGGAAAGTTTATATTCAAGCAAAGATGATGAAATTGAGTATATAAATCCGAAGTATGAAAAATGGGAAGTAATACGAATGCCAGACGGGTCCAATAAAATCAAAGAAGCAAAATATGATGGTCTGGAATTAGAAACTTTCTGTGACATCAAAACGAAAGAATTGCGGCAGATTGCATTAAAGAACTACGAAGCGTACAACAGAGACGAGCATATAAACTACATTGCTTATAACCATATTAATTGGTGTTGTATACATGACGAGGATGAAATATTTCAAAAGATGAAAGGTTTTGCAAATATTGTCTGGGGATTCAAGCATAAAAGCTTGCTTGATAAAATGACCATGGACAATTATCGGAATTTGATTAAGGACAACAATGGCAGACATATAATTCCTGATTTGCCAAAAGATTAGAATATGGATGCAAAAAACAAAGACATATTACTTACCTTACTCCATCAGCACGATGAGTTGGGCATCTCGCAGCAGATAGACTACGACAAGTTCTATCTCTACTCCATTATTACGCACTCTACAGCCATTGAGGGCAGTACTGTCACGGAAGTGGAGGCTCAACTGCTATTCGATGAAGGCATAACTTCTTCGAAGCGTACCATGATGGAGCAGATGATGAACCTTGACTTGAAGGTTGCATATGAGTATGGCA